>CAJXZM010000168.1 GCA_913063125.1 uncultured Gammaproteobacteria bacterium | reverse complement strand
GACGAAGAAAAAACCATGATGCAAGACAGCTTCAAGCAATTTGCTGAAGATGTTGTTATGCCTCTTGCTGAAGAAATTCACACCAAAGATCTTATTATTCCTGATGAGATTCTTAAGCCTTTGGTTGAGCTGGGCTGCTTTGGTTTATCAATCCCTATGCAGTATGGCGGCATCCAGCCTGATGACCAAGAAGATAACCTTGGCATGATCGTGGTTACCGAAGAGCTTTCTCGTGGTTCATTAGGGGGTGCTGGTAGCTTGATTACGCGTCCAGAGATATTGTCTCGTGCAATCCTTAAAGGCGGAACCGAAGCACAGAAGCAGCATTGGTTACCCAAACTAGCGGTTGGTGAACCCTTGTGTGCTGTTGCCGTAACTGAGCCTAACTTCGGTTCTGACGTTGCTAAAATGGCACTAAAGGCGACTAAAACCGATGGGGGTTGGTTGCTTAACGGTGAAAAAACCTGGTGCACGTTTGCAGGTAAAGCCGGTGTCCTAATGACGCTGGCTCGTACCGATTCATCGCCGGATGCTGGTCACCGAGGGTTAACCATGTTCTTGGTTGAGAAAGACACCACTGACGGTCATGAGTTTGATTATGCTCAGGAAACTGGCGGTCGTTTAACGGGAAAGGCCATTCCCACTATCGGCTATCGCGGCATGCATTCTTACACTGTTTTCTATGACAATATATTTGTTCCTGACAGCCATGTTATTGGCGAAGAAGCAGGTGTTGGCAAAGGTTTCTATTACGCAATGGCGGGTTTTGCTGGCGGTCGAATTCAGACTGCAGCGCGTGCAACCGGGGTAATGCAAGCTGCGTTTGAAAAAGCACTGTCTTACGCTCAAGATCGTGTTGTATTTGACAAGCCCATCGCCGATTACCAATTAACACTTTTCAAGATCGCCCGTATGGCGATGTTGCTTTCTGTATCTCGTCAATTCACCTATCACGTTGCTCGTTTAATGGATGAAGGTAAGGGACAGATGGAAGCTAGCCTTGTTAAGTTATATTCGTGTAAATCTTCTGAGTGGTTATGCCGCGAAGCCATGCAAATTCATGGTGGTATGGGTTATGCCGAAGAAAGTGCTGTGAGCCGGCTCTTTATCGATTCTCGTGTACTGTCGATCTTTGAAGGTGCGGAAGAAACATTGGCGATTAAGGTTATTGCCAGGGCACTTGTTGAGGGTGCTGAATAGCAGGTTTGTTCTCAATAGAGCCAATTCAGCGGATCTACTAGACCCGCACAGTGTTTGGCTCTCTATTTAAGAAATCACAGCAAGTACATCCATGTATGCTTTCTTCGGCGTCCTTGCCTCAGAAATTTCTTAAATAGAGAGCCAAACACTGTGCTCATAGCAGGATTTTTAGATCCCCTGAATAGCGAATAACCCTCAAATCAATGATGCAACGTACAACTCTTATTTTTAATATTCTCCAAGAATGGAACACAGAAACCATGACAATTAAGTTCGAAGCACAACAAGAAATTGCACCTAATGCTGAAGCCACGTTAGACAATGTGCGCCACCCGCAATACGGTCGTTTCTTAGAAGAATATGTACCTGGTCAGGTTTTTGTTCATCCTCGAGGATATACTTTCACACAAGCACAAATCGACAATTTCTCGCGCACCTTTATGCAGTGTAATCCGCTTCACTTGGACCTTGAGTATGCGAAGGTTCATGGTTTTGATGGTATCCCTGCTTCATCACAAATGGTGTTTAACGTTATTTTGTCTTTAGGTGTTCAAAACGATTCAGAGAAAGTTATCGCCAACCTGGGTTATTACGATGCGCAGTTTTTAGCGCCGGTTTATGCTGGTGATACTATTCGTGCCATGACCAAGGTGATTGATAGAAAAGAACGTGGCGCTGATAAACCGGGCATTGCCACGATTCGCACATTAGGTGTCAACCAAAACGATAAAGTCGTACTGCAATACGAACGTAAACTCATGGTTGCTTATCGCGGAGATCGGTTACCAACAACACCACTGCCTAAAGGTGAGTCTCCTGAATTCCCTTGGCAAGATGATGCCTCGGTTGCATTACCCAATGGTTTAGCCATTGCGCTACGTAACGTACCCGCAAGCGTTACTGGGTGGAACACCTATGCAGAAGACTTTTCTGCTGGTGACATCGTTGTTCATAACAATGGTCGTACTATTACTGAAGAACACTTCGCCCTTACCTACCAAGTAGGTAATACGCACCCTCTTCACTACGATCAAGTATTTAGCCAAAGCTTAAGCGGTAAAATGAGTGGCAACCCTATTGTATACGGTGGATTAGTTTTCGCATGGTTAGAAGGCTTAGCCAGCCGAGACATTACAGAAAATACCGTTTGGGAGCTTGGCTTTACTGAAGGCTACCACACACAACCTGCTATCGCTGGTGACACGGTATCGTCTCTTTCTCGCATATTAAAGGTTGAAGATGCTCCCGCTGAATTATCGGATGTGGCTAGCATTATCACCATTCAATTTATTGGTGTTAAGAACCTAACCGCTGCTGCTGCATTAGAAAAACACGGCACAGATTTGTTTATCAAAGAGAACAACAAAAAAGCCCTTGGCAAAGAAAAAATCACCGATAAGATTTTTGAAATTGAACGTCGCCTTATCATTAAAAAGCGTCAGGCATAACTGGATACCACTAGGACTAACACGATGACCGAACCTCAAAAACATCAGATTACTGATAAAGATGGCAACGCCACAAAAGATCGTCCGTGGATATTTCGAACGTACGCAGGGCACACCAACGTTCGCAAATCAAACGAGTTATATCGCAATAACTTAGCGAAAGGTCAAACGGGCCTAAGCATTGCCTTTGACCTTGCAACGCAGTGCGGTTACAGCTCCGATGAAGATATAGCCAAGCCTGAAATTGGTAAAGTCGGGGTTCCAATCAATACGCTGGATGACTTCGCCATATTGTTCGACAATATTGATATTGCCGAAGTTAACACGTCTATGACTATCAATGGCACTTCCATGTGGTTGTTATCGCTTTATGTGGCTCTGGCTGAAGAGCGCGGCGTTCCCATTGAGAAACTACAAGGCACAACACAAAACGATTTGATCAAAGAGTTTCTGGCACGAGGAACGTATGTTTTCCCACCAGAAGAATCAATCAAACTGATCGTAGACATGTATGAATTCTGCCTAACGAACGTACCGAAATGGAACCCGTCCAACGTGTGTTCTTATCACTTACAAGAAGCCGGTGCCACGCCAGTTAAAGAGCTAGCGTATTCATTGGTTACCGCCATCACAGTACTTGATGCCATCAAAGAACGTAACTGCTTTGATGAAGAAGAGTTTGAACGCTGTGTAGGCCGTGTATCCTTCTTCGTAAACGCTGGCATGCGTTTTATCGAAGAAATGTGTAAAATGCGCGCATTCACCCAGCTATGGGATGAGATCTGTATTGAACGCTACAAAGTTAAAAACCCAAAATATCGTCGCTTTCGCTATGGTATCCAAGTGAACTCTTTAGGACTAACGGAAGAACAACCTGAAAATAATGCATGGCGCATTCTGATTGAAACCTTAGGTGTGACCCTTAGTCGGGACGCTCGCTGCCGAGCACTACAGCTACCGGCATGGAATGAGGCGCTATCACTACCTCGCCCTTGGGATCAACAATGGTCTTTGCGCTTACAGCAAATCCTAGCCTACGAAACAGACCTTTTAGAGTACCCCGATTTATTTGACGGCTCCCCGGTTATTGAATCTAAAGTTAACGACCTTAAAGAGCAAGCCAACGCAGAAATTCAAAAAATAATGGATGCTGGTGGTGGTGTTGAAGCCATTAAGAACGGCTACATGAAATCACAGCTTGTGGTTTCTCAAGCTGACCGCATGAGTAAAATCAACTCTGGCGAACACATTGTTGTGGGTAAAAACCGTTGGACGGACGGTATCGAATCACCGCTGGTAAGGGACAGCGATGGCGGAGTTTTTAAGGTTGACCCTGAGTCTGCTGCCGAAACCGTTAGCGCACTAGCAGCAACCAAAGCAAACCGTGATGATGCCAAAGTCGCAGAATGTCTGAAGACATTACGTGAAACCGCCATCAAGGGCGACAACATGATGCTCGCCTCTATCGCCTGCGCTAAAGCCCGCGTATCCACCGGTGAGTGGACAGCAACGTTACGTGACGTTTATGGAGAATACCGCCCACCAACCGGTGTTGAAGGCCAGTCACTTTCGATTGAAAACGAAACACTGGACACTGTTCGTGAAAAAATCAAAACCTTCATGGATACTCGCGGCCACCGCCCTCGTATCGTTGTTGGTAAACCCGGATTAGACGGCCACTCCAACGGCGCAGAAATGATTTCGGTAGCAGCGCGTCACGCAGGCTTCGACGTTATCTATTTCGGTATTCGTTTAAGCGCAACTGACATCGTTCAATCCGCTATCGAAGAAGATGCGGATGTCATCGGGATTTCATTATTATCTGGCTCTCATAATGAAATTATGGATCAACTATTTGAAGAGTTAGATGCTGAAGGCGCTAAAGGAAAGGTCCCCGTTGTACTGGGTGGAATCATTCCTCAAGCTGACGCTGAAGCATTAAAAGAAAAAGGCGTAAGTGCGATCTTTACACCAAAAGATTATGATCTAATGGAAGTAATGAATCGCATCATGGACATTATCCTAGCCCACGACGCAGAATAACGAACATGGCAGCTAACAAACAGCACATCTGTTAGATACCACAACTCTAGCGACGAGCCCGGTATTGCTTATTGCCTTTCAGAAACGTCTGCGGCAGGGACGCCGCAGTCGAGCACGCATGGATGCGATATTTTGCGATTTCTGAAAGGCAATAAGCAATATCGGGCGTTCCCTACCAACTACAACATCAAACAAACGGCATGCAAACAAATCCACTGAACGAAAATCAACTAAACCAGCTAAACCAAGCAGCAGAACTCAAAAAACTGCCTATTGCCAAGCTAATTTCACTGTTTGAAAACCGTTCAGAAGGTACAGCCCAGCAACGTCATGACATAATCCACCACATCAACAACAACCCAAAAATGTTTACCGGAAAAGGCGTAACCATCGGTTTCACAGGAACCCCAGGGGCCGGAAAATCCAGCCTAATCGCCGAACTCTGCAAAACACTTACCAAAAACAACGACCTTCGCATCGCCGTTCTAGCCATTGACCCATCAAGCCAATCCTCCGGTGGAGCCATCCTTGGTGATCGCACACGAATGCACTCCGGTAGCAAAAACAGAAATCTATTCTTTCGCTCCCAAGCATCAAACCTAGAACTTGGCGGCATCACCCACAACACCTTTCAAGCAACCCGCCTGCTTCGATACCTATTTGACCTTATCATCATAGAAACCGTCGGAATTGGTCAAAACGAAATCGATATTCAGTACATGAGCGACCATACATTTTTATTAATGCAACCTTTGGCCGGTGACCAGATACAGTTTATGAAAGCAGGCATAATGGAAATCCCTGATAGTTTTGTCGTCAATAAATGTGATGAAGAGCGCTTAGCAAGAACAAGCTATCACATGCTCAGAGCCAGCCTAAAGCAATCAAAACTTATTATACTCAACGCTAAAGACAATTTTGAAAATGCTGCCAAGGACAATATATTCCTTACCAGCGCCACAAAAAACAAAGGTATCCAAGAACTCGCTGAGTTTATTCGATCAATTCAACGCAATCATTTAAATGAAGATGATTTCAATGAGAATAATCTAAATGAAAACAGTCAAAGTAAAGGCAAGAAACCCAAAGATATAGAGAGTTTCTATCTTCAAAAAGCCATACAGGAACTCTATGGGAAATTTGGCCTAGGCATCCTATCTCAAAAACATGATTCCCTGAAGCAACTCTCTGGTTACGAGGAGAAAATAGCGTTTGCCACTACCGCCATTGAGCAACAAATTTTAAGGCGCTAACCCCATATCATCCAATCGCATCAATATTTCAGTTTTTCTATCGCTAGCAATACCCTGCCAACCAACACCCTCTTGCGCTCCTAACATTGCGTAAAGCATATTAAGGCTAACGCTAATATTTTCCTCTTTCAGTTTCCTATACATATCAAAGGCATCAGACCGTTTGAATTCATCTACTGAATCGACACCTATCGAAGCTAACATCATTTCACTCTTAGGCCCAAGTCCCTCCAAATCTCGTATTCTCACCCTTCCTCCTACAAACAAAGACAAACGACGCTAGCTACTTTACACTGTACACACTTCACTCACAAAAAGGCATAGAGCTCTGTGGTAGACAAAAGACAAATATCCCTTGCCGTAGCATTAATGGCACTTATAGCGCTATTCTTCTGGACACAATCACGCTTCCCTGCCCTCGATACAAAAGCACAAATGGGACAACGCACAAGCATTAGCGCCATTGCTTTTGACGTAATATTGCCCGTATCTCAAGAACAGCCTTATATTGAACGTGTTTCCAAGTCTGCTATCAATTGGGGGTATACCAACTGGAAAGGCATGACCTTTGGCCTTATTTTTGCGGCCGCATTTTTTACCCTGTTACGACTACTTCCCCAACTCCCCCCCTCCCGCTTCCACATTATCAACTCACTAAAAGGGATGATAATTGGCGTTCCTTTGGGGGTATGTGCCAACTGCTCAACACCCATTGCCCACGGTATGGTCAAAGCAGGCACCCGAATCGAAACTGCTCTTGCGACACTGACCAGCTCACCAACTTTAAACATCTTTGTCCTGACGATGACATTTTCCTTACTGCCATTTCATTTGGCTGTCATTAAATTAATCGGCGTCTTTGTTTTTGTATTACTCATCATTCCATTCTTAGTAAATCGTTTCACCACACAATCCATTGATAGCCATATAAAAGCCGATAATTTACAGAAAAAAATCCCCAACCACCCCTTAAGTAACGACGATAATATCGAAGAATGTGAGTTACCATCAACGAGTTGGATTCAAGCAATCACGTTTGTTTCAACAAAATTTGCACACAATTTATGGTCGATCGTAAAGGCAACTTTACCGCTTATGATTCTCGCGGGGTTGCTCGGTGCTATCGTTATTGAAAGCATTTCTTTCACGTCCATCGCGGAATTACAAAACTCCCTATTGGCCCTTATAATCGTCAGTATCATCGGAGCATTTTTACCCGTACCCATCGCCTTTGACATCATCATTGTCACCTCTTTGCTAGCAGCAGGTTTCCCTGTTGGATTAAGTATGGCTTTGCTCTTCTCTTTAGGCGTTTTCAGCATTTACCCTGCCATGGTTATTGCTAAAAATGTGTCTGCAAAACTTAGCTTAGCAATGTTTTCCGGGGTCATTGTCGTAAGTTGTATTTCTGGGCTTATCGCAGAGCAATACAGCCAATCCTCGATTTTATCAGCAACAAATACCGTATCCGAACTAACACGTGACATTGATACTCACGTCGATACTCACATCGACAAAACCCATCAAAAAACTACACCCAACATTCAATCAATCGCCGAAACTGAATGCGCGTTATTAAATGATGCAATGCTACAGAACGAATGTGTATTTGAAGCATCGGCAATATCAAACATACCCAACACCAACAAAAAAGAGATCGACGCTTTAGCGTGTAACAGCCTTACTAATCAAACAAAGCAAATGTTATGTTTTTCTCAATTAACCAGTCAGTTCGCGATAAAGGCCAAAAACATACCGCAATGCGAGCGTATTGTTCTAACTGATATCAAAAACACCTGCAAAAAAACAATCGTACTTAACAAGATACGATCACTGTATGAGGTTGAACGTGTTCAATTTACATTAGCCGCTACAAATGGCGAGATTGTAGCGCAAGCACTTTCACAACATACTGAAAGCATTCTCACAAATAAGGCGTCGAAAACGCCTGTGGCCCAGCCAAACAAGCAATGGGAAGAAATTCACACTCAAGATAACATAAGCATATCATCCATAGATTTACGCTCCAAGAGCAAAGGCAGTGCGCGAATTGATCAACCACAGCGTAAACCCATATTTAAGCGCGTAAATGCAGCATCAATGGGTATTTCATTACAATCCGGTTTTTTCTTATCAGATTTCTATGAGCCCTTTAAATACGGTAGAGGTATCGCTTCCGGGGACTTCAACAATGACAATTACCCTGACCTGGTATTTGCCACGCCTGACGGACCAGCGCTGTATACAAACACTGGAGGCGAATTCTTACGTACTACACTTCATTTACCCAAAAATATTGAAACAAATACCTTTTTAGTAAGCTTTGCCGATATTAATAATGACGGTTGGCTTGATTTGTTTTTTGGTACTTATGGTGGCAAAAATTACGTCATTTTTAACAATAGAAGCTCCGCAGATAATCCCTCGACAATCCAACAATGGAACATTAACGCCATCCTTGAATTACCCAACACCAACACAAGCTTAACAATGGCGGCTGGCTTCATCGACAAAGACCTCGATGGTGACCTTGATATATTTCTAGGGAATTGGACTGCAGGCGCTGAAAACAACTTCTCAACCGAACATTCTCAAAATGCTTGGTTAATTAACAACATTGACACCAACAGCAATAAAATCCACCCATCGAAGAATAGTCCTTTCACACTATTGCCCGACACAGAGGTAAAAGGAGAGACCTTGTCCGTCTTATTCTCAGACTTCACGGCAGACAATATCATTGACCTTATTGTTACCAACGATAATCAAGCTCCCGACTTATATTATCGAAACTCGAAACGTATCCCTATCAACGACATCATCCCTTCTACTTCTCTTACAACGATGAGTGTGGATACCGCAGATTTTAACAATGACCTTCTACTCGATATATTTACCGCTGACATGTCCTTCGGTGAAGGTGAAACGCAGTCTTATTGCAATGCAATTTCCCGTACAGACCAAAAGGCTCAGTGCCAACAGAACCTACAGAGCTGGCAATCGATTAAAAAGATGGCCCCCCAAGAATGTAAAAACAGTCACAATACTCACGAGCAACAACAATGCGTTATTGCATTTATCATCCATATTGCTAAAACCAGCAAAGATCCATCGATATGCAATAAAATAGGTGCAAGATACACCGATAAAAAACTACTTTGCCAACGAATGGCAAGTAAACTCGCACAAGACGCATTAGTGTTAACAGAGCACATACCTCAAGTGCAAGCCAATACATTAATGCTTGCCACCGCAAGCGGAAAGTTCATTGATGCTACCGCCAATTTTAATGCAAGCTCAAGCTATTGGAGCTGGAATGCCAAAGCTGCTGATTTAGACAATGATCAATGGCAGGATATTTTTATCGCCAACGGCTTTGGCTTTGGCGAAATTCAAAACGAGATCCATAGCAATGTATTTTTCCACAATCAAAAAGGTACGCACTTTAAAGAATCAGCAAAAGAATTTGGATTAACACAATATTTAAACACACCTTCCTATACATACTTAGATATAGACCTTGATGGTGACCTGGACATCATTTCAACCGCCATCATGGCTCAACCACAAGTGCATATAAACCAAACCAGTGACAATAATAATAGCACCTTAAGCAATAACAGCATCTCATTTACACTTAGGGATAAAACCAACAATCAATTTTGTATTGGTTGTAAAATCATTATTGAATATGGAGATGACCAACATCAAATTCGGGAAATCAAACTCAGCGGCGGTTTTTTATCGTTTGATGATCCAGTTGCGTATTTTGGATTGGGGGCATTCACCCAGATTACTGCTGTAAATATAATTTGGAATGATGGTACAACCGAAAGAATACTCTCACCTCTATATTCAGGATTCCGTTATAGACTCTCTCGGAATTTAACTGAAAAACAACACATCCTATCTACGTTAAATCTAAGGTAGGTTATTTCACAAAACGGCCGCCAGAACGCTTGTTAACTTAGTTCACCAGTAACCGTACCCACATTGGCTGCAGCCCCTAATCAACTAGCGGCAAGATTGTTAAGGTTGGCATATCATGTTAGTCTGCACCGGAAAATATCACGCCCGTACAAAATTGGAAGCTATCAATAAAATCAGGAGCATTAAATTGACTAACACTATTAAGGCAATCTTATTTTTAAGCATTTTTTCGATCATTTCTGGCTGTTCAAGCCATGTCGCCCTTAGCGACAACTCTAAAGGTTATCAGTATAAAGGCGAGAGATACGGCAAGGTCGTTATAAGTTACGCTGAAGAAATCTCACAAGATTCAAGTAAAATGGTCAGGCTCGACCAAATGAATCTGAAAAACACTATCGTTCGTTTTCTCCGTTCTGAAAAACTCTACGATGAAAAATCTAACGATACGGTTCGAATCGAAATACAGAAACTACACGTACGAAATGCCTTTAACGCTATCATGTTTGGCTTTATGTCTGGCAGTGACAATATAGGAGGAGTTGTAGTTTTAGAAAAATCGAATAAGGATTTAGCTGATTTTAATGTATCCGCATCCTACGCACTCGGTGGTTTCGCTGGCGGTCAAAACGAAACAAGACTCGGTTGGTTAAGCGAAAAATTTGCTGAATTGACTTCGAAAACCATTATTGGAAAGCCTGAATAAGCATTTTTTAAATTATTTTCACCGGACTGCAGCAAGCAATCTGGTGGGAATATATGTAGCTAAACCTGTTGAGCTTAACGTCACAACAACAGCCCGCATTACTTTACATGATGCTCCACGCCAACAACTAATCAGCCGTTGATCTACTGTAGAAAAACCAATAGTGCTCTCTACGTTTAGTCTTTGTTTTAGCGTATTAAACATTGACCTTATTTTCGCAGGCTTTTCTATACCATTTTTCTGATTCATCTTCATCCAGCACAATGCCAACTCCGATACCATATCGCCCTCCCTGTGATAAGCCATATTGATACCACAAAATCATCCCCCATTAGCTAATAGTTTGCACCCTTTACCTTGTCACTCTAGGGCGTAAACTACCATTTCGTTAGGTTATGGCTGTTTAGAAGTTCAAGTTAAGTAGTGGCAAATAAATCATCTTAGAATATTTATTTAACCTCGCTCTCCCACCAACACATCGTTTAAAACAGATAATTCTTGGGCAAAAAAAATGCCCCTTAAAAGGGGCATTTTCTATTACAACTTAGAACTTAATCTACAGGCCAGCAGACTGGTCCTATTCCGTTATAACCTTCATCACATTGCTCGTAACAAAGCAGTCCATTTTTATCCCATCCATCTCTGCATGTGTGGATTGGTACACCAACACCACGACCATAAGAGAGAGATTGGTTAGTCCAGCATACTGGGCCAATACCGTGGTAACCAGAGTCACACACTGGGTAACACAGACCAGCATCTCGCTCGTTACCTGAACCACAGTCCTTAGGAATGGTACCAACACCACGTCCATAAGATGCATTCTCTAACCAACATACTGGGCCAACGCCATTGTAACCAGAGTCACAATACTTGTAACAAAGGCCGGCATCATTTTCTTTACCGCTTGGGCAAGCACCAGTCCAGATATTGCTTGGAATAGTTCCTACACCACGACCGTAAGATAGAGACCGAGTGCTCCAACATACTGGGCCGATACCGTTATAGCCGCTGTTACAGTTCGGGTAACATAGACCGGCATCATTCTCGTAGCCAGATGCACACTTGGTTGCGATAGTACCTACACCGCGACCGTAAGAAGCATCTTGCTTCCAACAAACCGGGCCAACACCGTTGTATCCGTCATCACAAGGTGTGTAACACAAACCAGCATCATATTCCTCACTTGAAGCACAAGATAGTGGAGTACCAACACCACGACCGTACGCTACCTTCGGTGGGTCAACAACTTCGTTGTCACATGCATCACTTACTTTAACAAGAGATCCTGCAACGTTTAAGTGAGCGTTAGTTCCACCAACTGCAGTAATATTGTCAGGGATAAGCGCAAGGCATGCGAATGATGGAAGCTCTATGTTTGCAATCGGCTTAGCAAGCTCTTCAAGAACAGCACCGAACGAAGTAGCAATTAAGTCGCTAGCAACTTCGTTAACACCGCTAGTGATCCATCCGCCATTACCAATACGAATACCTGTGATAATTACCTGGGGTGCTGATGGGAAGCTAATATCCAATGTATTATCTTCTGCAACACCAACCGCCAATGCTACTTTCGCATTAAGACGAACCGCTAAGTCATTTGTATACGTTTCCGCACCATTCTTCTTAGATTCAACAGCCATTTCTAGACCGTAAGTCGCTAATGAAATCGCAGCAGCTCCATTAAAGTCATCAATTTGTACTGTCGCTGGAGTTTGGTTGTTTACTAAGATCCGGTTGACAATTGTTTCGCCACCTAAATTCTCATCACGAGGAAGACCAAACTGTAAGTTAGTTCCCGCCATGTTCATTTGAGTTAAACCGACAGAGTGTGCAGAAGCTAAAGTCTGATTGATCACGTTAGTGTTGATAGACACTGCGAAATCAGCATTACCAAGATTCGCTTCCGGTAGCAGGTCAGATGTATATAACGTTCCTGTTAGAGGCTGAGGGATATCTAAATCAGGGTTGATTGGAATGATACTTCCAGCCATCGATGCTGTTAGCATCGCTTCTGTTGTAGAAAGACTCGCTAGGTTAAGCGCCATTGCCATATCGTAGTTTGAAATACCGTCATTTATACGAATGGTATAGCTTTCTTTGATAATGCCCGCTAACAAATCAGGAATTGCATTATTCAACAATCCTGCGATTGCACTAGAAATAGGGCCATCAAATAAGTTTAGGATACCAGTAGAAAGACCAGACAAAATCGCTTGGAAAACAACACCTACATCATCAATAACAATCGCGCCGATATTGAAAGACAAGCCAGAAATATCAACAGTAGGCATCCTATCTTCAACACCCAACTGTAAGTTACCCGCTAAATCAACAGGACCGACGTTTGCGCCAACATTAATAATCGTTGGAGGAAGAAATCCGTTGTGCATACGCAATGTTAACTGAACATGGACAGTGTTAATGATGCCGTCAAAACCAATGTTATTACCTGCAGCAAGGTCTAAGCCAAACTCTTTAGTAGACATCGTGATGTTGCGAACAAAACCATCAGCACCATACGTTTCGCCAAACAACCCCTGCCACGTTGCGTCATACAACATAGAACCAGCGATAAGCGAATTTAAGTCAAGGCCGTTCAAGGCGTTAACCACTTGATCCATTGCAGAATCAAGACCATTCTGAGTTACTTTAACTGTTAAGGAGGGATCGTAGTCCAAACCTAAGCTAGCGTATTGAGTGTTGCTAACGTGGCCTAGCGTATCTGTTGCTTCATAGTTATAAATGTCTGCTAAAGGAACCTCAGCAGTAAAAGTACCGTCTTCTGCAACAGTAACATCAGTACCGTTAACGAATAAGGAGGTCACCCCCATTTCATCAACAGCGATACCATCAATGGTTGCAACGTTATCAACAGTAGCACCAAGAATAACCACTTCAGGGCCTAGTTCATCATAGATAAACTTAACCTGTGGGCCAGACGGTGGATCTACTTGAAAGGTGTTGTAACCTTCAATAAAGTTCACAGCGAAATCTGCACCGTCACCAACTGCCTCAGTTGCTCCAGCTACAAAGTGGGACTCAACACTGAATCCGTTTAACGTCATTTTTGGTAACGTTTCTGGCTGTTTTGTATAAGTCACTTTAAACGTCGCAGGGGGCGACGTATGCACAGAGTCTTTAAGCGGATCAGCGATTTTATAATCACTGCCACATGCCATTAGACCTAGGCACAG
>CAJXZM010000167.1 GCA_913063125.1 uncultured Gammaproteobacteria bacterium | reverse complement strand
GGGTTATCGACTGATACACTGGCTGAACCACACGCCGACAAAAAAATTGCCATAAAAGCATATAGAAAAAAGCGATTGAATTCGGATCGCATTGGGTATTCTCCTCAGGATAAAATGCACTAAAAACGATACAACCTCTGCCAACATTTTCTGTGAGAATAGCCTGCAAAAAACTTGCAAGAGATCTTTCTAGAAAGTTACGTAAGCATTAACAAGATTGCTCGTCACGTTTGTTATATTTATTCTTTGATTTTTATTTTTCTTATCAATTCAGGTTGCTGTTCATTGGGTTTGGCAAGCCTGTATCAATAGCATGCAACTGAATATTTCAGTCGGTAGGATCAGTTTGAAATACCAACCTTACTTATAAATTACTCAGGCCAAGCCGTCACCATAAGTCTAAGCTAGGACTATGGTTCAGTCATCATACTTAACTAACAGCGCCTAATTCAATAGCGTTTCCCCCCCAATTCATAACAAACACATCTCTGTTACAAATCTTTACACGGATTCTCTGTTATTTTTTTGGTCGAGCAAAAATTGCGGCTAGAACTGATAAGCACATTAGGCCTAATGCAACCTACAGGGTGGTAATACACCCAGATGCTAGCCTGATAGAGCAATGGTAAAAGAAGGCACCTTTGCAAAAACGGTGGTTTACAATTCTTCCAGGCATAAACGTATTCTTTAGCCGCTGTAGTTCGTGTAGCGATGGTAAATATGGATATCGTCATCGTATTCTGTATCTAGATTAGACATAGCATTGATGGCAAGTGACAAGCGTTTTGTACTATTTGGTCATGTGTGGCAACGCAGGTTTTGCGTAGTCTGATAGCTTGCACGTGATTCCTACTCAAGAAGGGGAGAGTACAATGGCTATATCATCGAAAGTCACAATAGAATGTTTGTCTGCAGTGGTTGATAGCGCAGAGCCAGCGGTTCAGGCATTGAATCGCCGGGTATTTCTTAAGGCTGGGTTATTATTAGGGGCAGGTATATCTACCGGGTTATCACTAGGAGGGTGTTCATCTCCCGTGGGTTTATTACCCGACGGAATTCAAGTTTTGTCAGCTAAACAGTTACCTTTGTTTGAAAAACTAATATCCGTTTTATTACCTGTCGAGGGCTCTATCTTAACCCCTCCTAATGCAGTGCCGGTGATTGCCAACATCGATGCGATGCTGGGGTTAATGCAAGCTTCTACCCGTGAAGATGTATTGGTACTGTTTGACTTGTTTGAATATAGCTCGATTTTTTCCACAGAGTTGACGCGATTTTCTCAACTAGATAATATCGTGGCAAGAAACCACATAGAGGCCTGTCAAAGCTCGAGCCTATTTATTCAACGGGCTGTGGTAACGGCGATAAAAAAGTTTATTTATATTGGTTACTGGCGGGATGAAAAAACTTGGGGCCCCATCGAGTTTGACGGACCCGTGTCAAAGCAATGGAAATTGACCTCTTTAGGTAACGCGCCGCTTCCTACTGCATAACAGCGGATAAATAGTCACAATGAGTAACGATCACCATGAAAACAGTTAAATTGGCTAGCGAACATGGGTTAGCGGTAACACAAGCATCCGACATAACAGAATCTACCGTTGAATTAACCGCTGATGTAGTTGTTATTGGCTCCGGCGCAGGTGGCGCTGTCATCGCGTATGAAATGGCCGCCGCAGGCAAAAGTGTGATCATCTTTGAAGCAGGGCCTTATATGCCTTCAAAGGATTTTACCGAAAAATTTCCAGACATGTTGGAATCGCTATACGAAGACCAAGGGGCTCAGATGAATAGCACCGGAGACATGGCTATTCTACAAGGGCGTTGTGTGGGTGGTTCAACGGTGGTGAATGGTGCAGTAACGTTTAGAACACCAGATACTATTTTAGAAAAATGGAATACCCAATACGGTCTCACAGAGTTAACCAAAGCAGCATTGGTGCCATATTTTGAAAAGGTGGAAAGGAATCTATCGGTCCATGAAAATCAACCTCATGAAATTGCAAAACACAGTCAAATTCTCAACCGTGGCGCTAAGGCGCTAGGTTACTCTCATAAACCGTTAAAACGTAATACCAAAAGTTGTGGATTAACGGGCCATTGTTTGTCCGGTTGTGCTTCGGACCGAAAACAATCGAGCTTAGTCACCTATTTACCCTGGGCGATCAGCCATGGGGCGAAATTATTTGCCGATACCAGAGTTATGACGATTAATCATCTGGATGGAAAAGCGACGGGGGTGACTGCAGAAACCCGTGACCCGGAAACGGGAGAGAAAATTGCTGATGTGGTGGTGAAAGCGAATACTGTGGTGTCATCTGCCGGTGCTATCCAAAGTCCGTTACTTTTTTTACGCAGTAAACTTGGCAATTCCAGCGGCCAAGTCGGGAAAAACTTTGCCTGTCATCCATCGACCCTTATGTTGGCTGAATTTGACGAAGAGGTACATGCTTGGCGAGGTGCTTCTTTGGGGAGTTATGTTGACGAGTTTGAGCATCCAGATAAGGGAGGGTTTATTCTGGAAGGTGGTGGTAGTGGCCCAGTAGAAATTGCCATGGCAGGTGAACCAGGAACAGGGGAGGAGTATGTATCGTTTATGTCTAAAGCCAAGAATATGTGCTCAATGGTGACACTATTTCACGATCATAATGTTGGGCGTATTTACTATGATGATGATAAAAAAGTCATCGATTATGATATTTCGGATGATGACTTTCCTACTATGAAGCGGGTGTTACATGAGGCTGCAAAGGTGTTTTTTGCTGCAGGTGCCAAGAGAGTTTTGCTACCCACCATTAAGAAAACGGAGGTGCGCTCGTTGGAAGAACTAGATCAGCAAATTAATCTTCTCGAAAATGGTCCTCATATGTTACGTATGGTTTCTTACCATCCTCAGGGCACCATGCGTATGGGACCGGATAAGAAAAAGTCTGTGGTTGATGCTTATGGGCAAAGTCATGATATTCAGGGTTTGTATGTTGCAGACGCGAGTGTGTTTCCCACCTCGGTGATCGTGAATCCTCAGATTACCGTATATGCGTTATCAAGTTATATTGCGGATAAGATATTGGGCAGAGGTATATGACATTCTTCTAACCTTAGTCAGCGATACAGTGCGTTAGACTTAACGAGGATACTGTAGTATTAGCGTTGTGTCATTATCGATCGGGTGATTTCGAATAGACGATAGGCGGGATTATGTGTACCCCCACTATCTCATAACTATCTGTTTCTTAAGAAATAACTGGATTTTCCTTTATAACTCCTGGATTTGGTTTTATCAGGAGTTTTTATTATGGATCGCTTTTATTGGTTGTTTTTTATACTGCTTTTCCTAGATCCCCAATCTTGACTATACTTCCAAATACGACCCCAATACCATCCCAAATGGTGAATGCTTCTTTAGTAATGTTGCTGCTCAATCGCCGCCTGTCGGATAGCGAATGGATACATAGCCTTTATAGGTGGGTGTACTAAATTTAGTTTGGTAAGGAAGGAAGGAAATGGCCACTTCTACTGGTAAAAAGACTACTAAAAAAGCAACTGCAGATACTTCGGATTCACAAGCCCAACTTAAAGAAATCCAACAATTACTTTTTGGGGAGCAAATGGCTGGTGTTTATCTGGCGATTGACGATCTGAGTCAGCAAAATCAAAAGCAGTTTTCTGATTTAAACAAACAAATAATGAAAACTATTGAGTTGCTGAAAATCAGTACCAATAAGAAGTTTGATGATTTTTCAAAACACATGGATAAACTTGGCGATGAAAGTAAGAGTCGCGACGCGCTGCTTGAAGATGAGGCTTCTTCCTTGCAGCAAGAGTTGAACGCTTTTCAGCAGCTGACAGAATCCAACCAAAATGACCTTGAGAAGCAACTCTTTTCCGAGGCGGATAAGTTGGCAGCTGACATGGAAGAAAAACATAGCGACATGCTTGAGAAACTAGGGAGTGCTTCAGGAGATCTGTCAGAGAGTAAAACAGACAAAAAAACTCTGGCTGCACTACTGGTAAATATGGCAGCTAGTCTGGAAAACAATTCCAAGTAAAATGAAAGAGACTGAAGAACCTACGTCTTTAAATGGGTTAGAGGAAAAACCCGATGACCCTTCGAAAGCAGGTTTTTCGAGTGATAGCTCCTCTGCGGACAACCAGTACCTAAAGCTTCGGAAATTGCTACTAGGGGATGATTACTCTTCCGCGTTGAATCGTTATATATCAAAGGAGGAAGATGCCGAGCGGGTTTCTAAGGTGTTACCTGAGGCCGTTAAACAAAGTGCTCAAGAGAACTCATCACTTGGCGAAGCACTAGCGCCTGTCGTTGACAAAGCTATAGCAAACTCGATAGTAGAAAACCCCAATCGTATTACCAATATTATTTTCCCTATCATGGGGCCCGCGATTCGTAAAGCCGTTGCGTACGCACTTTCCGAAATGGTTCAGTCACTAAACACCTTACTTGAGCAGAGCCTGACGTTTAGGTCTCTCAATTGGCGGATACGAGCTTGGCGGTCAGGCATGCCTTACGCTCAATATGTATTATTGCAAACAATACAGTTTAGAGTTGAGCAAGTATTATTGGTTCATCGAGAAACCGGATTGTTACTACATTCAGTGTCAGCGTCTGCGGTACAAACGCAAGACCCTGAACTCGTTTCTAGCATGCTTACCGCCATTACTGATTTTGTTAATGATTCCTTTTCAAGTGCCGAGGATACGCTTGAACGTATTCGGTTTGGACACCTTGAAATACATCTTATGGTTGGTCCACAAGCCATTTTAGCGGTTGCCGTTCGGGGAACAATTCCTGATGAGCTTACAGAAAAAGCGAATGCAACAATAGAGACTATTCACGCTCGTTATAGAAGCCAGCTGTCGTTATTTGAAGGAGACCGAGAACCATTTGAGAGCACCCACCCAATTTTATCAGAGTGTTTGATCTCAAAGAAGGTAATCGAGAAATCAAAACGAAAACCTTGGCTGGCGATAATTGTGTTATTGATGGGTTTTTCTTTTCTGGTTAAGCAGCAATTTGAGCGCTATCAATATGGACTGTTATGTGAAGAAATTGAACAGTCCATTAGACAAGAACCTGGATATGTTGTCATTGCGATTAACAAGGATAAAGATAGCCTAGCATTGGAGGTGCTTCGGAGTCCAATTTCTCGCTCTGCTGATAGTGTTAGGTTGGGATTAGTAAAAGATAAGGTGGCGTTGACGATAAAGGATACTGTTGTCCATTTCGGCCCTCTACCTACCGTAGCGGGTGTTCCAGAAATAAGGGAGATCGAAAAGTTACAGGCGTTAATTGATAAACTCCAACGAACTACATTTTATTTTGATTCTGATTCCGTGGCGCTATCTGAAACTGAACTGGAGAAAATACCTGGTTTCATAGACGACCTCAGGCAACTGCAAACCTTATACGCTGAGTTGGCTCTATCCGAGTTGCAGATTATGATCATGGGGTTTGCTGATAAATCAGGAACCACCATTGGAAATATGTCCGTTAGCCAGCAACGTGCCGAAACCATAAGCGCTATACTGACGAAGAATGATGTTTCTTCAGATATAATTGTTGCTTGGGGGATTGGTCATATTGATCATTCGTATATTTCTAAA
Organism: uncultured Gammaproteobacteria bacterium; assembly: GCA_913063125.1. Taxonomy (GTDB): domain Bacteria; phylum Pseudomonadota; class Gammaproteobacteria; order Pseudomonadales; family Ketobacteraceae; genus 42-54-T18. The sequence goes on along the minus strand of CAJXZM010000167.1, from coordinate 8,258 downwards.
AAGACACAGCGTAGAGTGACAGTGCAAGTACTGCCTAAGCTGACATCAAATAATCGGATCGGGCTTGACCAGGGAGGCTTGCTTTGGGAAAAGTAATTGCTAAGAAAGTCTGTATGGTTGGACCTTTTGCCGTGGGTAAAACAAGCTTAGTGAATCGCTTTGTGAAAAGCATATTCAGTGATAAATATCTCACAACAATCGGAGTCAAGATATCAAAAAAACAAATTGATGTTAATGATGACAAGATCCAGTTGATGATATGGGATATTGAAGGTGTTGATGTGTTCACCGAACTTAAGCCTAGCTTTCTGCGCGGAGCATCGGGTGTTCTGCTTGTTTTAGATGGTACTCGGCTAAAGAGTTTAGATGTTGCTATAGAGTTACAGAGGGTATTAAGCCAGCAGCTGCCAGGCGTACCCATTATAGGTTTACTCAATAAGAGTGATTTAACGTATGAATGGAAATTAGGGGACTCCGAGCTAAGGGAGTTAGAGAAGCTTGGTATTACAACTATTATGACCAGTGCCAAAACAGGCAGTAATGTCGAAGCGGCATTCGACTCACTGGTTAATGCAATGGGGTTAGGGCCAGAGGGAGTCTGACGGAAATGGCAATTTTGGGAGACATATTGGAAGAGCTTGGTGTGGTAGCACTCGAGTATCATTCGGACCAAACATTCCATGTATTAGGCAATCATCGCTCTTGGTTTTCCCATTTGCTGGAAAAAATCGAACCTTTTAGTGAAGGTGCTTGTACAATCCTCCAGAAAGATGAATTCTGTTTGAAATTTCCATTTATTGAAAATTTTTTAATTGACGCAGAGGTGTCATGGACAGAGCCTAACCATGAGAGTATACGGTCTGGATTATGGACGGAAACAACACATTCAGACGACGAGTATCAACTTGAAGCGTGTGCTTGCTGGATTGATGGCCAATCTATACTTCTAATTGAAAATCATTCAAATTCTTTTGTTCAGCATCATGCTGTCTATCAAAAAGCACGAGATATAGCCCTACTTAACGAGAAACTGGTATCAGAACTCAATCAGCGTCAACGTGAGCTCCAAAATGAAATTGAACAACGAATCTTACACGACGCATCCATTCTTGGTGTTGCTGAAAGCATTAAAGGGAACACTTCTGCAGTCATGATTTGCCAAGCCGATGGTAAAGTGGAAGTAATGAACAATGCATTGGTCGACATATACCAAATTGAAAGCGAATCTGATTTAAAACGTGCTTCATTATTGGATCAATGGATGCAAGAGGCAGAGGAACAATATCCAGAGCTTAAGAATGTCATTGAAAAAGGTTCCTATTGGGAAGGTGAGTTTGAAAGTATAGGTTCGGAAGGGAGTAGTCATTGGATTCGCTTGACCATTGGTCCTGTTAAAGAGAGCTCCGGAGTTGTTTCCCATTACGTCTGTGTGGCGAATGACATTAGTGCATTTAGACAGACAGATACCAATCTCGGCGGCGGGTTTGATATCACCACGCGATTACCTAATCGAAGACATTTTTGGCAACACATCAATCGACTTATTGAAAAAACACTACCAGAAGGCAAGGGTATAGGATTGCTCTATATCGATCTAGATTACTTTAAACGCGTGAATGACGATCTAGGTCACCAGGCAGGCGATTTTTTGCTAAGTGCCATCGCTTCACGAATATCAAGAGGTGTTAAACACAGCGATTTTGTTGCTCATCTAGGTGGCGACGAATTTGCGGTGGTAACTATGATGATTCAAGATAGTGAGCAGCTTCTTTCTGTCGCTAATCGATTGTTGGAATCTATACACGAGCCGTTATCCGTGGATGGCCAACCAATAACTATGTCGGCAAGCATTGGCGTTTCAATGACTTTTGAAGAAAAGTTTGACTCTACCTTGCTTGTGCGTCAAGCCGATTTGGCAATGTATACGGCGAAGGAGTTAGGCAAAGGTCAATCGCTTTTTTATGAAAGTAACATGGATTACAATATACCGCATAAATTACAGCGTGAAATGGAATTACTAGAAGCTGTTGAACGGAACGAGTTTGTGCTTTACCTACAACCGCAAATTAGTGTGTGTAGTACAGAAAAAATGCGAGTAGAAGCACTTATCCGGTGGCAGCACCCAGAGAAAGGCCTATTGGCGCCGGGTGAATTTATCGCAATTGCAGAAGAGTCAGGTCTCATTATACCGATCGGGGAGTGGGTTCTACGATCTGCCTGTGATATGGGGGCGGACCTGGTTAGTAATGGGAAGCCAATTAGTATTGCAGTGAATATATCTGCTAAACAACTAAAGCATAAAGATTTTTACGACTCGGTGGTTACTTGTCTGGAAACTAGCGGTTATCCTGCAGACTTGCTAGAACTAGAAATTACCGAAAGTTGCTTTTTGGATGATCTTGATGCAGTTATCGTATTAATTCAACGAATAAGAGTACTAGGAGTGACTATTTCGTTAGATGATTTTGGGACCGGTTTTTCGTCACTAAATTACTTGCGTCAGTTGCCCGTTGATTTTCTCAAAATTGATCAATCGTTTGTGCAAGAAATATCAATTGATAGACAAAGTCAGGCAATTATCTCATTTGTCATTAACCTTGCACATGAATTGGATATTGAGGTGATTGCGGAGGGTGTCGAAACCGACGAGCAATTAAATTTTTTAATCGATCGAAAGGTTAATTTTATCCAAGGGTATCTATTTTATCGTCCAATGCCTTTAGATGATCTGGAGGGATGCTTATCAAAGATAGAAGACCTTTGCGGCGAGAATCCGGCTTTAGGTGTGAGAACTATTTAGTCTTAGTGATTTTACGGAGAGCTGTATCAATATGGTTATCGTTGGCATAGGCATAAATGTTCACGTCTCCGATAATGTCGGTGCCATCGCCTATCTTAATTTTTGTTTGTTCTAGCATATCCCATCGGTAACGTTTAGCGGTTAACCCAAGAGAGGTGTAATTATCCAGGGTAAGGCCTGTGCGGGCAATGGTGCGTTTTACCGCGTCCTCCAAAACGGCATAGTCTTCAGGTGTTATTTTCATCATGGAGTTTCCTGATTGTTGATGATTCTGTCAATCGAAAAGGGGATTATACAGACGTTTATCCGTTGTTGGCATATTTAACTCACAACATTCAACTCCAAATATTCAATCGCTCTCCAAAAAACTCCAACAGCCGCTCATAGGCTAATCGGGTGGGGTGCCCTGGAGTGTCATTATAATCGATCGTATGCACTGCATGAGCATATATAGGAATCTTGTGCTTGTTGAACAAAGAGCTATCAATTTCATATCGAATGAAGTTATCACCCAATATTTTTTCCACCGTATCAAAACGCATTTCACTACAAATTACATCATGAGTAAAACGAAACCCTAACACAGGTATATTATCTCGTTTAGAACGCACTGCCGCCGCCTTGATATCTTCATCCGGCAACCCCAATCCTGCTTTACCTTTTTTGGTGAAGAAGCCTTCTGCATAACCAGGCTGCGACATCACCGGAGCGGCTATGGCTTCGTCGATCATCAATGATAATACAAAACCACCGGTGAAACACATGCCAATGGCACCAATAGCTGCACCTGATGCCGTTTGCATGTTACGACTCAGCGCCCGTAACCATTCCGTCACAAAGCTTGGCTTTTGATAGGCCAACAAATGAAATTCTTTCTGAATACACATTCTAAGAATATTTTTACCTGGCTCATAAGGGCTATTTGGCTTTCCAAATAACAACGGCAGATAAACGGTATATCCATCTCTATGTAGACGTCGGGCAAAATCAATGGTGTGTCGGGTCATGCCTGGTAGCTCAAGTAGAATTAGCACAGCAGGCCTGTCATCCCCACCCAATTTGTAGATTTCTCGCGTCAAACCCCTATAGGAAAACTCAAATGTCTGAAATCCCTGCATATCTTACCTCCATAAAATCATTGCGAACTATAAACTTTATGGAATCAACCTGCCATGAGAATTAGGCGCTTTATCTTCTACCCTCGCGCGACCAATAACCCGACCAAATAATTTCACTATCCATGCACGAGGCATAAACCGGTTTCCCCATGCGTACATCTTGTTAATTCTACCAACTACCACGGTTGCCTTTCGGCCCAAGGCGTTAATTCCGATTTTGGCAACGACTTCCGGGGCGTGCACTGTCATCGGCATCTTGTTAACGTCTGCATTCATAGAACTAAACATGGTGGTTTTTGTAAAACCTGGGGATACAACCGTTACGTCGATACCTGACGGTTTCAATTCGACATGGAGCGCTTCACCTAATGACAATAGATAGGCTTTGCTAGCCGCATAATTTGCGAAATAGGGCACACCTTGATACCCAACTAAGCTAGAAATAAGCAGGATACCGCCTTTATCTCGCATGGAAAAACGTTGGGAGAAAATGTGGCTTAATGCCATGGGACTTGCGATATTCAGCGCTACCAGCGTATTTTCATCATTAATATGATTATCAGTGAATAGGCCATCAGTCCCCACTCCGGCGTTAGCCACTAACAAACCAATATCCAGGTGTGCTGTTTTTTCTGCAATAATATTGCTGGATTCTGGATAGGATAAGTCTTGTGAAAGAGTCTTTACCGTAATGCCGTGTTCGGATTCTAAGTTTTGCTTTAAGAGTGCAAGGTTCGGCTCACATCTCGCCACAGCTACAATGTTAAGCCCTTGCTGTGCAATTTGCTCACAGAGTGCTTTGCCGATGCCACTTGATGCACCCGTGACGAGTGCCCATGGACCATAGTTTTCATTCAGTTTTGTCATGCTTTCTCCCTTATGGCGATCGAGCCATAATAAAATAGTCGGTAAGAATAAAAAGTCTACGATTAGCGCTAATACAAACGTAAGCACTGCGAATAAACCCATGTCTCGGTTTAAGGTAAAATCAGACAGAGATAAAACAAGGAAGCCGGCTATCAACACTGCATTGCAGACCAATAACGCGCTACCTACGTGTGAAAAGGCATAACGAATCGCCGCCTCGCCATCCATCGCCTGATGATTTTTTGCATGCAAATACTTACTTAAGAAATGTACGGTATTGTCCACCACAATACCCAGTGTCATACCCACAGAGGTGGCGATCGAAATTCCGACCTGCCCCACCAGCAGTCCCCATATACCAAAGGCTAAGGCGCCTGGCAGAATGTTAACAATAAGGCTTACCAGTCCCATTTTTGTTGAGCGTAGTGCTAGGGCAAGAATTAGGGAGATGATACATAAAGCAAATGTGGTTGAAATCAGGCTGCTGTGAGCGTTATCCACTGAAATATGAGCAAACATTAGAGCACCGCTGGAATTGTAATAGTTAACATCCGGCAGTTGAGTTTCTAACCAATGGTTAATACGAGTCTCTACGGCCAAAATTTCGTTGGTACTTAGTTCCTGTAAAGAAATAACAACGCGTGTTTCCTTCTTATTGAAATCAATTTGGTTTGTCATATCTAAACCGAACGGAAGGCTCATTTCATAAAGCAACAGGTATTGGGAGGCCAATTCTCTATTGCTAGGTATTTTGTACCAACTTTCATCCCCAGCATGCATGTCGCGATTTAATCGTTTCATAGTGTCAGATAGGGAAGAGACATGTTTAACCTCTGTTTGTGTTAATAACCACTGGTTAAAGCGATCCAGTGATTGCAAAAATGCAGGGCTGTTCACGCCTCCTTCATAAGGGCTTATTAATCCGTACTCAATGGATGACACTCCAATTAGGTGCTCATTTGAGAAATCCACCGCTTGTCTAAAATCAACACTGGGGTCAAAGAACTTTGTGAACTGATCGTTAACTTCATTTTTGGGGATGGCGCTAAACAGCCCGATGGAAATAAGTGCGATTCCCCAAAAGAACGCCTTTGCATGCTTGGTCACCAGCTTCGCCAACAGATTCAGCAACATTCCATTTTTTGCAGTGGGTTCTTTCTGCTTTAAGGGCAAAATAGCCATTAGGGCTGGCAGTAATGAAATGGAAAATAAAAAGGCAATAGAAACGCCCATTGCAGAGGCAGTACCTAACACTTGAAAAGGCGGGGAGTCACTAAAGTTCATGCTCAAAAAACCAATCGCAGTGGTTAGACTGGTCAGAAAAATAGGCCCAAGGTTCATCGTTAGGCTTTCAACAATGGCTTCGTTTTTTGCCCGCTGCTGGCGTAGCAATAGAAAGAAGCTCACTAATATATGTACGCAGTCTGCGACGGCCATCGTTAATATAATGACCGGAGCAGCGGAAGAGGGTCCAGTTATGGAAAAACCTAGCCATCCCGTCAACCCAAGGGCAGATACCAGAGTGGATAGAATAATGAGAAGTGTTGCCAACGTAGCGTAAAAGGAGCGTAGCAGCAGAAACAGAGCCAATAATACGATGCCACCCATTAGTGGAACAAGTAACCCTGCATCCTTTTCAATCACTTCGGTATTGGCAGAATTACCCATAACCATACCACTTAGATAAATAGTAATATCTGGATAACGTAGTCGATAGCGAGCGGCAAGCTCTTTGGCTGCTTGTGCCACCTCACCGAACTCATCATTAGAAACACCAGGAAAATTAATCGTTGCGGCGACTCCTGTCACGTCTACAGCATCGGTAATCAGTCGTCCATAAAGTAGCTTTTCGTTGATCGCAACATCTTGAATGGTCGCAATGTTGGCGGCATCTAAACTGGATGCGTCCTCCACCAAATCACCAACGAGCAGCCCGTCTTCATCTGCTTGGGTGTGCTGAAAATTGGTTATAGAATCCACCCGCAATGAATAGGGTAATAACCAGGCATCTGCGGTGAGCTCTTCAACCATTTTCAGAACATCATTTTGAAATACCTGTCCATCCGTGGGTGCGATCACAAAAAGAACCGCATCCGACTGGGTGTAGGTATTTTGTAGGCGATCAAAGGATGTACGGTTGGGGTCTGATTCAGAAAAGAATTCACGGTAATCTGATTTCATCTGCAGTAGGTTTACCCCCCAGCCTGCGGCAAATGTGATAAGTAATGCAGAAGCTATGACGAGCCAGCGAAAGCGGATCATGTTCATAAACCAACGGTTTGCCATAATTACACCTTATTTCAATATGATTTGGGTTAGCTTATACTTGCCCACCAAAGGGATAAACGGCATGAACGGGAACTAGCTTCCCATAGGTGGGAATATGAAGGTTTCGTTAGATGAGATGGCCACCTTTGCTGAGGTGGTTGATTGCGGGAGTTTTTCTAAGGCGTCGCAAAAAACGGATACTCCGGTATCGACCGTTAGCCGTCGTATAGCTGACCTTGAGAGACGCTTGGCGGTACAATTGCTACAACGAACGACTCGCAAACAGCAGCTAACTGATATAGGTGCAGTGTATTATGATTATTGCCGTCGAATGTTACAGGAGGCGGAGGCGGGGGAGTTGGCAGTGCAGAATCTGCAAGTAGAACCCTCTGGAATATTACGAATCACAAGCCCGCTGCCATTAGACGACCCTTTTGGCTCAAAAATGATTTTGAGTTTTCTACAAAGATACCCAAAGATCAATTTTGAATTTTTTATTCATGCTCGCAAAGTTGATTTAGTTGAGGAGCGGTTTGACTGCGGAATTATCCCAGGGGTTCTTGGTGATTCTTCGCTTATTACTCGAGGGTTAGGTTCAGCTCGCGTTATCTATTGTGCGAGCCCTGGTTATATCAAGGAGTTTGGTGTGCCATCCGATATGGATAATTTACAGAACCATTATTTGGTGAATTACGAAGCGCCTTCTTGGCTGCCTCCGGACCCTCTGAAAAAAATGATAAATAGCCGAATGCTCACCAATGATTTTTTTGTCGCCCGTCGCGCAGGACTTGATGGTACGGGCATCATTCGTGTGCCTGAGGTTCAGGTTGGAAGCAATCTAATGAATGGTGAGTTAGTTGAGGTATTGTCTCAACATTCCAATTCGTTACCGTTGAGCCTAGTATTTCCGTCTAACAGACAGTTCACTACAAAACTACGCGCTTTTATCGATCATATGGTGAGGTTTTCTGAACAGAATGCCCCATGGGAATTCTCATGAATCGTTCAAGGAAAAAGTTAAAGTGACGTCAAATGCCCTGACTGAGACTTTATAATATGAAGGGAATAAAAACGGGCCCTAAAAAGGGCCCGTTTATGTGGGTGGAAGAACGATGTTCTTTGCTCCTATTATCTCTTGGTTAACACCAATGTTTCGGTTTGAGAGCCCGCTTCGTCGAAGTAGGATGTGTGTACCTGAATAGTGC
>CAJXZM010000166.1 GCA_913063125.1 uncultured Gammaproteobacteria bacterium | reverse complement strand
GATAACGAACAAGATAAATTGAGAGTTATCGGGCCTGTTAAAATGAAGGCATTTGGTAAGTATGCCAAAGGTAAAATTCCGCAAGATGCGCATCCCAAAATTCCGCTTTCCTTTATGCCAAAACTACTTGGCTTTATGCTAAGGGGGTTGTTCGGTAAAAAGAATACTCCATCACCATTCTTTCGCAATAGAGAACCGGTTGTGAAGGCCAATATTTTATAGGTGTTGTATAAAAAATTCATCATACAAGCGCATGATAATGATTCGGCTGGAAAACGGCCTCACAGCATCAGTTGCTAAAGAGCTTGGAATAAGCCCTCAGCAAATATATAACTGGCGACGTCAGTTCAGTAGGCTGTCTGATAAGCAGTTTAATAGCATTAACGGTGTCGATTATTCAAAGAAAGAATCGGAAGAGGTTCGCCGACTAAAGCGGGATCTGGCGAGTGTACGCATTGATCAATGAATATGTTGGCCAGTATAGTATTTCAATCGAAGTGAATGTTTTTTATTGGGCCTGTGGTTTCACTACATATATAGAGTTGAGCTAAGGTTTGAGACTGAATCCAAAAACCCCCCTACAACCTTATAAAGCTGTAGGGGGTTTTCGTTCTATATTTTATTATCTACCTATATGATAAAATATATTGAGCTACTAAAGGGCAATATCCAATACCTCTCTTGAATAAACCAACTCACCCTCGGCATCTTCGCCAATTATGTTAAACCGAACCGCTGTCGCATCACAGTTGACTTCATTGCAGTAGACATCGTAGTGGCCTCCCGTAACACTGCCACTCGTTAGTCTAAGTTTCATGGTGACGCGTCCGCTTAGTCCGTCACACACGAAGCCAATGGGAGAGCCGGTATTTAGCGGACCTGTTGCGCTAGAATTTAGTATGCCGGAGGCTGCCCCCGATCCTGTGCAGCCGTTTAACGTAGCGTCGCTTGCCGTTAGTGTCATTTTAGCTGTCGCATTCCAAAAGCTTTCAACGGTTGCTTTCCAGTTAACGGAGCCAGAATCTAGGGACGAATCACTCGCATTAATCGACCAATTAAATAAGCCATCGGGAGCGTTGCAATTATTAAATTTGCATTGCATGACATCCATTACCCCGAATATTAGGTCTAGGTAGTCGCGAAAGAATTTGTCAGTGCCGTTGGGGCCTTCACAGGCATCTCCAACGCCATTTCCATCTTCATCGGCTTGATTAGGGTTAGGTACCGTTGGGCAGTTATCGTTATTGTCTGCGTGACCGTCGCCATCGGTATCTGTTATCGGATCACATGCGTCTCCTGTTCCATCGTTATCGCTATCTTGTTGACCGCTATTAGGTGCAAGTGGGCAGTTGTCATCTTCATCATCTACTCCGTCATTATCGTCGTCGTTATCACACGCGTCGCCGAGCCCGTCGGTGTCTGCGTCTTCTTGGCCTGAGTTAGCAATACTGGGGCAATTATCAGCGCCATCATCATGACCGTCATTGTCTAGGTCAAAATCACAAATATCACCAGCGCCATCGCCATCTTCATCGTCCTGATTTGGGTTTATATCGTCGGGACAATTATCATTGACATCGGGTATGCCATCCCCATCGGAGTCAGTACCTGTTCCAGTATTATCACAGTTTAGGAAAAACAAGGCATCGCGCGCCTCAAGCCTTGTGCTTGTACCTATTTCCCATTCGAAAACAATTCGTACTTCCTTTGACACAGATGTACCGACTTCATCGATATTACAGCTAAGCTGAATACCATTGTGATAACTCTGTGTACTTCCGTCATCACAGTTACCTCTGTCATATTCTGGGTTGGCGCCGTCGGAGGTATAACAAACCGTTTGTGAGCCTAATTTGCTGAGAATAACCGTACCTGAATCTGATTCAAATTGAGTGCCGGCACTAGGGGTGACAAAAATTTGTTCGTTGGTGGGGGGAGGAGGACTACAAGCGGTGGTGAATATTGTAATGAGCGATAATGCGCATAACTGCCAAAACGCAGAGATACTCGTCCGTTTAGATGAGATTATGTTCATGAAAAGATCCTTTTTTGCGATGGTTCTGGTTCTTATGTTGAATGGAGCTTCGTTTTTACTCTTCGGCTCTACTAGTTTGAAGAATGGAAACCGATTCTAGGGAATTTCTTGTTCTAAACACAATATGACAATTGAGATATGACATTTGTTATATGCCATTCTGAAGGCCTGGTGTATGCAATGCCCCTAGTACACTAAATTGGTGGCATTTTATGAGCTATCATACAGCTATAGGGGGGGGGGACTCGATTGGCGTTAAATTGCGGAGGAAATATGGCAGAACAAAAAGACCAAGAATCGATAAACCGGGCTGAATGGGAAGATGCTAACAACTGGAGTACGATTTACTTCAGTAAACGCGATAATCGCCCCTCAGTTCCAAAGAGGAACCCAAGGCACGGATGGACTATTAATTTTGCTCACCCCAAAGGTGCTCGATGGATCTATTATTTGATGCTCCTGTTTTTACGCTAGGACTCATCATTGGCGCTAGTTTAGGCGCTGGATTTGCTTTAACGTAATGGCGTTGTGCGCCTTTCTGCCCATTACGCTGTCGAAATTCATTAACGGGTGTGCTGCACAAAGAACTGTCTGTCCGCCCATATAGAAGGGGTGGGAACACTCGTTATTCTGACATAGCCAATCCTATTCTCAATCCCATCCTTAACTGCGAAAATATCGAAAATAGGTGTACCACTTTGGATAGCGCTTAGCTTCTCTCGAAAATCAATCTCGGCAGTAGAATCGACGATAGTAGAATTATCGTTAATTTCAGCGGTAGTACGAAACACTAGATAATCCGGGCTATTTGGGTCCACAACGGTAGACCCATCCCTGCGATATTCAGCTAACGAGTGAACGGGACGGTGAAAAGGTGTGATGCTGTCATCGCCGATCAAATGTAAAGTTTCTTGAAATCGAATGCCCACTGTTTTCATGACTTCTTGATTGATAACATTTTTTGCGTAGCGCGCTTTGGACGCAGGAAGTTCACTTGCTGGCGCGTTATGGGAGAAGTCATTGTAGAAGGGCTTGAGGAAAAAGTTACGATCCGGTCCTTGCCCAGCGAGCGAGTCCATTGCAACAATATTACCTGATTCACGACCGTCCACTAATAGTTTAATGCTGATACCAGGGATGAATTCAAGATTAGGTATGAAACTGGGTAGGCTGACGCCAAGTACAGGGTTGGCAATTGAAAAACGAATCAGTGCGGGTATGCTGCCTTCCTCAAAGAGCCCACTGTATTGTGAGTTTTCAATCACCCAATCTGCACTGGCCAGAGTACCCAAAGCGTGAACTTGCTTGATGCTGGGTTCGGGTAAAACATCACAGGTTTGGGTCATCGAGTCGGTAATTTTTTCTGCACCAAACTTCGGAAGAACGAAATCAACCACCCGGTGTAAGGCAAATAGTGCACCACTAAAATCGTCAATAGCAGTGGGTTCTGAATCCACATGCAATGCCATAAGCGTAGCTTGCTTTTCAAATCCACTGAGCGAGTTGTATCCAACGCTGGGAAGGTCACATCGGTCGCCAATTGGAAGATGACTACAAGTTCCGCTCAAACAAAGAAAACCAGAATCATAGTTGCACTGCCAATCCCAAGAACAGGCAGCCCCCTCGGATTGAGTACTAAAGATATCAGATTTTTCTTTCTCCATTGCACATTGAAAAGAGAAAGCCGTTTTGACCACTTCTGATTGGAGGTCGCAAATAGTGGGATCACTTGTTGCTTCGCAGCTTTCGAGTGTTGTAATGGCATCGATACATTCTTCGAAACTGCAACCGGTGATGAAAACTCCGAGGACAATAGCAATTGAAGCGAGTGGGTATAGTTTCATTTTGTAATTTCCATATTTATTATATTTTTTTGCATTTTGATTTATACCATGGTCGTAGGGACCTAGTTTTCTAAACACATCGAGTGCCCAATTAATATAGGGTTATCGTCCAGTGTGACGATAAAATCACGGTAATATTGCAATACCTCAGAAAGTGTCAGTTGTGCTAGTTCATTGTTAAGATGTTGTGTATCTCTCGGACCTTTCTCTTCAAGCACGCTTGCGTTACAACCCCAAAGAAACGTGACAAGCATCACGGTTATTGTTGTTTTACCAAGTTATGTAGTAAACGGCCTCACTTAGTTAATAACTCTTGTTTGCGTCAATATGTCTAACGCCATTGATGTTATCTAATAAGAGGCAGGCAAAAGCGAAAAGGATTCGGCGGGGAGAAAAAATAGTTACTCTTTTTATTGTTTGTTATAAACGTCGTGATTGTCTGGCCGAGGTTAGCTTGATATGAGAGCTAACCCAATCGAAGTGGTACTAGGGGAGGCGCCCATAAATGGCGATTTTTTAATGCTCATACCTCTTAGTTTGTGGCTTGTATATACAGTTGTATGCGAAATTTTCACGATTTGGAATAAGGGGGGGCGTGAGTACCAAAATTGAAGGTCGCCATAAGAACAGAGGCTCGCTTTCTGCCACGGGGGTGGTAAAGTAGTTGCCAAATAAAAACCCTAAGGTATTGAATTTATTGATGATTGTTGTACTAAAAAAACGCAGAATATGAAGGCTGCGAAAAAGGTCATAATGTGAATGCAATTCATGCCACTGTTAGGCACCATGTACATGGAGTGAGAAAATTATGATAGGTTATATCACATTAGGCACAAATGATTTTGATCGTGCAGTTAATTTCTATGACGAGCTGATGAGCCATCTAGGAGAGAAAAGACTTTGGGCAACCGATTCAATGGCCGCTTGGGGAAGTTCTAGAGATGTTCCAGCATTATGCATAGCAAAGCCATTCAACGAAGGTGATGCAACGATCAGTAATGGTGGGATGGTGGCTCTAAAAGTATCTTCTAAAGAGCAAGTGGATTCAGCTCATGCAAAGGCAATTAGTCTAGGTGGGCTTAATGAAGGTGATCCAGGCGCTAGAGGTAATGGTGGGTTTTATGGTGGCTACTTCAGAGATCTTGATGGCAATAAACTCAATGTATATATACCTGCAACAAGTGCCTAATAAGGGCGTGCAATCTGACCTCCGGCGTTAAGGCCACATGAACATGATTGCGAAATTTCTAAGAGGGTGCTCCAAGCTGAGATTCAAGGTTCACGGTCATGCAACCATTAAGGATATACCAACAGATCAGTTCAACAGCCTTATCGAATCTTTGATTTCTTCTGGTTGGAAGAAAACGTATGTTTACGACGGCTTTGATGCCTGGATAGACTACGGAAAGGTTAAACTTAAAAATAACGATTGTCGGCTAACCTTTGAATGGGATAATTGGTCAGAGGGTAGTATTGAGGGGCCAGCCGAGGAAATTGAAAAGTTGGCTAATGAAAATAATTTAATCGCCACTAGCGAGTGGCGCTGGACAGAATGCGATGAGAAGCCTTAAACAGCACCCGGCTTCCGTAGCTGTGGGCGTTAAGCGAATAATATGGATTTAGAACAGTACATTAGATCCTTGTTTCCCAAAGGGCTAAGTTACAATGGCACCGCGCAACTATGTTTGCGTTTATATTGCTGTGTTAATGGAGTGCCAGAGGGTTTGCATTCTCAATGCGGTAAAGATGGTTTAGCAATAACTTTCGCGAAGCTTTCATCGGAGGGTTTTTTAACCGGTGAGTGTTTAGAGGCTGCAATGTATGGAGCTAATCATCACCATGTGAAAGATAAAGGCCATTGGATCGAAGTCGCGACCTCAGTGCTGAAAATTGGTGATACAGTAGATGATGATGTGAGAAGAACACTGGATGATTGTATTTATAAAAATTAGCGAGTGGTCTCGCTTAACAAGAATAGCCATTTGTCGCTGGAATACGCTCAAATGCTGCAAGCATTATGCATCAAGGAGGATTCATGAGAAAACTTGTTATAATTAGTTTTTGCTGTCTGGTATTAAGTGCCTGTGCGACTGTTTCTAAGACGAGTGATGGCCTTGGGTATGAAGGTTACAATCGTGATGGAGAAACAGTGGAAGGAACTTTGACTAGATTAAGAAACGATCCAGGCATAAAGATTAGAACTGAAAGGCGGTGGACAGTTGCGACATCGAAATCGGGCAGAGTAATTTGGAGTTTTACGCCAAAAGATCACCCTGCCCATCCATCTTTCGTGAAGCGCGAAGTGATTGAAAAAGATGGGCGTATCTATATCAATACAAGCGCTAGGTGTGGTTCAGAAAAACATGTTTGTGATAAATTGGCCCGTGACTTTATACAGCTTAATAATAAAGCACTGGATCATATGTCGACAAACTAAAATGCATAACGAATAAGGATAAATAGCAGCTGCGCGCTGTCTATCCTTATTCGTTATCAATCTTTATTGTTCTTGCTATTCTTAAGGGGTTTCTCTAAGTGCAAGAACATAACAAGCACATTCAAACAGGTTGGCGCAGAAAACGCGCCCACAGTTGATGTTAGACGTTAGGCGATCAGGGAGGAAATATGGAACCACAAAAAGTTGCATCACAGTTGCGTTGTCCTAGTGGTGCGGAAGCGCCCGAAGTAGCACAAAGGATGAATGAATCTAACTATTCGCTTAATCAAAAATGTATCGGACTTTTGCAGTTAAGGGCATCTGACTCGGTGTTGGAAATTGGCCCTGGTAATGGAGCATTCGTCGGCGATATCATTAATGTAGCCGAAGATATCACCTATATGGGGCTCGATTGGTCTGCCGAGATGGTGGCCGAGGCTCGGCGCATCAATGAACACTTGGTAAATCTAGGGTGCGCTCAATTCCAGCAAGGCAACTCCCAGCAGCTTCCATTTGAAAGCGGTATATTCGATAAAGTGTTTACCGCTCACACCCTGTACTTTTGGGAGAATCCAAGCGAACACCTTGTGGAGATTCGGAGAGTGATGAAACCGACCGGCTTATTCTGCATTGCCTTCGGGAATCGTGCATTTATGAAGGATCTTCCGTTTGTATCGTATGGTTTTGAGCTATACGATGAGTCAAAAGCCGTTGCTCTCCTGAGTTCATCCGGTTTTCGAATTATAGAGACTTATCAACACCACGAACGCGGGCGTAGCAATGCAGGCGTCATTGTGGATAAGGTCATTGATATCATTGTCTGTGAGGTCTAACAAAGCCAGGCTGCTACGCAGTTGATGGCGGCGTTGAACCTGAGTGACCGCTTTAACGTGTTTTAACCCTCCATTTGAAATATTACGACTGTTGACTTTACGTCGGGGCGGTTACGATTTTAGTATATCAAATGGTTTATATACTAAAATCGTAACCGCCATCTAGCCCAAGTAATTCATGGTTTAATGGGATCATTCATCTTCAAATTATAAATAGAAAGGTGGATTAATGATTGGGTGGTCGTTATCTAAGCCGTCCCCCCAACAAACAACACCTTCATCGGCGATGGTACATGCATGCAGGTACCCAACGGAGATCTCTTTCGGGTTAGTAATATCGGCAGGAACGTCGGCCTTTAAAGGGCCGAAGGAACCGTCTCCCCAGCAGTGGATGCCTCCATCTGCAATACTGCAAGCTTGTAGGTATCCGGGCACCGTAGTATCTGCATTCGTTAACCCTTCGGGTAACTCATCGGTATATCCTCCACCCCAACAAAGCCATCTATCTTGAAATCCACAGGTAGACGTTGATAAAGGCGAAGACGTTAACATGGTTGGACTACCAAAAGACTCAGGAGGGCTAACTGAGCCGTCGCCCATCCAGCTAAATCCGCTACACTGGGTGCCGTTATCATCGATCAAACAAATGTGCCCTAACCCAGCCACTAGCTTTCGAGGGTTTTCTAACGATTCTGGTAGTTCATCTAGGTAAGGTGTTTTACCCCAGCAAACCAAACCACTATCGTCCAGCGCACAAGAATAACTTCCACCGGATGCAATCTCATAAGGGTTGTTTAACAGGGGGACTTCAGTTTGTTGGTGCTCATTGTTTAAAAAGCATTGTACTTCGCCTTCATCCAGCACGCAGTAGTGATAACCACCCACAGATAATTGAGGATCTGTGAATGTACTTTTAGTGAGAAGTGATGTGTATTTTACATCATCCGTACCAAGGCCTTCTATTATGTTATACCCCCAGCAGCTGATCGCATTATTATGCTCGGCGCAATTAAAGTGGTGGCCAGAGCCAATGTCCTGTGCCTGTTCCTTACAGCCAGTTAATATGATAGCCATCAGTACGAGACTAAATTTTATTATTGTCATTTTCATGATGATTGATTTTTATCCTTTTTAGGTTGTTGTTAGCCATTTAAATGACTTTTTCCTTGCGTCTGGATCCCACAGCTGAGGCGTGCCTAAGATGATGGCGATAGAATAACGGTTGGAATTTACAGTGGTAAAACGGATGTTTTTCACCGAATAGGTGCCCTGTATTAACTAAGACGATCAGAAACTTGAAAACGGACAAAATCAATTTATAAAAATACCGTATTGTTGAACTTATAGCGGTAAATGTGACAGGGTTCCGTTTAGGGAGAGGGCGTTCTGAATGGATATATTTTGGAAGATCTGTAAAAGGCGCAAATCTTCCTCAAAGCTTTTGATAGGTGTTAAATCGTAGGGCGCTCAGAAGAAATACCTTAACGTTTTCTCTGATATCTTCAGGAGTTTCATTTTCTAGTGGGTATTGAAGATATGACGTTGAAATTCGCCCAAACCAGTTGACCAATTTCACTAACTTTATATCTGGATTGATTTGTTTTCTGTCTATAGCTTCCATGTAAGGTGCTTCAAAAAAATCAACCCAATTCTGAATAAACTCTTGGTTGCTGAAGTACAGAGAGACAGGGTCAATGCTGGTTCCTTCTGCAATTTTGAGCATGAATAATTTTGAGTTTGGAGAGTTTTCGATTACATATATAAGGCAATCAGCAATAAATTTTGGAAAGTCTTGTTGATTAGGAACGTTGCTTTTAACTTCAGCTAAAAACATATGTGCTTGCTCTATGCACGCGGCGATTAGAATCTCTTTTTTGGAAGAAAAGTGAAGATAGATTGTACGTCGAGCAACGCCTGCAGCTAAAGCAATGTCGTCTAGGGTTGTTGCTTGAAAGCCTTTTGATTCAAAAGCGAGAGCGGCGGCTTCCATAATACTGTGGCGTGCAGATTGGCGAGCATCTGGGTTACTTGTGGTGATTTTGGTTTTCTGGTTCATTTTGTCGATGGTCTGCCTTTTTGCAGGAGTGTTGCATTATTAAAAGAAAGTGCACTATAATCGAATAAAGTGCAGTTTGGAGTATATCCTATCTTTAGCGTTGTGCTAACCAGAAATGCTCATGTTTTTAGGGTTTTAGCATGAAATTGACTTCTATTTTGGGGAGATCGCTGATTATGAGCGCATTAGAATCACCTAAAGCAACACAAGACAATAACAATGAACCACCTTTAGCGAAAGGTTTACCGATAATTGGTAGTGCTGCCAGTTTGTTTAATAGCCCTGTGGAGTTCCTTCGGGAGCAACACAAGATACACGGGCAAGTTTTCAAATTTAAAGCAATGCACAAAACGATGACGGTATTGGCCGGTAAAGAAATTAATCGTTTTATGGCAGGCGAAGGAAGGGATTACTTTACTTCTGAAGTGACGTGGGGGCGATTAAGGGATGGGTTAAAGAGTCCCCACCTGATGATTGCTGTTGATGGTGATGCCCATGCTTATCAACGTAAGCTCTTGAAAGGGCAATTTTCAAAAGCGGCTTTTAAGGAACGCTTAAACCTTCTTGTTGATCCTATTGAAACGATCTTGCAATCGATCGAGGATGGCGATGAAGTTCATGTAGGCCCTTTTTTGCGTAATATTGTTTGTCGACAGATAGGGTTGGCTGTTCAGGGTGTTGAAGTAACAACGCAACAAACTGAGGACTTTATGACAACGCAGAATACTTACCTTAATGTTTTTATGATAGGTAAGTGGCCACGACTAAAGCTGTTGACGCCCAAGTTTGTACTTTCTGCACTGCGTACAGGAAAGCTGCTTAAAAAAGTAAGAGAAGAAAATACCAATCGCTGTCCTGCCGATAAAACCTCTGTTACGTATATGGATAAAATAGAACAAGGTGTTCTAGAGCGTCCAGATTTGTATACGGAAAATGATGTTAGAACCATTTCAATGTTACCTTTTGTTGGTGGAGTGGACCCCATTGGAGGAACTATTTCCTTTATTCTCTATCGATTATTACAAGATGATGAACTTAGGCAGCGAGTGGTTGAGGAAGTTGATCGGGTTCTTTCAAGCGCCTCCTTGAATTTTGATTCTATAGATCGCTTGGTTGACGTAAGAGGTTTGGTAATGGAAACCATGCGTGTAAATCCAGTGGCTTATGCGATGGCCCGTACGGCAACAAAAGACTTCGATTTTGGTGGGTATACCATTAATGAAGGGGATGAGTTAATGGTGTTTACCGTTGCGAATCATTGGGAGGAATCATTCTTTCCGAATCCTGAGGAATTCGATATTGAACGTTATCGTGAACCGCGAAATGAACATAAAAATGGGGCAATATACGCGCCTTTTGGGCGAGGTCCTCATACGTGTATTGCAGCGGGTTTAGCGGAAATGCATACCGTTATTAATGTTGCGATGTTGTTGCGTTACTTAGACTTTGAAGCCGCGGTACCGTTAGAGAAAGTAAAAATAAAATATATTCCAGCGCCATTTATGAGCGAAAATTTCAAAGTGCGATTCACACGCAGAAAGGTGTAACACTATGTATGATAATCGACAATTTTATATCAATGGCGAATGGGTGAATCCATTAAGTCCACGGGATTTTGATGTTATCAATCCAGCAAATGAAGAGGTTATTGCACAAATTTCATTGGGGACAGTAGAGGATGTCGATAAAGCTGTTGCTGCTGCAAAAGTCGCTTTTGAGTGTTATTCACAAACAACACCAGAAGAAAGAATAGCATTATTGGAAAGAATATTAGCGGCATATCAACCTAGAATGCAAGAAATGGCGACATTGATCTCTGAAGAAATGGGTGCGCCTTTAGGGCTGGCAAATATGGCACAGGCACCGAGTGCTATGGGACATATCATGCATGGTATAGAAACGCTCAAGTCTTATCATTTTGAGAAGACCACAGGTGCCAACAAAATACTAAAGGAACCGGTCGGTGTTTGTGGGTTAATCACTCCGTGGAATTGGCCGATAAATCAAATTGCTTGTAAGGTTATTCCCGCACTTGCAGCAGGCTGCACTATGGTGTTAAAACCAAGTGAAATTGCGCCGCTTGATGCTTATCTTTTTGCCCAAATATTAGATGACGCTGGAGTGCCTAAAGGTGTATTCAATTTGGTAAATGGTGATGGTGAAATCGTAGGGGATGCCATTACTCGGCATGTTGATATTGATATGGTGTCGTTTACCGGTTCAACGCGAGCAGGGGTTGCTATCGCAAAAAATGCAGCGGATTCGGTAAAGCGAGTGACTCAGGAATTGGGTGGTAAATCTGCTAATATCATTCTTGATGACGCCGACTTTTCGCGAGCCGTGGGTGGCGGTGTCATTCATTGCTTTAATAATTCAGGCCAATCCTGTAATGCTCCAACGCGTATGCTGGTTCCCCGAGAGCGAATGGGAGAGGTGATTGAAATAGCTAAAGCGACAGCAAAGACTGTTGTTACGGGGGATCCTACTGCAAAGGATACAACCATGGGACCTGTCGCAAGCGAAATGCAATTTAACAAGATACAGGGATTGATTAAAGCAGGAATCGACGAAGGGGCAGAACTTGTGGTCGGTGGATTAGGTAAACCCGAAGGTTTAGAGTATGGTTATTTTGTCCAGCCAACTATTTTTGCCAATGTCACCAATGACATGATGATTGCGCGAGAGGAAATCTTTGGTCCAGTGTTGTCAATTCTTGCCTATGATAGTGAAGAAGAAGCAATACGGATAGCGAATGACACCCCCTATGGGTTGTCCGGGTACGTATCGTCATCAAATACAGGTCGGGCTTGTAAAGTTGCAGGCCGACTGAGAACGGGGAGTATTCATATCAATGGGGCGGCACCGGATTTAAGTCTTCCTTTTGGAGGGTATAAAAAGTCTGGGAATGGGAGAGAATGGGGTGAAGCAGGTTTCGAGGAATATCTCGAAACCAAAGTGATTTTAGGGGGTGTTTAAGCGCCCTTTATTAGTTCTTTAATTAACCCTTTAGCTAGCAATTTTACTATCTGGTAATGGTAAGGAGCTTTGTAGTTCTTCGTCCATATAATAGGCTTCAATTCCGGATTGTCGCATCAGGTATACGGCAAGCTCACTACGTAGCCCTCCTTCGGGAGTAATAACATACACTAAGTTTTTGTCAAATGAATCAAGGTTTTTTCGGATTTTTCCAACAGGGATGTTGATACTGTGGGGCAGGTGTTTCATTCTGTATTCTAGAGGGAGTCTGACATCACAGTAGATAGGCTTGTGGAATGCCTCAAACTCGTCAATGGTTGGTGTGGTTACTAGTGCATCTTTTATGGTACTTTGAAAATTAGTTTGACTCATTCTTCCTAGTACCCCGTCACTTGTCATAACAACGTTGGCATTTCTAATTGTGTTAGCTACTAGCGCCTCGTCACCAAAATAATCTCCCGGTTCAAGCTCAAAGGACCTGCCTTTAAAGGGGCCAAATTTCTCAGATACAACTTCTGCGTAACCCTCTTTTAGAATGTAGAAAAAGTTGCCTTTGGTATGGCACTTAACAACGGTTTCACCGCTAAACACCTCCACATTCTCTAGTTTGGCGAAGACTTGCTGTGTTTGAGCGGGGCTGAGGTTCATTGCAAGTGGAGATCGATAAAAAAGTGACATCCAGTCAGCTTTGTAGTTGTCGTCAATGCCCTCATCATGAGTATTCCTATCGTTAATTTGTATGGTTTTTGTTGGTGATTCCATTCGTATAAGAATTTCATTTAGGTAGCTGCGGTTGATGATTAATACCTTGCAGGGTGTTATCGCCCTGACAACCCCGCCGTCCTTAATGAGTTCTTCTAATGGATAGACACATTTTGGATCAGAAGATGATATATTAGTGCGCTTATCAAATGAGTGGCGAATATCTGCATACCCATCAATAAGATAGTGATAGAGGACTTTTTTTTCTGAGTGTTTGATGATATTGCTATACACGTCAAAAGATGCAGACATCGCGTGTTGAAGAAGCTCATCCCGCATATGGTTGGGGATGGTGCTTAGTGGTAAGAAGCGGTCACATATCTCTTTGCTGGTGGTTGATGTGTTATCTGTCATTTTCGTAGCCTTGCGCTTGTGCCTTTGGGTAGATTGAGATAGATATTGTTTTGTTCCGTTCTGTTTCGTTAAGTGTGTCACAAAAAAAGAAATGTTAGAGCTTTGGTAGAGGGTATTTATAAGACCAATAATGAATATATTTATTCACTTTGATAGTAAGCTGCAATGTGCTGATGAGCAGTCTTTTCGGTGCGTTGTTAATAGTACGTATGTAGCAAATTGAAAGTTGAAAATGGAGTAAGGAATGAGAATGAAATTTTTGGTTGTTTTAATGGCTGTTGTTGCGGTTTCAGGTTGTGACAAAATCAACAATATGAATCGTTCAATGGACACCTTATTGGGGGGAGATTACGACGTCTACATTCAAGGGCATGAGTCTGTTTACCATGTGAAAAATGGTAAAGTTACCAGTGTCCCTGATAAAGGTTATTATATTTTCTATCCAAAAGTTAACGGTAAAGAGCAGATGGTTCAATCACCGATTCAAATTACAACGATAGTGAAGGTTGATTAGGAATGGGCCTGAACTAACAAAGAAATTGCCAATAGCGTGCACCTTAGTGAGGGCACTATAAAAAATAAAGTTTCCAAAAATTTGTCAAAACTGAGGGTTCGGGATAGAACCCAAGCAGTTCTTAAATACCGTGGCAAGTGATCGATATGGGTCGCTGATCTATATCGGCAAGTGCCCTGTTTTGACCAAAATAACCGTTTCCTCCTCTACAAAAGGATAATGCTCACTCATGTGAGGGCTTCTTATCCATGTGTTTTTTGGGTAGC
>CAJXZM010000165.1 GCA_913063125.1 uncultured Gammaproteobacteria bacterium | reverse complement strand
CCCAAGGCCGATAAAGCGCTGGTAAAAATGCGGATCAACCAAGCACCCACCATTGCTATTGGTGGCGCAGCCCTAGGCTTTATCCCAACCCCGATGATCGATTTGTTCATGCCTTCAAACCTAAAGGAAATCATCGGTCAATTCTTTGAAGTTGCTTGCAACGGAAACGATGGTGAAGGCATCATTACAAACCTAGAATTAAGCAATATAAAACCTGAGGGCAACACAAATACGAACACTGGTTTTACTCAGATTAGCGCAACGACAAGCTTCGAAACGTTCAGCAACTTGTTTGTTCGCATCGGCATGAACATCGTTAATAGCAGGCTCATCCCTAGCGAAGCCGCGTCAAAAGACATCGACGCATTTATCGATAACGCGAGAAGCGCATTCAATAATGATGTCGACATCTATGAGGCGTCCATCCAGACTAAAAGCCTGAACCAACCCGTTGCGGTCAACACCCCTCAATGATACGTTAAGGGGCCTTTGTTGAGCCAATATAACCATTGCAAGTGAAGATCAATTCACCCATAGTGATTATATTACAATGACAAATGCCCCTTTTGATGACCCCAGAACTCTTCAAACAACTCTCAACAGAAACGCTCTCCGCAGTTTTCCCCTTAGCAGTCATATCGCTTGCTGACGAGCGCGATATTATCCCAGAGAAAATCATCGCTAATACTGGAGTTACTCTCGACCAACTCCAGCGACCGAGCGCTCGAATTACTGCACTCGCGATGGGCGCTATCATCTACAACTTCGTAAGACGGGTTAAAGATCCATCGATTGGTTTGGAACTTGGCTTACGTTCATCTCACACCAAAATTGGTCTTCTTGGATTTGGCTTAATGAGCTGCAACACGTACCGTGAAGCCTTAGCTATGAGCCTTAAGTATTCGCGCACACTGACCCCCTTCTATTCTCTTAATATCATTGAGACCGCAGAACAAACCATTGTCGACGTCACTGAATCCACGCCCTTGGATCCTTTTCGCAATCTAGGCTTCGACATATTCTTTTCGGAAGCTTGGACAATAGCGTGCTCTTTGCTGGAACCAAAACAATTAGCAAACGCTCAAAAAACAACAGAAATCTGGTTTGACCGGCCAGAGCCTGATTACTTCGAGAAATTTAAAAGTCGACTACCTGTTGTTCGATGGGATATGCCCAGCAATCAAATCCGCTATAAACGATCAATGCTCGATCATCCCATTAAAACAGCCAACTCAACCAGTGCACATATTGTTGCCGAACAATGTGAAAAAGAGATGTCCTTACTTGGCTATCACGAAAATATTCTAGATAAAGTCAGAGGACACTTGATCTGTCGTGATGGTAGCTACCCGAACCTAGGAGAAGTCGCGCAACATTTACATATGTCAGATCGAACACTGAAAAGAAAACTGCGACAGAAAGGCGTTACGTTTATACAGCTACTCAATGATGTACGACAAAGGGATAGCCTAAACCTGTTACAAACGACACAACTAACCATCGATGACATTGCCAGCAGAGTTGGTTACAGCACTCCCACTAATTTTACCCGCGCCTTTCGACAATGGACAGGGAAAACGCCTGGCCGCTGCCGCAAAGAAAACCAAAGCAACACGCCCTAGATCACATACCCATCAATTTAGTGAACGACTTGTTTTTTATTCCACTATGCCTGTGCTAGCATGAATTCGATTTTGATATAGATGTGCGCTTTACCATTAACTGGACACAAGATCGTTATCAGGGATGAAGTTTTAGAGATAAGTTGCGAGTGGATCACTCAGTCAACGACTCTTCGTAAAAATAGTTTTTTTTACGAACAAACCTAAGATAAATCCTCGAAATAAATGCAACACCTACGTGTGTTCTGGTTTTTATAGCCCCTGAAATCCTCAGCGGATCCTGAGGCACCATTAACTTTGAAGTTTGAGATTGTTATGAATAATAAAAATATACCTATGCTCTCTTTGGTAGCGGCATGTACTTTAATGACAGCATGTAAAGGAAGCGTTGTTGAATTTACGGATGCTAACTACGAGACAACTGAATCTGATAAATTTGTCGATATTACCGTTCAAAGAACTGGAGATGCTAAGAGTGCGCTTTCGGTGAACTATTCATCCGAAGATATCAGCGCTAACGCTGAGCTAGATTATGAATCGCTAGACGGAACACTGTCATGGGAAGCGAACGATCTTGGCGCAAAAACTATTCGTCTAAATCTATTGGCGGATATTGATGAAGAAGATATAGAAGAGTTACAAATAACATTGTCCGACCCGACAAGCGGCTCTGTAGGCACCAAGAAAGCGACAATTGTTAGCATAAGTGATAGCGCATGCGACAACGAACTTAGGGGAAGCATTAGCGAGAGCCTTTCGCTAAATGAATACTGCTACCATGTCACCACCTCCTTGAGTGTTAATACTGGCGCTGAATTGACAATCGAGCCAGGGGTAACCGTGTTATTCGACGAGTCCACCATACTCAACATACAGCAAGATGGGGCCTTGATTGCAGCTGGATTAGAAGATGACGGCATCGTCCTAACGGGCGTAAATAAAACACCCGGCTCCTGGGCGGGCCTTCAGTTCACCTGGTCAGACAACACCGCAAACATGTTAGATTATACAACGATAGAATACGGTGGCAGCACTGGAGGCAATGGAACGGCCAATTTAGTACTTTTTGGGACAAATGGCTTGGACCAACGGATAAGAATGAGCAACACGACTCTGAGACACAGTGCAAATTATGGCTTTGAATTCTCGCATGGTGCCAATATAGATCTCTTCTCCAAGATCGTATCCACAGAAAATGCAATGGGGCCAGCGTTAATTCCAAGTGACCTAGTTGGAACACTGAACCCAGATAGTGATTTTTCTGGCAATGGCGACGATAGAATTACTGTATATAGTTCCAACATTGATACGCCACAGATGTGGTCGACTCTCAATGTACCCTACCATATTACAAATGGACTCTCGGTAACCGTA
Source organism: uncultured Gammaproteobacteria bacterium (assembly GCA_913063125.1). Taxonomy (GTDB): domain Bacteria; phylum Pseudomonadota; class Gammaproteobacteria; order Pseudomonadales; family Ketobacteraceae; genus 42-54-T18. The sequence continues at coordinate 11,144 of CAJXZM010000165.1, read as the reverse complement.
CCACTGACATTGAATAGTGGTAGCACACTGATCTTTGCTGAGGATACTCACCTCAACATTCAAACTGAAGGCTCATTAAATGCTGTTGGGACAGAAGAAAAACCCATTCTTTTCACTGCCGAAGAAGAGATTCCTGGATTTTGGAAAGGTATTCAGTTTACGTTCTCAGATCAAGAAGAAAATGAAATTGCACACGCGATAGTAGAGTATGGCGGCGGAAGAATCAACGGCGAAGCAAACCTTGTTCTGTTTGGAACCATAGGGTTAGAGCAGCAACTCAAATTGTCCAATACGATTTTGCGCAATGGTTCGGGTTATGGTTTTGAATTCAGCCCTGGCGCCACGTTGAGTGTATTTGAGGGCGTAACGTCCACAGGTAACGAACTAGGTGCAGGGATATTACCTGGGAACATCCTGCACATGCTTGACGACAATAGCGATTACAGTGGCAACGATATTGACCGCATTTTTGTAAAAGCCGGAGGAATTAACGTTTCCCAAACCTGGCCTGCGCTAAATGTACCTTATGAAATAATATCTGGTCATACCATTTCCGCGCAGCTATTTATAGATGCAGGAGCCACTTTTTACCAACGTGAAAATTCTTACTATAATATCCAGGCAGGAGGATCGTTAACGGCTATAGGGACACCTGAATCACCCATCATTTTTACAGGCCTAGAGGAAGTCCCGGGGTATTGGCAAGGTATCCAATTCACATTTTCACCAAGCAATGACAATATTTTGGACAACACCATTATTGAATATGCAGGCGGCCCTGGAGGCAACGGTGCCGGAGCGGTGGTTCTCTTTGGTAACGTAGCCAGTAACGCAAGTAATCTGACATTAATCGATAGCTTAATACAGCACAGCGGCGAGTTTGGGGTGTGGTTACATGATGCGTCAAACCTGTCGGCGACTGGTAACAGCTACAACAACAATCAATTAGGAGATATTTTTGTAGAATAATCGCAAAAGGATATAGGGATCCCAACGAACCGCTTACATTGGGATTCCTTATTTTGTATCAACAACGTGTATTGGATGCAGGCGTCAGGTTAACTCCGGACTTCGTCTCCTTATCACCCAGTAGAAGCATAACGTTCTCAGGCGTAACTGGTCTACCCGATAGATCAACCGTTTGTATAGTTTGCCTTCACAATGAGTTAATCAACGCATAATCGCCTCAATAACACCGTAACAACAGCCCTGCTCCCCTAATTGGCTTCAACACACGTAAATGTCTATACTTTGATCAAACAATCAGAGAGATAAGACATTGCCTCTACATAAGTTGATAGATACTGTTGTCGGGATGCTATGCGCTCTTCTTTTCTCGCTATCTTCAAACATCCACGCCTCTTCAAATATTGTATTTGACGAAAGTCACGAATATATCGAGTCTGCAGATGATTTTTTCTACTTTGAAGACCAGCATGGGGCGTTATCTCTACAAGAGGCCATTCACCTCAATGACAAAGACTGGTCACACCTACCTGGGAATATTGCAAATTTTGGTTTCTCAGAAAGCGTCTATTGGTTTAGCTTAGACCTTGAAAATGACGGCAAAAAAGCAATTGAGCTGTATGTGAACGTCGGTTATCCCTTACTCGACAAAATCGATTTTTACGCCACGTCTGATGAGCAGGTCTTTGAGCAGTACCACTCAGGCGACATACAGCCCTTCGATGCGCGGCCAGTTGACTACCCTTCATTCCTTTTTCCGTTATCGCTCTCAAAAAGCCAAAGTAAAACAATTTTCTTACGTGTGGAATCAAAGGGGCCGATACAGGTACCGCTCTCAATCTGGAAGAAAGAAACGTTCCTGTTAAAAAAGCAATCCTACCTATTCTTGTATGGTGGTTTTCTCGCAGTCATACTCATCATGAGTGCCTATAACTTTTGCCTTTATCTCTTTGTACGTGACACCAGCTACCTTTTCTATACATTTTTTACGTTATGCATAGCAGGCATTCACGGTTCTTTGGATGGATTGGCCTATCAGTGGTTTTGGCCCAACTCCCCTGCATGGCATCAAATATCTGCCGTAACATTCATCTCTCTAGGGTGTATATCAACCGTACTGTTTACCAATACAGTATTACCTATCCCAAAAAACAGCCCTATTAATACTGCTATTAAAGCCCTACTGGTGATGACCGTTTCATCGGCAATTATCACGTTGTTTATTCCTTATAGGCAAGCAGCAATGCTCAATGCGGGTATTACGCTGATCACCATGAGCAGCGTTTTGTTTATTTGTTTGGCGATGTTAAAACACAGCCCTAGAATAGCGAAGTTTTATTCTTTGGCCTGGGGAGCCTATTTCTTAGGGATATTACTAAAATCAGCCAACAAGATGGGTTATATCCCTTACTCTCCCGTCTCGGAGTATGCCAGCAACATTGGCGGTATAGTAGGTATCATCATATTGTCTCTTGCACTAGCAGATAGAATCAATTCAGAACGACGAGCGAAAGAAAAAGCACAACACGATGCTATCGGTAGCTTAAAGCGATTCCAGCTGCTTTATGAAAATGCACTAGAAGGTATTTTCAGTTTTGACCTTAAAGGTAATTTACTTAGTGCCAACCCAGCGTTTCTAAAACTTATTGGTGATATCAAAAATAATGATGGATATACGTTAAAACCCAAAGAATTTAAAGGTCTTCTAAAAGAGGTTAGAAAAACAGGCCAGGTAGTCGATTTTGAAACGACACTTCATAATCGTCAAGAGGACTCTATTTGGGTTAATATTTCTGCTCGACTCATTGACGAAACCGAAAATGATATCCCACAACTTGAAGGTACGCTCATTAACATTAGTGAGCGAAAAGCATTTGAACAACAAATGTTGTACCTCGCTGAACATGATCCTTTGACGGGGTTTTTCAATCGTAGGGCCTTCGAATCTACAGCAGAAGAAAAATTGGAAAAGGTAAAGAATTTATCCGAGCCCTGCTGCCTAATGTACATGGACCTGGATCAGTTCAAAATTGTCAATGATCTATGCGGGCACACTGCCGGGGATCTGTTACTTAAAAATCTCAGCAAAAAGTTACTCAACAAAACCCACGAAATTGGAAGTGGACATACCATCGCGCGTCTTGGCGGAGATGAGTTCGGTATTTTACTCAGTAATATGCGCATTGAGAAAGCCCGTTTAATTGCTGAATTATTTCGAAAGACCGTCGAAGACTTCCTTTTTATCTGGCAAGGAAAACGCTATACACTGGGTGTTAGCATTGGCTTAGTCGAACTCTGTCCATTCCACCACTCAATCGAACACGTTCTGATCATGGCAGACACCGCTTGCTATCAAGCGAAGGATCAAGGCCGAAATCGTGTACACACTTTTGTGGAATCAGATAAAGAACTGGAGTTGCGGCAGCTAGAAATGCAATGGGTCTCCTCCATTAAAGAAGCCATCACCGACAACCAGTTTTTCTTAGTATTTCAAAATATTGCTTCGAATAAAGGTAGTAATAATTCATATCACTATGAAATTCTACTCCGTCTTATCAATTCCAATGGAAATCTCTGCGCGCCCAACCAGTTTCTACCGGCTGCAGAACGCTATAATTTAATGCCAAACATTGATCGTTGGGTCATTAAAACCTACTTCGCTTGGCTACACGAGCATCAGGGTCACTTGGAAAACTTGGCTTGCAGTAGCATAAATCTCAGCACGCAGAGCCTGGGTGACGACACCTTCTCCGAGTTTCTAGTGGATATTTTTGATGAGCACCAGATTCCTCATAATAAAATTTGCTTTGAAATAACAGAGGGAATGGCCATAACCCACATCGACAACACCCAATCCTTTATCAGAAAATTCCGAAACCTAGGATGCCGATTTGCCCTGGATGATTTTGGTACCGGATTTTCGTCCTATGCATACCTGAAAAATCTTTGTGTCGACTACATTAAAATAGACGGTGTTTTCATTAAAAATCTGGCTAACAATACAATAGACAATGCGATGGTGAAATCTATCTGCGATGTCGCAAAAGCTATGGGTATTGAAACCATCGCTGAATTTGTCGAAGACGAGGCAATTCTACAGCGACTAAAAGAAATTGGTGTCGATTTTTCTCAAGGCTATCATATTCATAAGCCTATGACATTGGACCAACAAGCGTTTGAGACTATTGAAAAAAACCACTGATTCACACCACTGAAAAAGCGACAGGCTAGCGAAATTGACCATCTTTTGTCAACGCAAATGAGCGCAAGTTTAGGAAAGTAAATTGAACGATTTTATCTTTGTAATTTTTTGATACTGTTCATAGCTTTTCAGTAGGGATACTGGTATTTTCGGTCGCGAACATGAAAGAACATTGCTAACACCAAAAACCAATCCAAAGAGTAACCCTTTTAACGTCCAATAGATTAGCCGGTCGCTAGTACCCCTTATGAACTCGAGATTAACCATGAAAACCTCAAGACAACTCGCCCTATTTACCCTAACAACCTTAGTCGCTCTACTCCTTTCGGGTTGTAAAACAGAAATCCCCGTACTGGAACAAGATTCTCCTGAGGTGGTGGAAGAATACCGCAATTACTATCAGCGTGACGTTATGCCCTACTTCAATGGCGAAGGCGAGTTTGGCTTCTTCGAAGGTGTTGACGGTATTAATATTTCCTATGCGAAATTTCCTGTCGAGAATGAAAATGGCGCCTTAGTTATCCTACATGGGTTAAACGAAACCTATCTAAAATACGCAGAGTTAATTTACGACTTAAAAGACCTTGGTCTTACCATCTATATTATGGAACACCGCGGTCATGGCTACTCCGATAGGATTCTAGATAACACCGATAGGATTCTAGATAACACCGATAAAGAACGCAGAAAAATCTATATCAAGAAGTTCGACAATTATGTTGCTGACTTAAGGATATTTTATGATTCTGTCGTTAATGCCACCGACCATGAAAAACTCTTTGTTTTCGCACACTCTGTTGGTGGAAATGTTGCTACGCAATTTATTGAACAATACCCGGATGCGTTTGATGCAGCGGTTTTATCGTCCCCAATGATGGAGATGCTAACGAGCCATCCTGCTAAAGTGAATGAATCCGTCGCATACCCATTAGCAAAATTCTTGGTAAATCTAGGACTAGGCAAAGCCTACTCACTGGATATGAAAGAACCCGCCGTCATTATCGATTCAACCAGCGCCGCAAAATTTGAAGCCGAGTTGCTATCGAAGAGCTGGAAACGCTGGCAGGTGTACAATGAGGTCATTGAGCAAAACCAACACCTCATTGCTGGCGGACCAGGGGCAACGTGGGGCATTAGCAATCAATTTGCTAAAGAAGCCTATGAAGCAACGTTCAAAGCCAGAAGCCCGGAAGAAGCTGCCAAAATCACCATACCTGTTCTGATGTTTCAATCGGGTGACGATTGGATTGTGGGTACCAAAGGCATGAATACATTAATGGATAACGCCGTGAATGCGCCAAGCTTTGAGATGATTGAATTTCCTGATGCTTACCATGAGTCCTATATGGAGCGTGACTTTATCCGTGATGTGGTAGTCAGCAGCACAAAAGAGTTTTTGCAATCATTTTAAAAGGCAGTCCTTATAAAAAAGCGTCATTCTAGGTGCGCTGTTTCTCGATAGTTTTTGGGGGATAGCGCAAACCATTATTTAAAGGCGATGCAGAAGTTGGCAGGTGATGAATATCCCAATAACTGCGCAACGTGGTTTATCGGTAGATCTCCTGCAATCAGTAGTTCACAGGCCATCGTGCATCGACTTTCATTTAACAATCGCCTGAACGACGTTTTTTCCTCTACTTTTGGTGTGTATTTCTAGAGTGGTTCCAACGTTGAAAAAGGTGTCTATTTTCTTCTGGCATCAGTAACAACGTCTATACTGACAGTAACTCTGACATAATTCAGTGAGGTTCATATGGTTAGTCGTCAACAACTTAAAGCTCACAACACGCAGGGCATTTACAGATACCTTCTACTGACATTAACCGCCATGCTAACCACTCAAAATAGCCAAGCTAACAACCTCTTTGACTTATCCTTAGAAGATCTATTGAATATAGAAATCACTTCAGCCTCCATGTTTACCGAAACACGTCAGCAAGCCGCCGCTACCGTAACTCGGATAGATGAAACTCAATGGCAGCAATGGGGAGCCCGTCAAAACCTGGATGCGTTAAATGGTCAAGTCGGAATAGAAACTTATCAAGCCACCTGGGGTGGTAGTGCCCTTGCCATCAGAGGCTTTACTCAACTTTTATCCGTGAGAGGAATTGCAACTCAGATCGATGGCGTATCAGTCAATGACCTACTACTAGGAAGCGCCCAGTACGACAATGAACACATCAGCCTGGGCGTTGTCGATAATTTGGAACTTATCAAGGGGCCTGGCTCTACCTTATATGGCACCGATGCCTTTCATGGCGTACTCTCGTTTAATACCTATCAATCCACTAAAAATGAATTAAGACTCAATTCACAAGTCGGTAGCTTTGATTACAGCCAAACGAGCCTTAAAGGTAGCCATGATTTAGGTGGCCAATTCATCAATGTAGCATTCGATAGCCGTCGCCAACATCATTGGGGGCAGGAATATTTCAACGTAGACCAGAACCAGATAGATGAGCGCTCACATAAATACGAAAATACCACGGCGCTTATTAAACTTCATAATGGAGAAGGAAACATCTGGGATTACCAAGTTAGCCTTTACCACAATCGTTTTGACGGTAATGACTTTATAGCCGGAGGAAAAAGCTTTGGCTACCAAGACCGGGATGTCAGTAGCAGCGAACACAACCTTAGCATGGCAAAAGCTCAGCTAGAATATCAGATCACTGACGCATCAGAACTTGGCGTAAAGACGTCGTACTGGGAAATGGAAAGGGACAACCCGTTTGCTAACCGCTGCTGCAACATGCTGGTGTGGCAACATCAGGTTGACAGGTATCAAATTCAAGGATATTGGCGCTGGCAGAACGACGAAGGCAGCCGCCTGCATGCCGCAATCGAACATAGCTACCAAAAAGTCAACGAAGAAACTACGCTCGTACTCGACAGTAACAACCAGGTCGTGAGCACAACCACTGGCAACGGTGAAGGCCACAGCCGAAACGTCGACTCACTAGTTGTACAAGGGCGCTGGCAAACCGGTTTCCAACCGTTGAAATTCGAACTGGGCCTTCGCCTGGATGACTATTCTGATTTTGGTGAGCAATGGTCGCCGCGAATAGGAACAATCTATGACTTTGCACCGCAACACACCTTTAAATTACTTTACGGCACGGCGTTTCGCGCGGCAGTTACCGTTGAAATGTTGGGCACCTCCAGTATTGAAGGCGACCCGAACATTAAGCCTGAAGAGCTTGAAACACTAGAATGGGTTTACCAATTTCATGGCAAACAATGGCAGCATGAGTTAACACTTTTTCGCACAAACTGGGACAACGGTATCATCGCCGTGCCTAATGGCACAGGTAAAAAATATGAAAATGCTGACGAAAATGAAAGCCACGGTGTTGAAGCCGCTACCCATTATATGGGTACACACTGGACCATTCATCTGGCCGGAAGCTGGGTTAAAAGTAAAAACACTCAAAGCAATTTTGACTATGTCGCGTTTCCTGAGTGGCAGCTAAAAAACGCATTAAACTATCAGTTCAGTGACAAGCAACAACTAGCGCTACACACTGACTGGCGCGATTCACGCAGTGCGAGTCCCATTGATAGTGGCACGCCTTTCCCTGCCGCGCTAGGCAGCTATTTAAGTGTCGATGCCCTCTATCAACATAGCTGGACGGAGTGGCTGGCCACCGTTGCGATTAAAAATGTATTTAATCGTGACAACCGTACCCCGTCTCTGGTAAATACGCCAGAGGGAGACATGTCAAAATCGCGCACACTCGAACTCGCGCTGCAATTGCAGCTTTGATTTTGAGTAATATGCGCTAGAACACGCACGATACGCATTCGCCAATAGGTCGTTCCGCAGGTACAGAGCCCCATTCCCCGCCTGGTGGCTTTGAAAATCGCATGATTTTCTCCTTAACGTCCGATAAAATGATATGGCGATGCTTCTAACCCCTCTGGACGAATCATCTCTAAAGGGGTTTGCGTCAAGGTAGAGGGTTGGAATAGGGTATTAATAACACCTGTTCTCGAAAACGCTCAACACCGTTACTTATCTAAATTTTGCTTACTGTTGAACTTCTAGATACTCCTTACCCCAATCTTTTACTGATAACATTATAGGCATCAAACTTTCTGCCAACTCCGTTAATGAATATTCAACCCTTGCAGGTACTTCCGCATAAACCTCTCGGTGAACAAGGCCATCTCGTTCCAGTTCACGCAACTGATTTGTTAACATACGTTGAGTGATACCGGGTAACAATCGAGTAAGCTCATTAAAACGTCGTGACGTCTCTCTCAACCTAAACATAATTACTACTTTCCATTTTCCTTGGATCAGATTGAGAGTGGTCTCGACTGGACATTCTGTATAATTTTTCTTTTGATCTTTCATGATAAATTCACCGTAGTACCCTTTTGTATACTAACTAAATAATTACTGCCTTCTTGTTAAGAATATACACCAACCTATACTACGGCTCATAAATATTCTCATACAAAAAAGGTAAAACAGATGGAAGCACCAATAATTTTACAAAAAATAGGCGCTATATCGGCGTTTATTTTCATATTTTTTCCTTATTATGCATCAGCAGAATCAATACAACTTAATAAAGAGTCACTTACGAGTATCGAGATTCAAAAAGAAGGCATCTTTCCTGAAGGCATAGATTACAACCCTAACACTGATAAATTCGTGGTGGGCTCATTTCGTGAGGGGGCTGTATACGAGGTAGATAAAAATGGAGGCTATCGCCTCCTTATACAGGACGAGCGTCTACATTCAGTTCTTGCAGTACGTGTTGATGCTAAGCGCAACAAACTTTTTGTCGCAAACTCTGACATAGGTGCCAGTAAGAGATCTTATGCCAAAGGCTTAAAAAAACTAGCCTCCGTAGGTATATATGACTTAACGTCAGGAAAATCAATTAACTTTATTGACTTAAGTATATTGTTACCGAACGATAATCATCTAGCGAATGACATTGCATTGGACGATGAAGGCAATGCATATGTAACGGATAGTTTATCCCCTGTTATTTACAAGATTGATACAAATGGAGTTTCTTCAATTTTTCTACAAAGCTCAGAATTCATAGGTGATGGAATTAATCTCAACGGCATTATTTTCCATCCAGATGGATATTTAATTGTTGTAAAAAAGTCTGAAGGCACTTTGTTTAAAATTCCGTTAGGTGCCCCCGAAAATTTTACCACAATAAAAATCGATCGTGCGTTCATTGGCGGAGATGGGCTGATTTTAGCAAACAATCAAGAGCTTGTTTTGATTGCCAATCGCGCAGCCGGTAAAGTGACCGAAACAGCATTCTCATTAACCAGTAAAGACGACTGGAAAACAGCCAAAACGACAGACCAATATAAATTCGATAACGTATATCCGACAACGGGAACTATCAAAAACAATGAAATCTACGTTGTTCATAGTAATTTAAATACATTGATTTCCGCACCAAAAGATGAGAAAGCAAAGCAACGTAAGAGAGCAACCATTGAAAAAATCGGGATAATTAATCCAGAGATTAAGGCCTTTGTTTACACAGAATTGCAAACATCCATTCCATTTTCAGATGTTCCGTGGCAAAAAATAAACGATGGTATAAAAAAACAACCCGGTTTTGTAAATAAGACTTGGCTTTCAGGATCTACCAATAGTTCTGCGGGAGGGTTTTATGCTTTCGACACGATCGAAAATGCACAAAGATTTGTCACTGAATATTTCCCAAAAGAAGCCGCTGCTTTTGGCGTAGCACAAACAACGCGAATTTTTGATGCAGACAAGACCAAAAATGCGAGCAGAGACATAAACTCAGCTTATTACGAAGGACATGTCGACCAAAAACCTGGAGCTTATGTTTACACTGAAGTTCAGATCAATATCCCTTCATTTGATGAAAATTCTTCATGGCGTGAGATCAACCCTATAATCAAAAAGAAAAAGGGAGTACTTTCCAAGACATGGTTGAGTGGGATTCACACAGGTACAATTGGTGGATTTTATGCTTTTGATACTCTTGAGAATGCAAAAACATTTGCAATTGAAGATTTCCCAATAGCCGCAAGAAACAGAAATGCGGCTTTTTATACAAGAGTTTTTGATGCACACACAACCGAAGAAGCTAGCCTCGATATGAAATCACCATTTTATAGATAGGATAAAAACAAAAAAGGTAGGAAATACGGCTAGTTGAACTAAAAACTTAAGGGGGAAACATTGTTCCCCCAAAAATCTGGACGTTCTTGTAGTGACCGTTTAGCAGATCACCGTTGTCATCAGTGGTGTTCGCTGGCGTTTCATCATCCCACCTTAACGGTGGTACCTTACCAAAAGAAGGTTCATGTTCACCAAAAGTACAGATCGGTCCAAAGGGATATTGGTCTGTGATGTAATAGCCATACACACCATTAATGTCGGTAGCACCGTTACATTCATCTAAATTGCCCGTTTTACCGTTATCATAGGTCCAATCATCTATGTAGCGCCCCAATGGCACGCCAAACGGCTTTCCACCAGAGCTGAGAAATGAAAAGTCAAAGTCTGTTAGTGGTCGGTTGATAATATCCCACGGCGTCGGTGGTGTTCCGCGGTCAAAATTATTAGGTAAGCCTACATAGGGGTCACGTGAATTCCCATTGTTTAAACTGTACTCTTTAAGGACATAGCCTGATTCAGCCTTAACCAATTCGCCCTCAGCATTAACAAACCAATGGCCATAAATAGGGAAACCATCTTTGGCAAATCCAATCAGCGGCGAACCACCGGCTGGTGCTTCAGTTTGATCATCATCGGCTTGTAGTGGGTGAGTCATCGCGTGGTAATGGTATGAACCTTCAAAACCGTGGCCAAAATAATCATCAAAAATAGCCGCCATATTTTCAGCCTGTGAATCGTATAAGGTATAAGCGGGTATTTCATACCACACAGACAGTCCTGAACATCCCGTTGCATTACCCGCTGCATTTGCACCGCCATTTCCAGCGTAAGTTGGGT
>CAJXZM010000164.1 GCA_913063125.1 uncultured Gammaproteobacteria bacterium | reverse complement strand
TTTTCCTCTATAACTTGAGTATCTTCATCTAGTGTTTCATCTCCAGTCTCACGTAATGAAAGACCAAGTATCATCTGATTCTCGTCCTTATCATAGAAATGCTTGTTAACCACTTCTTCCTCAAAACCCAGCGATTGGTAAACTTTTAAGGCTCTCTCGTAGATACTAACTTCACCTTCTTCCTTATAATCCGATACTTTCACAAAAATTTTTCTACAATCAATATCGCGAAGCTTATCCAATAGATTTATTAACATGCCTCGACCTAAACCACAACCTTGACTATCTCCATGTAAATAGGTCCATGATAACCAACAGGTATTATCAGTTCCTTCAACGGAGCGAAAGCCCGTTATCCCTATCACAACATCGTCTTTCTCTAGCACATACTGATTAGAAAAATCACCATCTGAAAAATCTGCAGCCGCTGATTCAGCGTCGTCTTCATCGTGGCTTTCAATGATTTCTATCACTTTGTGTAAATCACCTAAATACATAGGCCGTAATTGAGGCATAGCTTTATCCTAATACAATTAATAAGATCAGTGTTCATAATTTCTTTCTGGCCGGGCGCCCCAATTAGAACGCTGAACCTTGGCCGGTAGAATGAGTGTTGTGGAAAAGCATATTGTACGTTGCTGATTGTATTTTCCAACCGGACTTAGCTTTAACACAGTGATCCGTATAAGTACCAGACTGCTTCACTGACGCTCCAGTATCAGGGTCATGGGAAGAAAATTGAGATACCCAGTGGACTGTTGCACTATTTGGACCGGTAAATTCAATAATTGGATTAAGGGCTGTATGTAAGCCGATAGTTGAATTACTTTCCGCATAGCTGCGCATCATGCTTAGGAGTGCATCCCTAGACTCAAACTTTCCAACAGCACCATAATCTATACAAACATCGGGGGTGAAACACGCCTCTACCGCCACAAAGTCTCTCGTATCGATTGCGCGACAATATCGGTAGCGTAATTCACGAATTTCCTCACGGGCCAACAGCTCACTTACTGCATCATCAAAACATTTACTCATACTTGAATCTCATTGGTATTTACGCCCCGTCGGCTCGCGGCGTCTGATTATATTACATATAGTAATAAGCACAGTGGTTAATCCGTAAAGGAACCAACGACAGAATACCGCAAAAAACATCTTTATTAATCAAAATATACTAAACAGTATTGATTTAATTATGTTTTTTCATTCAAGTGCATATTTATTGGAAGCAGAAAAAGGCAATGGATATGGAAAACAAGATTGGCCCTATTGGATACATGTGTATTAAGGGGCAACCGGGGGTGCCCCTACTCCCCCATCCATCACCTTGATTACGCTTGTTACCTTTTCGTTACCTTCAGTTTGGTATCTTCATTTGCATACCTAACAACTGAAGGAATTCTCACATGCTTACCATCCAAAAACTCACGTTAACCGCCTGTATTTCGATAACACTATTCGGCTGTGTTAGTACCAGTGAACCTATTTCAGACCCTACCTCTGCACATAATAACTTGGCATTACTCAATGGTAAGATATACACCGTCAACAATCAGCAAGTTTGGGCCGAGGCAGTTGTCGTTAAAGATCAAGAGATTGTATTTGTTGGCGACAGCTCAAAAGCTAGTCGCTTCATCAACAACAAAACCCAACTCATTGATTTAAAAGGAAAGCTTGTACTTCCTGGCATTCACGACACCCATAATCACCCCCTTGAAGCGGGTTCAGATCGGGTAACCTGTATTTTAGACACCGACCAATCACTACCAGAAATAAGATCTATTGTTAAATCATGCGTCAGTCAATCCACCGATGAAGGCTGGTTATTAGGTTGGGGGCATTCCCTGGAAATCCTACTCGATAGCGTGCAAACACCTCGTGAAGTATTGGATGCAATGAATAGCTCACAACCTATAGCAATCATGGAAGCGACATCCCACTCTGTTTGGGTTAACAGTAAGGCCCTGGAGATCGCCGGCATTGATGCTTCGACAGTACAACCCACCGGAGGCATAATTATGAAGGATGCTAAGGGGCAGCCAAACGGCATTCTATTAGATGCTGCTGGAGACTTGGTATTCGACCTTGCTTACACACCCACACCAGAGCTGATGCAATCAAACTTCGAAGGTCTACTTTACGGTTTAGAACAAGTTGCCCAAAATGGTATTACATCAGTGGTTGATGCGCGAGTTTACTGGAAACGTGGTTATCTAGATGTATGGCAACGTGCAGCTGATGAAAAACGTCTGACCGCACGTACGGCGCTGAGCCTATGGGCTTACCCTTCAGCGGACGATACAGAGCAACTTGCCAAGCTTAAAACGATGTATAGCAACGATCCTGATAGTCTATTGCGAACCAATCAAATCAAGTTTTATAGTGACGGCATTATCCATAATACAACAGCAGCATTACTAGAACCTTATCTAGAAAATATTGAAGAAGTGGGGTCTTATGGATTGAACTACTTTGACAAAAACCGACTGGCCCTTTACACCACAGAATTAGAAAAAGTGGGATTCGATATGCATATCCATGCTATCGGCGACCGCGGTGTTCAGGAATCATTGGATGCTATTGAAATAGCACAACAAACTAATGGCAAAAGCTCCTCTCGGCACCGCCTCACTCATGTAGAAATGGTTTCTGATGCTGATAAACCGCGTTTTGCAGAATTGGGTGCTATCGCTGATTTTCAATTAGCGGGTGATTTCACAAAACCAGAAAATGCGAGCTGGATGGAGCCTCTAATCGGTAACCGAGCCTATCAGATGCTACCGGTGAAGGACATCTACGAAACAGGTGCAACCGTCACCCTCAGTAGTGATTGGGATGTCAGTTCACTCTCACCTTTTGTTGGCATGCAAAACGCGCTAACCCGAGGGGACCAGAGCTTACCCAATCTTGATGCTGTTATTAAGGCCTATACCATTAACGGTGCTTATACGATGCGCCAAGAACAGCGAACCGGGTCAATCGAAGTTGGTAAATTCGGTGATCTCGTCATTGTCGATCAGAATATTTTTGAAGTTGATGTAAATAGCATCGGCAAAACAAAAGTCCTGATGACAATTCTTGGTGGCAATATTGTTTATAATAGTGGTGCACTTTAAGGCCCCAAGGTCGGGCGGCCCCATATGATAGCCAGCCAATGTGCTGGCTATATCGTTCTAGCCGTTGAAAACTCTACTATATTGTTATGGAGACTATTAGAAAACACGGTTAATCGTAAGGTGCAAGAAATAGCATGATGATATTGTTCGTTGAAGATGACCAATCGCTTGCCGAACTAGTTATTGAATATTTGGAAATTGAAGGTATCGAATGTGACCACACATTTAACGGTCTACACGCCATAGAATTAAGCCAAAAAAACACCTATGACGCCTTTGTTCTCGATATCAACCTACCGGGTTGTGATGGACTACAGGTCTGTGAATCACTTAGAGAAAACGGCATATCCACACCCTGCATCATGCTTACTGCAAGAAACACACTGGATGATAAGTTAACGGCGTTTCGCGCAGGTACGAACGATTACCTGGTTAAACCATTTGCTATGGCTGAGCTCGTCGCTAGATTACATGTACTAACACAATCGCAACAACACGCAAAAACACTAAAGGTCGCTGATATGGAATTGCACCTTGAAGAACGTTATGCACAACGTGGCGACAATAGGATACAACCCGGCCCTGAGGACTGGCGCACCCTGGTTTATCTCGCGAGGAAAAGCCCCAAGGTTGTTAATCGGATTGAACTAGAAGATTACCTCTGGCCAGAAGGTGCGCCCTCATCAGATGCACTCAAAATGGTTGTTTATCGGCTACGAAAAGCGATCGACAAAAAAGGAGCAGAACCCTTGCTGCAAACCATTAGAGGCGTTGGTGTGGCGTTGAGGTCTCAGACATGAATTTATCCAACACAACGACACTCCAACAATACCTGCGAAACCGGTTAATTCTCCTTGGTATATTAATCACCTTGATTTATGGTTACGCAATGTCTTCGCTCTACTCTCAGGGCTTAGACGATGCCTCAGAATTCTATTTATATCAAGATGCTGAATCAGCAGAAGCATTAATCAATCAAGGGCTAACTTTACCTGTAAATACGTTGAGTAGAAAATTCTTTATCGGCCTGGACTCACTTCCTGAAAAATACCAAAATACAATAAACACGTCCAATATTCAGTCGGGGGTTTCACATACAGAATCGGGGAATAAATTCGATTACATCCTGTCATACCCACTGACGGAAGCAAACTCCCATAACAAAAAGAACATTCTATTTGTGGTCCATACGTTCGATTTAGAAGAAGATAAATCAGTACCAGGGATTTCCACACTAGAAACGACACTGATTGTATCCGCTGTTGCTCTGGTTTTTATTTTATTAACCGCCTCACTTATTTACCGCTCTATCAGCCGCGCTGTGAACACGCTGTATGAATGGGGCAATAACGTCGGGAAGAGTAGCTCAGCCGTAAAGGCTAATCACCTCCCCCTAGAAGCATTACGATTTAACGAGTTCCAGAGCGTTGGGAGAATATTACACGATACCATCAACCAGATCATTTCGAGTGCCGAACGCGAAACATCGTTTGTTCGTTGTTTAAGTCACGAGCTAAGAACACCCATGGCAGTGACTAGTGCAGCCTTGGATATATTAGATAAAAAGGAACTTAATTCACATACACAAACAAAAATCAAAAAAATCCGTGATGCAAATAAAAAAATGATTTCAATATCAGACACCTTGTTGAATATCTGGCAGGAGCAGGAAACAGAGAACAACCATCCCTCAGAAGAAGTAAATATTTTTGATCTAGTAAACGAGATAATTCAAGAAAACCTATATGTAGCTGCCAATCTCGACATAAATGTCATCAACAACATCACACCATCGCTTGTAATTACGCTAGCAAAGCATCCTTTCTCAATCATTTTAGTAAACCTGGTTAAAAACGCTTTACAGTACACCCACACAGGTTTTATCAGAATAGAGATCGAAGAAGGAAAACTAGTAGTAACAAATAGCTACTCACCGCACAGCGTCAATCAGCATACCGCCCGCTCTGAATATGGATTTGGTCTCGGTTTATTTATCGCGGAAACCGTAGCAGATCGACAATCGTGGCGGTTAGATTGCAGCCAAAAACATGCTGAATTTCGTTCAGTACTTATTTACCATCAAAGGGCTATTTAAAGCTCTAATGTAAGAAAGAAACTTAATCAATCCTCAGAAATAGACTCAAACTCTTTCTTCTTAGACTCAAACCATTTCTGCATATCTTCCGGAGACTGCATTAACTCACCCATTTTCTGCATCGCTTCTAAGTGCGCTGAATCTTGCTCTTGATGCATTTTCATTCCATGTTGTTTACTAAGATCTGACATTTCTTCAAATGTATTTGCATGAAATTCTAAATCACATGCGCCACCTAATTGCTTACAATTCATCGTTTTCATTTCTGTCTCCTTATAAAATTACGAATGCATAGCTCAAATTTTATGCTGTGATCTAGAAGAAGGTCTTACAAACCCGAATTCCAGTACTTATAACGCCCTAACAAGCTAACAATGCAGTTATAGCATACTTTTCCCCGTAAGAAACTCCGTTATTGCTGCTGTGATCCGATCAGTTTGTTCTGTCCACATCCAATGATCATTGCCTTCAAGTTGCATGAGCTCGGAACCCTGTATCCTATGATGCATACTCAATGCGACTGAAAAATGCACTACCTTATCTGCCGTTTTTTGGATAATTAACGTCGGAGTAGATATTTTCCCCAATAGATGTGACACGTCCGATGCTTTTATAGATTCCAAAATTTTTGATATTTCACTAGGGGATGATGACAACCTCATACACCTCGCCTACCATTGAACATCATCGTTATATTTAGCCCTTGTCGGAGCGAATTGAGAAATACTGGAGCCGTCTCCCCAATGCGAGACCAACGTGTTTTTCCATAATTCAAACTGTTCGATGGTGAGTGCTGCCTGCCAATTTTCACTTTTTACCCATATCGGAGATGAGCCATATAAAATCAAACTGTCGACCAGATCTGGAAAGGATGTCGCAAATTGTATGGCCGCTGGGCCACCTTCAGATATGCCCAGCACCGATACCGATGAACACCCTGTTTCATCAACTAGAGCACTAATGTCTGCTACTAATTCTGAAGTAGTAGCAGGTTTAGGCAGGCGATCCGACATACCTGACCCTCTGCGATCAAACAGAATCAGCCTCGCATTCTTGGATAATCGCTCCAAAAAAGCGCTGAGCAAGCCATTCTCCCAATAAGTTTCAATGTGAGACATAAAACCACTTACAATAATCAGGTTTTTTGGTCCTTGTCCAAATATTTGGTAGGCGATGTATATGCCATCTCGATTTAGATATTGAGTTTTTGGAATAACAACATTGATTTTCGGATTTTCAGGTTCAATCTCTGCACGCCGAAACTGTCCTTTTTTAATCTGATCTATCTTTTGTAAAAGGTCATTTCCCGGCTGCATATCTAACTCCTGAAGCAACTTGGTGGAATAAGTAGCAAACTCGCTAAGCGCTCGCTGGCTATCTCCAGCGAGGCAATGCAAATCGATTAGATACTCGTAAATATGTTCATCAAATTCATCAATAACCTTCCATTTTTCGAGCAGTAAGTGGGCTTGCTCAGTTTTATGCTCAAGTAGACTTTGCGTAATACATTCGTTAAGTAGCTTACAAATTTTTCGTTTCGTCGACTCTCTAACTGTATAAAGCCAGTTATCAAAAAACTCCAAGTCATCAACGTTTATACCTTCAAGAAAAGTGCCCTTAATGTCAGTAAGCAGCGCTAGAAGAACATCTATTTCCTGAGATGACTTTTTTTTATGTCCGCAGGGGAAAGCATCTTGTAAGTGCCAGAAGTCACATAAAAGGTCATTTGAAGAAATAATACCAACACTCTGTCTATCTACTGAGATGGCGCTAATTGGTATTAGCTGCTTAATCTCGTAGATGGCTTGGCGCAGATACTTCAATCCTGCTGGCAATTCTATATCCGGCCAGAATATAGCCGACAATTGATTACGATTAAAACGTCTTTGTTCTACGATTAAATAGGCCAAAAGCAATAAGCTTTTCTTCCGTTTCCAGGTATGTTTACCCCTCTTACTCTCAATTACTACGGCCCCAAAGAGTTTTATATGGGTGCTGCTATCGCTGTCGTATTTCATAAAGGCCATATCTCAATACGGAATTCAGAGTTTCTATTAGGCATTGCTTATCTGTCAAAGGGGCTACGCGACATTAAGTTTTTCTGAAGCTCATTTGTCCCACCGGCCCAAAGGGATAAAAGCCCCTCTCTCAACCATCGCTCAACTGGGTAAGCCTTTAGATACGCTCTTCCTCCCATCACATTCATTGCTGTCATTGAAACCTCCTGCTGCATTTGTGCCGCAAATACTTTTGCAGCACAAACGGCATTCGTTGCATTGGTGCCGCTAGCCAAGGCTGAAATTGCTTGACCCACTAAAGCATCTGCAGCACGTACCTTAATTGCAATGTCAACAATCTGATGTCGGATATTACTAAGTTCATAAAGAGGTTTGCCATCAACTATTCTATCGTTAGAATATTCGTATAAGTACTCACCAATACGCTTGCATAAACCAACACAACACGCTGCTACGAGAACTCGCTCTATACCACCCGCCATAGACATTGCAGCCCACGCGCCATTAACTTTTCCAATGATTCTATCTGATGGAGCTCGGCAACCGGTAAACCTAATGTGGCAGCTAGCATAACCGTTAGCAGACATCTTCGGAGTTGGGGTGATTTCCATACCTTTCGAACGGGTCGAAACCAATAGCATAGAGGAGCCATTTTTCGTAGCAACGTCAGGGTTTGTTTTTACAACAACTAAAATGGCATCCGCCAGCATAGCGCCAGTCACCAAGTACTTTTCGCCATCAATAACCCACTCGTCACCATCGAGTGTTGCACTAGCTTGAATGTTATTGACGTCGGTTCCCGCTTGCGGTTCTGTTAGCGAAAAGGCAGCCAATTTTTTGCCCTCAATAATGCCTTGTGCAAACTGCTTGGCTTCAGCATTACCAAAGGCCCCCAGGATCATTGCACATGCCGAGTTTACGCAGATCATGTTGCCCAGCACCCCAGAATAGGCATTGGCGACTTTACATACTTCAGCTAAGTGGAAAAAGTACTGCTTATCTTCAGCGATGTTGGCGTAATTCATCCACCCTTTTTGACATATCTCCTGATACAGTGGGAGTGGTGAACACTCCCCGGAGTCCAACAATCCAGCGGTTTCCTGTGAAACAACTTCGTCGCACCATTCGTTAATTTCGTTACTAAGCTCAGTATACATTAGACGTTCCTTATACAAAGTGAGAGACCTATGTAAAACCTATAGTTAGGTTGTTTAGGAAAGTATGCCTCACGTTCGTCTCACAACCGTCTCACACTGGTTAAACGTTCTAATTGCTGGGGTCGTGACCTAGAGAGAACTGAAAAATATTTATTACCACTTCATACATTTTTGCATAGAGTTACCTATATCAACCAGGAACAGATATAGAGTCTACTCCACTGTAATTCCTTCCCTTGTAATAGCTTTGGAATACGAACCATGCCGCTCACTTCGTCCTTAACACCCTCTTTCTTTGTCATTCGTATTGAGACTACCCCAGTGTCACTTTGAGTAATGGTGGAATATACGACTAATTCACGATCTTTCATAAATGGATATGGAATCTCATTAACCAAGTACCTGATGCTTTCCGTTTTTGATATTTGGTCAATGATAGTTACGCTTTTTGTTGAATACATCCATTCGTGCATCCTGTCGGTATCTTGCAACATTGAAACCAGCGTTTGCCACTCCCTAATCATTGAAACTTTGTAAGTTCGGACAAGGTACCTAAACGCCTACATAAGTAATTCTACTTAGCGCCCCCTGCTGCATTAACAGAAATATCAGGAAGCCGTCGCAATTGACCAGTAAACAATTCTGGAAGCCCTTTATAGCCATTACTAAAATGAACCGCTATTGCCGCACCAAAATACCCCTCAGCCGGCAACGAATGTATTTTATACCCTGCATTTGGAAGTTGCCCTGGAAAACGCTCAGGTAAATCAATAACACCCGCCTCGTCGTTATAGAAGAAAGATATCTCATGTTTTTGTTCTCCGCTGTAATTAAAAAAAGCAGCAAAGTCCAAGTTACGCTTCGTTGTAGCCCATATCCAATTCTTATCAATGGATACGCCATTACTCATATGCTGTTTCTCAATTTCATCCACCATTCCATCAGTAATGGCAGGCTCCACAGGACCAGAAGCAGTTCGTATTTCAGTACCATAGAGGGCATTACCTTCAAGGGTAAGGTGTACGCTAGGGTCCGCGAGTACTTTTCGACGTGCACTCGGAATATTGGCACGAACATCGTAAAGCAGTGAATTGGGGGAATGGTGCAACTGTATGCTCATACGCATAAAAGGCACTTTAAAAAACCATACAACTAATTCCAACTGTGTCGTTGACCTGACAGGACCAAAATGCTCACCCTTAGGTGTCGCAATCATATCTTCATTATTTAATTTGATTTTCGCTAACGTAGTGATCACACCTGTTTGCAAACGAATTTTGAACGCATCAAAGGGGTTTTCCTCGCCCTCATAATTTACTATAGAAAAATCATCCCAATTAATATGATTGTCTTTATTATAAGTGATTGAATAGAAGTCTGTTTCCACAAGCGCTTCTTCAATACTATAACGAATATATTGTTCCTCCGAACGAAGCCTAGAGCCTTTCACGATATAGGCATAACGTTTTCCTCCTGTACTATTGGTTAAGACTATTTCATGAACAATTGCACCATCATACTTGTGCCGGGGTTCTCGTCGAGAACCCGCATCTTTGTAAATAAACAATAACTTGTCTTCTGGATCAAACACCCCTACTGAACCTGCAATGGGAACGTCCCAGCCCTCAAAATAAACGGCTCCACCTATATTATATTCATCTATCTG
Organism: uncultured Gammaproteobacteria bacterium; assembly: GCA_913063125.1. GTDB lineage: Bacteria > Pseudomonadota > Gammaproteobacteria > Pseudomonadales > Ketobacteraceae > 42-54-T18. The sequence continues at coordinate 4,112 of CAJXZM010000164.1, read as the reverse complement.
AAAAGGTATGGGCTCCATCTCATCATCAACAATTGCGGCTAGAGAAAACAGCTCTATTGGCTGACTAACGGCTCCCGATATATCAGAACCATCAATCATTATGGTTTTGAATGCATCAATCGCATTAAGAGGGGTATTTGCGAAAGCAGATGGGTTAAAAACGATAAAAAGAAGCAAGAAGAGATGCTTACGCCAGACCAAAGTTACGTTATCCATAGGTTTACCCAATTGTTATTATTTTAAGTATCATTCCCAAGCAACGTAATATCGCGGCCTATCTGAACAATATTCTTACACTTGCAGTATAGAGTAAATACTTAATTGTATAAGCGTACGAAAAACACAAAAATACTACTATACCTTTCATTTAAAAGAGCCCGCAGTGATTTTTTAGAAGCCGATTTTTTGAAATTTTATCGTATGCTTATTTCGAGCGCAGGAAAAACCCACTAAATGTCCAGAATGTAAATAACTGGCCATTTAGATAGTCAAAAACATACGCTAATTTCTCGCCATAAGGCGGTAGCAACAGCGTGTTATATGTTTATTAAAACGCGTCATCTTCACTATAAACTCGAACCACAAGCTCACCATTAACACTTTGACAAACCAAGAAAACTATTGGTTTACAACATACTTGGCAATCTTCAATATACTGCTGATCCAATTCAGCTGAATCAATTAGAACGTCAATTGTCTCACCGCAGTATGGACACCCTATAGATTTCTCAGTTAATAAATTCAATTTCTACTGCACCCCAAGCTTGTCGAGTTAATCGGCTGGTAAAGGTTATCGGATCGAAGCCTTGAAAAAGGCTTACGCAGAAAGTATGCGGTCTTGGCAAAAACAGAACAAAGGCCCTGCATAGTGCAAGGCTTTTGTGTTGGGCGTAAATCTGCATCCCTTTTCTAATCCAGTGTGCTAATGGGGATCGATATTATTGGCAAAATAAGCTTGTCTGTACGGATGTGTGCTTTACTTCGCTCGGCTTTAACGACGACCTTTGTGGCATTGTCTCGCACGTAAAAATAGAGTTCACTAACCCCGTGATACATATTCAGGGCAACAATATCTATACGGCCTATTTCATTACTTTCTGTTGTGACTGTTGGTACCGGTAGGCTAAAGCCTAAACTATCTTGATCGGTAGCCAACGACGTGAAGAACACATCAATGACTTTCTCTGCACCCTTCTCACTGTCTGCCCAAATGACTTGATGGCGCTTATCAATTTCTGCTTTCATCCTAGCACTGGCATAGGTGTGGATAGGGTCTTCACGAATAAAATGTGTATTCATCCAAACCTTTGCATTCTGTAACTCCGAAAGTGGACTTTCAGGTAACTCACCAATCAATTGGTCAACACTCAGAGTTACCAGTCGCTGGGCTGTGGACCCATTGAGTTTATCAACTACCTGTCGTGTACTGCAGGCTGTAAGACTAAGTAGGAGAATCATGCAAACGAACGTCGTGGTTTTTTTCATTAATTGTTCCTGATTTTTTATTGGTGTATTTCTATTCTACTTCCTCAATTTACAACACATGTCAGTTCTTCTCATCTTCTTTTCAATCTTATGCTAATTCTGATAGAATCCTGATCAAATTAGAAGTTGTTAGATAGGGATATCGATTAACTAATTACATAGCTAACTTACCAGTCAAGCTATTGCCTTCCTTTGGTAATACCCCCGTATCCCCTACTGTTGCCTGCAGGCAATGCTATTCAGCTATTAAAAACGACACCACATCAGCACAGGTAGTTTTGCACCATGTTTATTGGAATAGACCTAGGAACCACTAATTCGGCCATTGCTAGCTTTGACGGGAAAAATGTAACCATCACCCCAAATAGCAAAGGCGAAAATATAACCCCTTCAGTTGTTCGGTTTACCCAAAACAAGATTGTGGTTGGAAGCAAGGCTAAAAAGCACCTACTGAGCGACCCGCAAAACACGCACAAAGAATTCAAACGGCTTATGGGTACCAAGGTTACGTTGCAGTCGGTAAGCAATGAAGCGCTGCGTAGTCCCGAAGCGCTTTCTGCCGAGGTGCTAAAGGCGCTCTCAGGCGATTTTTTGAATCAGAAAGGCATAGAGCCTAAACAGGTTGTTATTACGGTACCGGCTCTCTTTGAGCTACCACAAAGTAACGCAACCGTAGAGGCAGGCAGAATTGCAGGATTCGATAAAGTCGAACTTATACCTGAGCCAGTTGCCTCAGCCCTAGCCGCAGGATGGGCTGCTGAAGAAGATAGTCGCCCATGGTTAGTCTATGACCTGGGTGGTGGCACGTTCGACATATCGCTACTTGAAAGTCGGGACGGCCTGCTAAGGGTTGTCGGGCACGAAGGCGATAATTTTCTCGGTGGAAGAGATATCGATCGGCTTATTGTCGACTGGATCAAAACGTTTATTCATAACGAACACAACACTTTGATAACCGAAGAAAACACTGATCACCAAAAAGCCCTAGAACATCTGTATATAGAAGCAGAACTGGCAAAGATTCGTTTATCAACGATACCCACAACAACGATAGAACTAGATTTCGACATTGACGGAAAAGATATCGAATTGGATATACCTTTCTCACGAGAGAAACTGGAACAACTCTGCGAACCCGTGATCGAGCGCTCCCTTGTAATTTGTGAAGACCTTTTACGCAGCAACGGATTAAACACGGAAAACGTTGGGAAAGTCGTGATGGTTGGCGGGCCCGCAAACATGCCCGTAGTTCGAACTATGGTAGAGACAAGGATTACCCAATTAGCTGACGGTGATCTGGATCCAATGACACTTGTCGCTAAAGGCGCAGCCCTCTACGCGGCCACCATCGGTTTGGATAACAAACAAACTGACATCAGCCCAACAGAAAAACAGGTAGACGCAGAACTGTGGTTACAATACCCGTCAGTATCCTCAGATCTTAATCCAGACTTAATGGGGCGTCTTGTCACAAGTAAGAAACAAAAACCAACAACCATTAAACTGGTTCGCAGCGATGGTTTGTGGGAGAGCGAAGCAACCCAAATATATGACAATGGCAGCTTCATGCTGAATTTCGAATTACTCCCCTCAAGATCAAATCGTTTTGACATTCTTCTCAGCGACACCAATGGGGAAAGCATCAGCTCAACACCCAGTATTCTAAAGGTTGTACATGGCCTTACCTTATCCGATCCGCCGTTATCACGCTCGATAGGCCTGTCGTTAGCTGACGGCAGCGTAAAACGCTTTATTGAACGCGGCACACCCCTGCCAGCAAAACGAACCTTTGTGCAACATACAACAGAAACCATAATCCCCAACACAGATCAGAAGATTAATATTCCCATTATTCAGGGTGAAAGAGACACCGCACGCTTCTGCAGAAAGGTTGGGCACCTGGTAATCGAATCAAATCAGCTCAAAAAACCACTCCATGCAGGCTCTGAAATTGAAGTGTCTATCGAGATAGATCGAGGCGCCAACCTAACGGCAAAGGCACTAATAAAAAGCCAGGACAAAGTAATTGAAGGCGTCGCCGACCTCATCATGATTAGCGCCACACCCGAATCATTAAAAGCAAACCATCAACAACTTCAACAAACATTAATACGATTACAACAAGAAGCATTCAGAGAAAAAGACGAAGAATCTATATGTGCACTCGATAAGATATTGGTTCGATTCCAAAGCATTTCTACTGATATAGCCCGGTGCAACAATGATGAGGACGCGTGTTTACGCGCCCAAAGAAACCTGCTGGATATTGAAGCAGACTTAGAAAACATAACGGCCAGAGGACAACTAGAAGAACTACTCGAATCCTGTAGAGACACCTATATGGACGCTCAACATTCCGTCTACACATGGGGTAATGATGTAGAAAAAAACATGTTAGCTGAATGCTCTGCCCGCCTACAACAAGCGTTTGATACTAAGCGAAATACCGAACTAGAACGATTAATAGAACAGATGAATAAGATTCGTCATTCTGCCTATAGGAAAAGCGACGATTTTTGGCAAGACTATTTTGAACATTATGTGTCCCGTATACATGAAGCAAAGAACCTAAAAGAAGCTAACCGATTAGCTGATGAAGGTAGAAAACTTATCGCATCAAATAATAA
>CAJXZM010000163.1 GCA_913063125.1 uncultured Gammaproteobacteria bacterium | reverse complement strand
CCAATCATTATGAGCCTTCCTCCTCAGTCAAATACTCGTAAAACCGGGAATTTACTTAGGAAGGGCGAAGCTGGTTTTAGTTATGGGGGGATACATAATATTTTCAAGGTTGGGAAGAAACAATTTTTACATTTATTCTCGGCCTAACGGGCCCCCGTGCTTTGGCCAAGCCTAATCATCCTTACTGAGAACCTCCCCCTCGATTACATTACCACCGCCAGATCCGCGGTTAACGCGCTCAGCAAAAGGCGAATCATCGCTAACGTTACGACCACCATATATATTAGGGCCTACATTCTCGGCTGTAGACCGAGTTTGCTGATAAACCCACACATTACCGCCGCTGGCTCCTCGTTGTGCCATTGCCTCCATCATCCCTCGGGCCATTGCCCACCGAGCTAGTCCCTTGCGTGTAACGGGTAATAAAAACATAAAGCCGATACCATCGGTAATAAACCCAGGGGTAATTAACAATGCCCCCCCGATTAACAACAATACGCCCTCTATAAGCTCTGAACCCGGCATTTCACCTTTTTGTAAGCGCTCATTAATACGCATCCAGGTATCAAAGCCCTGATGTTTTAAAAGGGCAGAACCCAGCATTGCTGTTGCCATCACCCCTAAAATGGTCCACCCCCAACCAATCAGGTCACTGACTTGGGATAACACCACTACCTCTGTTAACGCAAAAACAAAAATCGTTAGAAATATGTGTCGAAACAAAAACATTTTAGGCCCTACTTAAATTAGTAAAAAATGACGATGGATTTTATCCATATACCTCTTTATATGGGTCCTTTCAACAAATTTCAAGTGACTTTATAAGCAGCACTCACACAGCATCTTGACACCGCATTACCTGGACACGCTGCGCATTCTTCTCTGCTAACGAAGAATATGTCCGCAAATAACACGCCACAGTATAAGCAACTAAACCTATACATTATTTGCAAAAATGACGAGGCTAGTAATATGATAACTCCCACGCAATAATGTGCCCTAAACTTACCAGTCACTTACTTTTAGGGGCAGCACAATGGATTTATTAAATAAAGTTATCGTTATTACCGGATCGGGCCGTGGCCTTGGACGAGGGATGGCTGCAGCATTGGCAGCAAAAGGCGCAAAGATAGCTGTAGTTGATTTGAACGAAGACGATATAGCCATCACCGTCCAGCTTTGTAAGGATGCAGGCTCTGATGCTAAAGGCTATTCCGTAAATATTGCCAAAGAAGACGCTGTTGAAAAACTATTCAGTGATGTTGTTACTGATTTTGGCGCGCTAGATGGACTTATTAATAACGCAGGTATCACTCGCGATGGGTTATTGGTAAAAGCCAAAAATGGGATAATTGAAAAGAAAATGACACTGCAACAGTGGCAAGCTGTTATTGATGTCAACCTAACCGGTGTTTTCCTTTGTGGTAGAGAAGCCGCGACCAAGATGATTGAATTGGGCGTCGAGGAAGGTGTTATCATTAACATCTCCAGCTTAGCTCGTTCAGGTAGCTTTGGACAAACTAACTACGCTGCCGCTAAAGCGGGTGTTGCCGTCATGGTCGAAACGTGGGCCAAAGAACTAGCGCGTTACAATATTCGAACAGGAGCAATTGCACCGGGTACCATTAATACCGAAATGATCGCTGCGATGAAGCCTGAAGCTAGAGATAGGCTGGTTGCCGCTGTACCATTGAAACGCATCGGTGAACCCGATCATATCGCCAAATCCGCCATCTTTATTTTTGAAAATGACTACTTTACAGGGCGCGTAATTGAAACTGATGGCGGCTTACGTTAATAGTTGACTTCCACCGCTGAAATTAATCAACAAAAAATCCTACAAGCCGTTGCTGCTATTCCAAAAGGATATGTTTGTACCTACGGGAAAGTAGCAGAGCTTGCGGGTTTACCTCGTCATGCAAGACTTGTGGGTAATATATTGAAGAAACTACCAAGCGGGTCAAAAATCCCTTGGCATCGAGTATTAAATAGCCAAGGACGGCTTTCATTCCCTGAAGGCAGTGAACCTTGGCAACATCAAAAAGAGCGACTTGAGTTAGAAGAGGTTGACTTTCTAAATGGAAAAATCAATCTAAAGCGCTATCTTTGGGAGCCATAACCTCATAACATACTATCGATTTCATTCATTCTAATATACTGCCTGCCAGATGAGTCCAATGAACCCCTCTGATACCTCCTCTACACCATCTCTTATCGACGCTATTTGTAATCGCCGCATGTTAGCCTGTGTTTTTACCGGGTTTACTTCTGGCCTACCTCTTTATGTCTTGATTACATTAATTCCTGCATGGCTACGTTCAGAGGGTGTTGGTCTAAAAGAAATCGGTCTCTTTGCATTAATCCAGATTCCTTATACATGGAAATTTTTCTGGGCACCGGCAATGGATCGATTTTCATTACCTTTTTTAGGGCTACGTCGAGGCTGGCTTCTGGTCTCCCAAATAGCCTTGTTAATTAGCATTGCTAGCTTGGGTGTATTAGAGCCTCAAAATGCCATATGGGGCATTGCGTATCTTGCATTTGCTGTCGCTCTATTTAGCGCTACCCAAGACATTGTAATAGACGCCTATCGCAGAGAATTGCTTAATGATAATGAACTCGGCCTTGGTAGCTCTATTCATGTAAATGCATACCGTGTCGCTGGGTTAATTCCAGGCTCATTAGCATTAATTTTGGCCGACCACTTTATATGGGAACAAGTTTTTCAAATTACAGCTCTATTTATGTTAGTTGGAATAGGTTTTACATTGGTAATTAAAGAACCCAACATTCTCGATCGCCCCAAAACCCTCAGAGAAGCTATTGTCGATCCATTTAATGAGTTCATTCATCGCAAAGGCTGGCAAGGCGCACTTCTTATTTTGAGTTTTATGTTTTTATACAAATTAGGGGACAGCATGGCAACAGCCCTGTCGACTCCTTTCTACCAAGACATTGGCTTTTCATTGACCGAAATTGGCCTCATTGCAAAAAATGCCGCTTTATGGCCAGCAATCGTTGGCGGTATGTTAGGTGGTATTCTAATGATCAAAATAGGGATTAACAAAGCCTTATGGTTATTTGGTGCGATTCAACTGCTTACTATTTTAGGGTTCGCAGCACTAGCAGAAATCGGTAATAACATTATCGCCTTGGCCGTTGTTATTAGCATGGAGTATCTTGGTGTTGGATTAGGAACCGCTGCATTTGTCGCATTCATTGCAAGATCTACCAATCCAAAATATACCGCTACCCAGTTTGCCTTATTCACAGCACTTGCTGCATTGCCTCGAACGTTCATCAACTCTTCTGTTGGCTTTATTGTTGACAGCACAGGTTGGACCCACTTTTTCCTACTGTGCACAGTGCTAGCCCTCCCTGGAATGGCACTGCTTTGGTTTGTCGCTCCATGGTCAGAAGCACTCCCCTTAGAAACACATTCATCAAAAGATTAATTTCTTCTACCAATCAGTGACACACAACCCAGACTCCCAGTAAATGCCCTGTTAAGGTAAGTCCAAACAGCTAAATTGTATATCAGTAAATTATCGAAAAGATGATGGTAATTAGACAGATAGGCTTCTGTCTACCACACTAATAAGAACAAAAATGAAAAGCTGACCCAGACCTATGCCAAATGCAGACCTACCTATTATGGTTGTTGATGATGCCCGCTTTAGTGGTGCGGTTATCACTCGAACATTAAAATCCGCAGGTTACAAAGATGTTAGAACGGCCAATAGCGCTATAATAGGCTTGGAAGCATTAGAAAATCGAGCCGTTAGCGTACTTATCGCGGATTGGTTGATGCCTGAAATGGATGGATTAGAACTCGCTGGACGTGTTCGACAATTGGATGAAGCGACTAATCACTTTACTTACATTATCTTATTAACGGCTAAAGAAGGTACCAAAATACTTGCTCACGCCTTTGACAATGGTGTTGATGATTTTATCAACAAATCGGTGATGAACCAGCAGTTATTACCAAGAATATACGCTGCTGACCGCCTGGCGGGCATTCAAAATCGCCTGTTAAAAGAAAACCAACTGCTCATTGAGTCCAACCAACGATTAAAGAAAAATAATCTTCTAGACCCGCTTACCGGGCTTGGTAATCTTCAATATGCGGTACGCCGCTTAGATGATGCTATGCAACATGCAGAATCTCGCGGAGGGGCCGCCTGCTTTTTACTGATCACCATTGATAATTACAATGAATTAAAGCGCATGCACGATAAACAAATCCTACGACAAATCATTGTTGCCGTAGGCAGGCGTTTACGCCAACTTGTTCGCCCGCTGGACATTGTTTCTCGAATCAGTACTGATGAATTTGCCGTTATTACCCACCAAGATGATATTCAGCACTGCAATGCAGCAACGTATCGTCGTATTTACGATGCGTTAAATGTCAAAGCAATAAAAACCTCAAAAGGGTTTATTTCCATAAAAGCAGCAATGTGTATGTCCGCTGCGGATAGCTCTACATCATTCCCGAAACCTGAAAAAATGATATCGGTGACAAAACATCAAATTAACCAAGCCCGTAACACTGGCCGCCTAATGGTGATAAAATGGCGTCCAACGAAAAAAACGGACGACTAAACACCTCAGCATGCTTGAAAATCATTGGTATATTTTAGGTGCAGGCGCCATCGGCACTCTATTTGCCTGTCAATTTGAACGCGCTAATATCCGCTCAACGCTGTTAATTCGACCAGGAATCCGACAGAATCAAGCAAGCCACGCGCCCCCCGAAGAGACATCCAAGTCTATTGATGTAACTTTTCTCGATGACAGTACGCAGCACTTTTCCATCCCAATACAACCTTCAATTCAATCACCAATAACACCCTTAAGCGAATCTCCTTCTACCCCTCCTATTCGACAACTGATCCTTAGTACCAAAGCGCATCAAAGCCAAATGGCGATTGACGGTATACAGTCACGGTTAGCAGAAGGCGCCATCATTGTTGTTATGCAAAACGGAATGGGGGTGGCGGAACAACTGCAAGCTCAATTACCTCAATGTACCATTTTTGTAGCAACAACAACGGAAGGTGCCCACCGACCAACGGAAAAATCGCTAATACATGCAGGGGCAGGAGAAACATGGATAGGCAACCTCCCCTTAGGTGACAAAAAAAATGGTCGCTTAGAAGCTGTTACTGCGCAGTCTATTGCTAAACAATGGCAAAGAACCGCATTATCCATTCATTACGATCACAACATAACCCAACGGTTATGGACAAAGCTCGCCATCAACTGTGCAATAAACCCACTGACTGTTAAATATCAATGTAACAATGGCGCACTACTCACAAACCCCGAAGCCCTTCAACTTATGAAAAAGGTCTGCCAAGAGTTACAAAACATAATGACGGCAAGAGGCATCCACACGCACTCGGACCTATTTACAACGGTAAAGCAGGTAGCAAAAAACACTCACAGCAACATATCCTCAATGCTTCAGGACCATAGAAATCAAAAGCCCACAGAAATACACTTCATTAACGGCTATGTAGTTAATGAAGGTAAAGCGCTCAACATTCCCACACCCGTAAACCAGGCATTAGCGCTAGAAATAACGGGCAACCATACCGAAATAACTTAGGGGCAGGATATTTTGGAGCTTAGTTGATCACAATGTATTACCCACAACCATCAAAACCCTGTCGGGCTGCCTTCCGAGTCGAATCGGTAATACGAATTGGGGGGGTGTATTTCCGTCAACCGCTCTATTGCAGTTTGCGCATGCCGTTGGCACGCCGCTTCAAGCTCAGCACTATTTCCTTGGCCAACACATAATACATAAACAAAGTTGGCTGTCGCCTCCAACTGCCCTAACACATACTCTTCATGCTGCTTTCCTCTATGCGTCATAGCGGTTCTTACCGCTGCATCTAGCAAAGCTTGAAGTTGCTCTTCATATATCTCAATTTTTTCCATAACATCATCCTTTACAAATCCTTGGTTCCTATATTTCACAACACCTTTATTAACTTCACCCATTCCAAATAGAGTGCAAGCCCACCTATTTCAATTAGCATTCGGAGTATTTGACCCTGACTCCGTTAACCCGTACAGTGCCTGCCATCAATACGCAACCTGCTATTTTAGCCAGCAACGGGAACCGCTATGGGCCATCGCCTTTCAAAAATATATACACGTACTGGAGATGACGGTACTACCGGTTTGGGAGATGGCTCTCGAATTGAAAAGGATAGTATTAGAGTAGAAGCATATGGCACAGTTGACGAGTTAAATAGTTGCATTGGTATGGTTATATCGCAATTATCGCACCCATTAATGGAAAGCTGTAATCACCCACTAAAAGAGTGGCTTTCAGAAATACAGCATGATTTATTTGACCTTGGGGGCGAGCTTTGTATTCCAGGCCATATCACCCTGACCAGCGCCCCCATTGATTCCCTCGAAAGTCAAATTGATACCATGAACGCTGATCTACCGATGTTAAAGGAATTTATTTTACCAGGAGGGAATCAGCCCGCTGCAACCTGTCACCTAGCAAGAACCATTTGTCGGCGCGCCGAACGACACGTACATACGCTGTCACGAACCGAGGCAATTAACCCCTTCGGCTTACACTATCTAAACCGGCTTTCCGATTGGCTATTTGTCTGCGCTCGTACCATCGCTCGTTTAGATAATGGCACAGAAACCTTATGGAACCGACAACGGTAATGCGAGAACTAATACTCGGAGGGGCGCGCTCAGGCAAAAGTCGAATGGCAGAAGTAAAAGCAAACGCTAGCGATCTCGATGTAACCTATATTGCCACGGCAACGATTTACGATGACGAAATGCAACAACGCGTTAATCGTCACAAAGATGATCGCCCCAACCATTGGTCATTAATTGAAGAACCTATTTATCTTGCCGATACAATAGCTGCTATAACGTCACCCCAATGTATTCTTGTTGACTGCTTAACACTTTGGGTAACAAACCTATTGATGAAAGAAGACGATATTTTTTTTGCGGAACAAAAAACCGCGCTACTAACAGCCATTCGCAATAGTCAATGCAACCTGATTTTAGTAAGCAATGAAACGGGAATGGGTGTTATTCCAATGGGGGCAATTACCCGCCGCTTTGTTGATGAGTCAGGATGGCTACACCAAGAAATTGCCACTATTGTTGAGCAAGTAACGCTCTCTATCGCCGGCCTTCCGCATGTATTAAAATCACACACTGCTTAACGTTTTTGAGAACTTTTTATGTCATCGTCAACATCAACCAACTCATCGCCTGAACACCCACAAAAAAAGTTGTTAGACAACATTCTCAACAACGACACTGTTTTTCGTAACCCTTGGTGGCAACAACCCCCTCTCGCTATTGACCCCATTATTATTGAACAAGCCCAAGCACATCAAAATAGCTTAACGAAACCTCAAGGATCCCTCGGAGACATAGAGGACATCGCTATACGGTTAGCAGGTATTCAACAAAAAACCATGCCATCTATTGATAACGTTGGTGTGTATGTTTTTGCTGCCGATCACGGCATTATGGAAGAAGGTGTTTCTGCATTTCCACAAGCGGTTACCGCCGAGATGTTAAAAAACTTTGTCTCTGGTGGCGCCGCTATTAGTGTTCTGTCAAAAAGCCTAAACGCTGACCTTGTTGTGGTCAATGTCGGCTCACTAGCAGACGAAAATGAACTCCCTTCCGTTGTTCATCGAGTCGTCAATAAAAGCAGCGGCAACATCGCCAAAGAACCCGCGATGGATCAACAACAATTTGAACAAGCCATGACAGTGGGCTCAGAAATGGCAGAAAATGCTCGCTTTCACCATCAGCATTTATTCGTTGGGGGTGAAATGGGCATTGGCAATACATCCGTAGCCTCTGCGCTAATTTGTCACTTTACCGAGAATAACGCAGCAAGTATTGTTGGCCCTGGCACTGGCTTAAATAACGCAGGCATTCTGCATAAACAACAAATAGTCGATCAAGCTATTGCCACACACCAAACGTCCATCCATTGCCCTGAGGATGCATTAATACGCCTGGGTGGTTTTGAAATTGTCGCATTGGTTGGGGCCTATATCCGAGCAGCTCAATTAGGTATCGCCGTATTAGTGGATGGTTTTATTTGCAGCGCAGCTGCACTAGCAGCAACGCGCTTGAATCCAGAGGTGGCCCCTTATTTATTTTACTGCCATCAATCAGCTGAACCAGGGCACCAAGCAGCATTAACGGCGTTAAATGCTAAACCATTACTAAATTTGCGGTTGCGCTTAGGTGAAGGTAGTGGTGCAGCACTTGTTGTTCCATTGTTCAAACATGCCGTTGCCCTACACAACAATATGGCAACATTTGCTGAAGCAAACGTTTCAGACACAACAACTTCAAATCAAGATGCATAAAAAACAGCAAATACCCAAGACCGTTATTCTTGATTTTATACGCCACGGTGAACCCCAAGGCGGCACGATGTATCGCGGCAGTCAGAATGACCCATTATCGACAATAGGCTGGCAACAACTTCAGTCTTCGACAGAGCAGGCTATCCAACAAGGTGCACTGTGGCAAGAAATCATCACCTCTCCCATGTTACGTTGCTGTAAATTTGCAGAAGCATTAAGTCAACAGCACAATCTACCGCTCTCAACTGCACAGAACCTGAGAGAGTTATGCTTCGGTGATCTTGAAGGTTTAACCCCTAAACAAGCATGGGATCAGTACCCAGCGCTACTCGCTGCTATGTGGAAAAACCCCAATGCCCATACGCCGCCAAATGGCGAGCCTTTTAACAAATTTTGCGACCGTGTAGAGCGCAACATAACAGACATTATTCACCAACAATTGTCTAAACCCTACAATGCTGACAACAACGTTGACCCCGGCAGCCCTCCCCACCTATTACTAGTGGTTCATGGTGGAGTCATCCGTGCAATATTACACCGTTTATTAAATATACCTGCCAGCGCAACCTTTCAATTTGACGTACCGTTTGCCGCAATCACTCGAATGGTCGCCTACGCAGATACTCCCTCCGTTACTGGACAAGATGGCTCATTCACTGTTTCATTAAAAAACCTTAATGGAATATCACCCATCAGCCCTGCGGTAGAAAAACCAACAAGCACACCAGCCCCATGATGAAATCCCTTTGCTTTGCCGTATTATTTCTCACACGGCTGCCTGTACCAAAAGCATGGCAGCACTTTGACACACAAACACAACACCAATCTATTTATTGGCACCCTGTTGTCGGCTTACTTATTGGCACACTTCTATTTGGCTTTTACCACGTACTACAGTCCACCGGGCTCGTAAACCACCCCCTTCCTACTGCCGCACTCGTTGGCTTAGCATGGATATTAATTACCGGAGGCCTTCACCTAGATGGGCTTGGGGACTCAGCTGACGGCTGGCTAGGCGGTTACGGAGACAAAGATCGTACATTGGACATTATGAAAGACTCTCACAGTGGTGCCGCAGCCGTTATGGCAATTAGCAGCGTCTTACTATTAAAGGTCTGCGCATTAGCAGCAGTACTATCAACCAATGCTGCCTGGTTATTTGTAGTACCATTACTATCGCGTACTTGTAGCTTATTGCTATTTAGCACCACAACCTACGCTCGATCAGAAGGCCTTGGCACCCCATTCTCTCAGGGGTTAGATATTGGTATCATTATCAGCTTAACGCTAGCCATTACTGCATCAATCGCTTGGTTCTATGGCCTTCAGGGTGTTGGTCTTTGTTTATGTCTGTTAATACTCACTGCAGGTTTACGCCATCAGATGATACAGCGAATTGATGGCGTCACTGGCGACACCGCCGGAGCAACGATTGAAATAGCAGAAGCTTTTGGCTTAATTTTTATTCTAATGCTGTCTTAAAGACCTTGGAAATAATATTTCATTACGAACAAAATCTGTAGCCAATTAAACGGGTAGTCGTGCGTATCCAAGCCTAGCGATTGAAAAGATAATCAATATCAACGTGCTCTTCAAGAAGATCCGCTAAACGGTCTAATTCTGTTTCACGAAAAGCCTGATAATCAAATGATTCAGGCTTTTTTAATCCCGCCCAACGCAATAACGACTGGCAACTTTCAGTATGATCAAATACGCCGTGTAAATAGGTTCCTATCAATTGCCCTGAAGGAGATAATACCCCTTCATTTTTCCCGCTATCTAAGCGTACAAACGGGGACTGCAAATCAGAACCACTCGTTACACCACAATGTATCTCATAACCTTCTACCCCCGCTCTATCTAACACCAATACCCCCTGTACTTGAGCAAGTAATTTCTCTGATTCAAGTATTGTTTCAACATTCAAAAACCCCAACCCATCACTACTGCCTGCTTCTCCTTCTATTCCTTTGGGATCATGAACCGCTAAACCAAGCATTTGATAACCTCCACAAATACCTATCACTTTTCCACCCCAGCGTAAATGTCGTGCAATGGATTCTCCCCAGCCATTCTGTTTTAGTAATTGCAAATCTGAACGTACGCTTTTACTGCCAGGCAATATAATAAGGTCGGCCGGTGGAATCACCTGCCCTGGTTTTACAAACGTAACGTTAACTTGGGGGTGCTGTCGCAATGGATCAAAATCAGTATGGTTACTTGTTCTTGCCAATACCAACACCACGACATCTATTTGGTCAACTCCGCCGGTAGTGCTATTGCCCATAGATAACGAATCTTCTGACTCCAAATGCAAATCCATCAAATAAGGGATAACCCCTACATTAGGTTTACTGAGACGCTTTTCTAGCCAATCAATTCCCGGCTGTAAAATTGAAACATCACCACGAAAACGATTAATTAAGGTACCAATGGTACGCGCCTGTTCCGACTCAGATAACAAGTCCAATGTTCCTACCAAATGTGCAAACACTCCACCACGGTCAATGTCAGCCACCAGTAAAACAGGGCAATCGACTGCTTCTGCAAACCCCATGTTCGCGATATCATTTTCTCGAAGGTTAATTTCTGCTGGAGACCCTGCCCCCTCCACCAAAATCAAATCATATTGCGCAGATAAACGTTGATAGCTTTCTAATACAGCGCCTCGCACCACGCGTTTATACTCATGATAGTGAACCGCATCCATATTCCCAATGACCTTGCCATGAACAATAACCTGGGCTCCAACATCTGTATTTGGCTTTAACAAAACAGGGTTCATATCAACCATAGGTTGTAACCCACATGCCATTGCTTGCACAGCCTGTGCTCTCCCAATCTCTCCACCGTCAGCAGTTACAGCGCTGTTTAGCGCCATGTTCTGTGGTTTAAAAGGGGCCACTGAAATCCCACGGCGCATGGCGATACGACACAACCCAGCGACAACAGTAGATTTACCGGCATCAGACGTAGTGCCCTGCACCATTAGTGTGTGTTGCTTACGATCAGGTGACGCTTCATCAAGTATTTTCATGGTACCATGCCGGTCTTTATCTACTGGGCGAATGACAATCACGCCGTCATTACTAATTTACGTTTATTACTTATGTCGTTATCCATCATAAGCATACTTACCACAAGCTCTTTCATCATTGGTGCAGCCCTGGTATTAGATTTCTGTATCGGAGAGCCTAAGCGCTACCATCCATTGATTGGATTTGGCAATATCGCAATATGGGTTGAACGTAAACTGAATCAACCAAACCTCCGAATAGGTCGCTATATTAGCGGTTTATTGGCCTGGATGCTGCTAATTTTACCCATCACTGCGGGGGTATTTTTTTCCTCATCGATCCTACTCGCAGCGTTTGCTGAGACCTCCCTTTTTGGTTTACGTTTAGATGCCTTTTTCAACATAATTATCGAGCTAGTATTACTCTATTTATGTATCGGTTGGAAAAGCCTCGTACAACACGTCAACGCTATTCAACTAGCCTTACAACAAAACAACATAACCCTCGCTCGACAGCGTACCCAGTATATTGTCAGCAGGGACGCAGACGCCTTAACAGAGCAACAAATTAGCCAAACTGCCATTGAGTCCATGTTAGAAAACGGCAATGATGCTATTTTTGGATGCTTATTTTGGTTTCTTGTGGCGGGTGCACCCGGTGCTGTGATGTATCGGCTTGCCAATACATTGGATGCGATGTGGGGTTATAGAACCCCGCGCTATAAACAGTTTGGTTGGGCTGCTGCAAAACTAGATGATTTACTGAATATCATCCCTGCTCGACTTTGCGCATTATCATATGCCTTACTGGGCAATACCCGCCGTGCATTACACTGCTGGCAATCACAAGCTCATTTACTTTCAAGCCCAAATGGCGGCCCGGTGATGTCCAGCGGTGCCGGCGGTTTACAGGTGATTTTAGGTGGCCCTACGTATTACCATGGAAAACTTGTCGACAAGCCTTTTTTTGGTGAGGGCTCAAAACCTATAGGAAATGACATTCATCGCACAGTAATTTTGGTCAACCGTACCGTGTATTTGTGGTTTCTCGTAATTTTTTGCTCTGGGTTAGCGTATGAACTTGCCCACTCAGCAATCAGGGGGCTTTATTTATGACCTTCAAACTACCACGCTACACAGCACCTGACGAATTAATACATGGAGGAGGTATCATTGAGGCAGCTAAGAGGGCGGGAATACCTATAGAGCAGTGGATAGACTTATCAACGGGCATTAATCCCAATGGCTGGCCTGTTCCCACGCTTCCCGCCTCAACATGGCAACGTTTACCTGAGTCAAATGACGGCCTGGAACAAGCGATACAAGAATACTATTCATTCGATATAACAAACGGCCTCAATAATTTTGTTATCACTGCCGGCAGCCAATCAGCAATTCAATTACTTCCTCAGCTGTTTCCAAAGGGTACTATATGGATACCTGAAGAAGGGTATTCAGAGCACCCTTATTGGTGGAACTTTTATCAGCACAAGGTATTCCTCTATCGCCCTGAGGATTTAAACATGTTGTTTCAACACAAAAAGGGCTCGCCTCTACCTTTTGATACCTTACTCATTATTAATCCTAACAATCCAACCACCCAGACATACAAAAAGTCATTTTTAGAAAAATTACTCAATGTCATTGAGGTCGAAAGCAAACAATTAGTCATTGATGAAGCATTTCTCGATACACAACCAGAACACAGCCTTCTCAACCGCAGCAACAACAAACACTTAATTATCCTCCGGTCTCTTGGGAAATTTTTCGGTCTTGCGGGTATACGTTGCGGGGTATTGTTCTCTCACCCTTCATTGTTAAACACCGTACGAAAACATCTTGGTCCATGGCAAGTTGCAACCCCATCACGATGGGTGGCCACCCAAGCGCTCAACGATACAAATTGGCAAAAAGAAGCTACCATCTTACTTAAACATGCTAGCTGCCGGCTTGAAACGTTACTTCAAAAGTCACTACAACATCACATCCAATCAAACAACATTATATCGCTCACCCGCAGCGATTATTTTTGCTCTATTTTATGTTCCGATTTTGAAAAGCAGAACATTATTCACAGCCAATTACTAAAACACGCCATACTAGTTCGAAAATTTAGCGACAGTTTTAGACTACGATTTGGGCTACCAAAAAATGAGAGTGAATGGGAAAAATTAACGCATGCATTAACCAATATAAGAAAATCACAGAAAACAGAATAAATATCGAAAAATAAAAACCACCCTTTCAAACAGTTCAACACCTTGATTCCCATGATCATAATGACTGACTTCGAAATGCACGCTTATATTCTGAAATGGAGCAGCCCTCAAAATACCGTCTATTTTTGAGCGGCCAATCATGAGATAACACATAATCACCCTGCATGCCTTGCGGCACGACCATTCTATTTCCAACAATGCCATCCGCATTTTAGGCTACGTATTTATAACAAAAAAAGATAACCACAAAACGTCATCAGAATAGAACAAACTCGATGATTGTTCGGGGGTATTCAACCAACGAAAAAACACCCACTGCTCAACGAACATCTCAGCGGTAACATTCTTGGTTCAACCTATAAAATAGGCAGTTCCATACCGAACAGAAAGAGATCCATCATTTTCAAAAAACGAAATAACGTGTTGTTTTTCAGAAGCATACAGAGGAGCAAAGAGGAAAAACCAAACCTATCAACATCGCCACGAATTCAAATGTATACGTTCTACCTGGTCTATCTATTGAACATTTCAAGGTTATCGCCTCAGAACTAGTTCTTCGCTATCCCCTTTACGGTAGCAGCCCGCTCAGCCTCATTACTG
>CAJXZM010000162.1 GCA_913063125.1 uncultured Gammaproteobacteria bacterium | reverse complement strand
GGTGGGAATATGAAGGTTTCGTTAGATGAGATGGCCACCTTTGCTGAGGTGGTTGATTGCGGGAGTTTTTCTAAGGCTTCACAAAAAACTGAGACTCCGGTATCGACCGTTAGCCGTCGTATAGCTGACCTTGAGAGGCGCTTGGCGGTACAATTACTACATAGAACGACTCGCCAACAACGGCTAACTGATATAGGTTCAGTGTATTATGATTACTGCCGTCGAATGTTACAGGAAGCGGAAGCGGGGGAGTTGGCAGTGCAAAATCTGCAAGCCGAACCCTCAGGAATATTACGAATCACAAGCCCTCTGCCATTAGACGATCCTTTTGGTTCAAAAATGTTTTTGAGTTTTCTGCAAATATACCCAAAGGTCAATTTTGAATTTTTTATTCATGCTCGTAAAGTCGACTTGGTTGAGGAGAGGTTTGACTGCGGAATTATCCCAGGGGTTCTTGACGACTCTTCTCTTATTACTCGCGGGTTAGGTTCAGCTCGCATTATTTATTGTGCAAGCCCTGGTTATATCAAGGGGTTTGGTACGCCATCCGATATTGATAATTTACAGAATCATTATTTGGTAACTTACGAAGCGCCTTCTTGGCTGCCACCGGATCCTCTGAAAAAGATGATGAATAGCCGGATGCTCACCAATGATTTTTTTGTCGCCCGTCGCGCAGGACTTGATGGTATAGGCATCATTCGAGTGCCAGAGGTTCAGGTTGGAAGCAATCTATTGAAAGGTGAGTTAGTTGAGGTATTGTCTCAACATTCCAATTCGTTACCGTTGAGCCTAGTATTTCCGTCCAACAGGCAGTTCACTACAAAACTACGCGCTTTTATCGATCATATGGTGACGTTTTCTGAACAGAATGCTCCATGGGAATTCTCCTGAATCGTTCAAGGAAAAAGTTAAAGTGACGTCAAATGCCCTGACTGAGACTTTATAATATGATGGGAATGAAAACGGGCCCTAGAAAGGGTCCGTTTATGTGGGTGGAAGAATTGCTCCTATTGTCTCTTGGGTAACACCAAGGTTTCGGTTTGTGAGCCCGCTTCGTCGAAGTAGGATGTGTGTACTTGGATAGTGCCTTCCTCGATGCATTCCAACCTCTTGTCAATTTAAAGAAGGATCAGGTGATTGATTACGATGTTGGAGCGCTTACTAATGATTTGTAGAACTGAAAATCAACGACTTACAACAGGTTTGTTACATGCGGACGACATCTCCCCCGCCCTCTATATATGGCATGCTAAATGTCGAAATAATTTACAGAATGTAACATTATGTAAAGAATAAATGCCAATAGATACCGTTATTCCTTGTAAATAATGGCCTTTTTTTTATTGGTGCTAATTTTGCTTAGTAGTTGTGTCTATCACTGAAAGTAAAGGGTCGTAGAGAGTTGATTTGAGATTCTGTATGCAACCCAATTGGAGAGCTAAGCAATGTTCAACGTATTTAAGCCTGCAGTCGTATTATTCTCTGTTCTTTTGTTATTACCTGTTACCTCCTATGCTGTGGTTATTACAGGAGACCTATCATACAATGACACCACTGATGTGATCACGAATACGGTGAGTAGTGAAACGTATCTGGGGTTCGATCTCTTAAAAGATCTTACTTATGCGGAGACAGTGGCAATAACTTCGGCGGGTGGGGCGTATGAATCATGGCATATCGCATCTCAAGCGGAGGCTGTTGAGTTTTTCTCGGCGGCAGTTGAACCGTTCACGTTTACCGATGATGCCGTATCATATGCCACTACGGCGAGTACTTTTATGAATGGATTCGGCGATGATTTTCAGACTAATGGGAATGATGTCGCGTGGTTTCTTGATGATGATACCGGTATGGCGGGGTACATCTATTTTTATGAAAACCAAACTCACAATCATTTTATCAACACAAACTGGAATACTATTGATTATTCTGACAATTATTCAGCGTCGCCTGGAGCATATAATAGTTCAACCCCTATTTCGTGGTTATTGGTGGGAGGCACGACGGATATTAATGCTGTTTCTGAGCCATCCTCGATGGCGCTTATGTGTTTGGGCTTGTTAGGTTTAGGGGTGATGCGTCGTAAGCGAGCGAAGCAATAAAAAAAAGGTACATCGGCATTGGGGCTTTGCGCCTTAAAATAAGTAGGCTTATTGCTAAGCCTACTCTACACCCTATATCCAGCAGTATTTGGAGGGATAGTAGTTTTATGGTTTCTGCTTATATTGAACGGATATCACTCTTTGTCGCACAAGTTAGATTTCATAATTCCTTTCTTGGTAGCTGGAAATATAATGTTAATTACTTATCGTTCAACCGCAGATGCCCCCTAACATCTGCGGTTTTTTATGCATGGGATAAACACTTAGAATTGATTGGTTTTGAGGGTTTCATCACGTGTTAGCTGTCCGCCGCGGGGCTTGGCGGGTGCTATGGCCTTGCCAATAGTCACCATCATGGCGATAACATGGCCTTCGGGTAGTTTGATTAAGCGGGCGACTTCATCGCTATCGAATCCGATCATAGCACCGCTATCATAGCCTAGTGATTTTGCCGACAGCATCATCGTTTGTGCCGCCATACCACAGGAACGCATGGCTTCATCACGCTGTAACTGTTGCTTACCCGCATAGAAATCCTCGATCATAGGTACCAACACATTACGTGTATCTTCATCGGCATTGGCCCAATAGCGTTCGGGCCTGTCTTGCCAGGCGGCCATGTCGGCACAGATGATGACCAGCTCTGATGCATCAACCACCTGTGTTTGTCCCCATGCGGCCTGTTGAATATCCTGTCTCAGGTTGCAGTCAGTGACCCTGATGAAGCGCCAATGTTGAATGTTGTATGAGGTAGGCGACAGCATGACGGCATCCATCATCTTTATAAAGGTCGCTTGGGGCATGATCGCATCAGTATCGTAGTGCTTGATAGAGCGGCGTGTTTCTACGGCTTCGAAAAAATCCATGTAAACCTCTTGTGATTATTGATGTTAGTTACAAGTCCGCAGTGTAATGCGCAGTGCGCTGTATCGAGTTAACATAGGTTTATTCTGTGTTGAATATTAATAATGACCAAGCAATACGCCAAAATAAACCCAGGTTCATTACAACGTGGTATTTACCCACTACTATGGGCAGCAGATAAACAAGCAGCGCTATTTGCGTGTAGAGGGAATATCATGAATCTATCACCGATGACACAGGTCTATCTAGATGACCTTTCTTTATCCACAGAAACACTGGATATGAATTTCTTGCAGGACTTACAGAGCCGGCATATCGCCAGACATACATTTAACAATCTGTCCGTACTGCTAGGCCATGAGATGTCGCTTGAGATTGATGATTTGTTTAGCAAGATCGTTGATAAACGCCGAGGTGGTTACTGTTTTGAGCACAATAAATGGGTGTTTACCGTATTGCAGGACCTGGGCTTCGAGGTTCGTCTGTTGTTATCACGTGTGGTCTACGACCGGGATGTGGACTCTGCCAGAACACACCGCATCACGTTACTTAAGTTTGAGGGCGAGGAATACATCGTTGATGCCGGCTTTGGACACTATGGCGCCCGAATGCCGGTAAAGATCAGTGATGAAAGCCAGGATATGGGCGATACCCACTATCGTATCATTAAGAAGGATGCACACACGTATTGTTATCAGATGATAAAAGATGGTGCATTTTTCACTATTTATACCTTCGATAAAAATATTTATACCGATGCCGATTGCACGTTGGGACACTTCTATTCACATAGACATCCCGATGCGGCCTTTGTTAATAACCTGGTGGTGTGCCGCAAGGACTTGAATAATATTCGTTCCTTGCGTAACAATACGTTTTTTCATATCTGCGATGGGGAAACTGAGGTTACTGACATTATCGATGCACCACAGCTACATCAAATGCTGACGCAGACCTTCGAGCTGGATGTGGATATGGCCGTTAGCGAATTTTTATTTACTAACTTCGTATTAACGCAGAAAACTGCCTAAGGCGTGGTCATGAATAAGCCTTTTACGGTACATCTTTTTCTCTTTATATGGGTGGGCCTGATGGCCTCATCCTTTGTGGTATCAAAAAACCTACTGCCTTTTGCTAATTCTGTTGCCAGCACTGGCCTGCGATTTTTAATGGCAGCAGTTTTCATGCTGCCCTTTATTGTGAAGTTTTATTCGCTCACTATAAATAGAACATTATTTGCACGCTATCTGTTTGCCAGCCTTTTTCTGGTGCTGTTTTTTGTTGGTCTGTTTGAATCCCTAAAGACCACTACGGCATTACGTACCTCGGTGATCTATACTTTGTTACCATTACTAACAGTAATAATTAGTTTTATTCGATTGAACGTTAAAGTAAGTGGCAGGCAGCTGGCAGGTTTTATTCTCGGCAGTATAGCTGCCAGCTGGGTTTTACTGGCGGGTAATGAACATCTGCAGAGTATGTTGATCTGGAATGCAGGTGATACCATTTTCCTATTAGCCTGCTTGAGTCTATCTGTGCATGTAGTGCTGATTAAACAGTGGGCTGTGGGTGAACCACCGGCTTTATCTGCGTTTTATATTCTTGTCTGCGGCAGTATTATTCTACTGCCTTTGCTACTGCTCTATGGGGATATAAGCAATATAGCCTGGGGCAATAGCGCTTTCTGGTACAGCTTGCTGTATTTAACGCTGCTCACCACGATTGCCACCTTTTTATTACAGCAATACTTGTTAAAAACCCTAGGGGCTAATCGCCTTTTAGCATTTACGTATTTAGTACCTGCGGCGGTACTGTTGCCTAGCCTGTTATCTAGCCCGCAGCATTTATGGTACAGTCTACCCGGCATACTGCTAACGTTTTTGGCGCTATTTTTAATTGTCGGTGTTGGTGAAACTGCTAAGTATAGCTACGAAACATAAAGGACACTTCATGTATATTCCCTCGCAGATGGCAGACTTCATTACCTACTTCAGTGACCGCAAGGATGGATTTGATGCAGCGGATTTTGAGAAGTTCGGCCTGCAGGTTGAATATAAGCATTTCAAGAAAGGCGAGTACCTGATTCGTCAGGGAGAACAAGCCTCTAAGCTATTCTTTCTCTCTACTGGTCTAGTACGTTATATGAGTATCTCGGTGGATGGTAAAGAGTTCACTCAATCCTTTGCTACGGCGCCGGGGATTGCCGGCTCTACGCGTGCAATGACGATGGAAACTGAGGCGTTATTCAGTATCGAGGTACTGGAAGACGTTGTGTGCCTGCAAACCGATTGGAAAATATTTTTTGAAAGAATGCAGGTTGAGCCGGGTTTCTTACAAACCTATAATGGTCTGTTGGAATGGATGTTTATCAAGAAGGAAGAGCGGGAATATAGCTTGTTACAACAGAGTGCTGAGCAGCGTTATCTGAATTTCATACACAATAACCCGCAGCTGCAAGACAAGTTGTCACTGAAGGTCATCGCATCCCATATCGGTATCACCGCCATCGCGTTAAGCCGTATTCGCAAGAAGTTGAAATAGGTGCGTACTGGCTGAATGCACATATTATTACTTGATAGTGGCGAGGCGGAAGATTCCCCCCTAAGGTTTCCTGCCTCAAGAGTTGTGGATCAACTTGTTCAATCGTAGCTGCCCCTAACATCGATTACCTGCCTCGTTGGTTTCAACGCAAACTCAGGATCACGTTTTGGTATTGTGCTCACTATATAAGCCCCCATAACTCCATTTAACGACACTTGTGTAATTCGTAGGATATTCCTACAAATTTCTGCGTAAATGTTGATATACTCATTGGCCCCTTAGTATTTGCGTTGGTCTGATGAACAGTAAAAACAATTTACCCATTGTGCTTTATCGTTATGATCAACAAGCATCTTGTGATGAATTTGTTAGTTCATTTCAAGATGATTTTGAACTGCTGCTCTGCGTGACGGATGCAGTTGCAGAGGCTCATCTTAATAAAAAGGGCAGGAATATCAGTGCCGTTGTAGTAGACCAGGGTTCTGCTCCCTCATCGTTATTCGAGCTAACAAAAAAGCTGAGCCCCCTTAGTTTGCGTATGTTTTTGCATCAGGACATAGGCCTGGATGCTGTTATGTTGTTGCTGGAGCAAGGCGCAATTAACAAGTGTTTCGCAATACCTTATGACTCAAATGTCGTTCGATCTGAGGTATACGCCTCACATATTGGGGTTAGTCATAAACCTCAGATTGTTTCTCCCGAAGAAGTTGAGGTGAGAACGTATCATGCATTAATTGTTGATGATGAGACAAGCGCCACCAAGTATCTCAAAAAACAACTCAAAGACTTGAATTGTACGTGCGAGATTCTCGTGGCCGATAACGCGGTTGGGGCGTTAGCACTTGCCAAACAATACCAACTCTCTCTTGCGTTAGTACTTACCGATCAACGCATGCCCGGTATGTTAGGGAATCAATTGTTGAGCCAGATCCGCAATCATAACCCTGATGTTATTCGGGTACTTACATCGGCCTATGAGGAGGTTGACGTAGCTTTGAATGCTGTCAATGAAGGCCAGATTTTTAGGTACATCAGGAAGCCCTGGGATGCCAAGGAAATCTGCGCCTGTATTGATTCAGCCTTAACGGCATATCGAGCGAATGTCTCACAAAGATATGAACGGTATTCCCGAGTTTCCACTCGATTCCAAGAACTAATTTCAAATCGTAAAACCGCTTTGGAAAAAATATTATCTACAACGGTTTACGCGTACTCAGGACAGAAAACACTTGATGATTTCTTCAATTACCTTGAAAGCATTGATACTCTTTCACCGACAACAGCCACGTTAAGGGCCAGTGAAGAAACCAACCTTGAAAGTGAGTTAGTACACGAATTTTCCCATACTGTTTTGTCACGTTTATCCAAAATCCCTGGCTCGAGTGAGTTTACCGTGACATCAATGCAGCGATTCTATGAAGCCTTGCCGGGCTACCTATCCGGCGAAAGTGAGGTGTGTTTTTTGGAAGAGAGGTTGACAGGCGAGCAGGGGATAATGCCCATCGTTGCGATGGAAATCATCAATCTACTAAAGCACATCCTAGAATCCTCCAATCAGAGGGCTAATATTCTGACCCTTGAGTATCTTAATGGTTGTGTGTTAATAAAGACAAAGGTAAATCATGAGATACCCATCTTTAAGCATATCTTAAGCGCTCATACCCGCGTGACCCAGCAGCTGTTAGATCAGCAGTGTTCTATGCTTGTGTTATTGCTTGTTTGTCGGCGCCAGGGAGGTGACGTTGTTTTCAAGGGAGGAAAACAAACGTTCAGCATGACCCTATCGCTACCTGATTTCCAAGAATCCAAGATTGTTAGTGTTGATAACTAATGGGCATAAATACTTCTACTAGAATTCGGCTTTTTCTGACAATGAAGCAACGGCTTTATCGTGATGCACTGTTAGCTGAATTGGTTAACCAAGAAGATATAGATTTTGTTGGGGAATCCTCGAGCGGCACCGAAACATTGGGCTTGCTGGTTAGATGTTCACCCTCGGTGCTCATCATTGAAGAGGATTTGCTAGACAACGATGGCCTCACCATATCCGAAATGGCGCTTGTACAGAACCCATCGCTAACGATCATCTTGCTGGTTGATAGTGACATCAGTCAGAAACGTCTAGCCATCTATCTTGATTCTGGTATTAAATCGGTTGTATCGAAAACACAGGCAATGCAGGATTTAAGTAAAGCCTTGAATTACACCCGAAATGGTCAGGTCTACATTGATGCCGAGCATTGCCGCTCAATACAGGGCTCGTCGATGGAAAAAAATAAAAGTATCGACGTTAAACGATATTATTCTCTATCGGTGCGTGAGCAGGAAGTCGCGAGCCACATGGCAGAACGTATTCCTGTAATGAAGATAGCTGAGCAATTGGGTGTGTCTCACAAAACGATTCATACCTATAAAGAACGTATTCTTATTAAGTTAGGATTTCAGCGTTTGCCCGAGTTAATCTTGTTTATGAAAAGAATTCAGTTTCATAAACAAGAGAATGAAATGCCATGAATTTGTTAACCGGTAATTCAGATCTAAAAAAGCTCTCAATAGAGAAACAAGAAAAGTTTGAGCTTTTCTATCAATCTCATGTTAATCATAAGTTATTACCGATCTTTGCTGATTTATCTCTTCTATCCATTATTGTTGGCGTCATATTTCATATATCATCCTTGTTACAACAAAATGATGAGGTGATTCATCCGCTAATTTATGTTTATTGTGGATTACTTTTTTTGCTTGGTATTGTTCATCGCGCTCCTATCATTCGTCGTGCGGCACCACTTATGATCTATATGATTTTTTTGGTCATCTCGTTATTTTCCTATCTGGATTTCTTAGCAGCGGGGGGAGGCCTATTGCCTATCTTCGGTGTATTCTTCTTTCTGTCATCTCTGGGGTTTATTACGGCGTCGATCAAACATACACTTATTATTCTATCGACTAATTTTATCTTGCTGTCAGCTGCGAGTGCCCTGATTTATAATGCTGATCAATGGTTCTCTGAAATATTGGATATTGTCACCAATTGGTTCGTGCTCATGTGTATGTTAATTGCACCTGCCTCAGCGCTTTTCAGCCGATGGCTCTATCGAAATTTGTACGCCATGCAGTTTTTGTTCGCGGATAGGAATGAGCTTCTGCAAGAAACTTTCAAAGCGCTAAAATCCACTGAGGAACAACTTATCTATCAGCAAAAGCATCAGGCGTTGAATCATATGGCAAAGGGCCTATTACACGAGATCATTAACCCTTTAAACAGTTCGATGCAAGCTCTCGGATATATAAAGTCGAAGAATAATGGGGACCCGGACGTCATCGAGGCCTTAGACGAAGCGATAATGCATCAACAACGAATTGCCGATATTGTGGTTGATCTGAGAAATTATGCTCGGCCCGAGGGCGGGCTTGCAACTGAGCCTTTTCACCTGTGTACATTGGTGGAGAAATCCATCAAGTTTTGCCATCAAGAACTTACTGCAGAAGGGGTAGATGTGCAGTTGCACATTAGCAATAAACATATGATACATTGTCACCCCACATCACTTACTCAAGTCTTTGTAAATCTTCTGTTAAATGCATGCTCGGCATTAAACCACAAAAGCCAGAGTTTGGACGTTAATAACGTGATGCCATCGACAATTTTGGTATCTAGCATCAAGCAATCCGATAGCTTAAAAATATTGATCAAAGATAATGGTAAAGGTATTGAAAGTGATGATCTTAAACGCCTTATAGAACCCTTTTATACTGATAATGCAGCGCCCGACAAACTAGGGTTAGGGCTTAGCATCTGCCAAACGATTATGCGTCACCATGGAGGCAGTATCAGTATTGATAGCGCCCCCGGTGAGTGGACTGAAATCGCACTAATTTTTCCTTTTCAACCGTCTTTGTAGGGAAGCTAGATATTTTGGAGTTGAAAAAACATTGAGAATTAAGAGCCTCGTTTAATAGGGCGTGATTAGGTTAATCTGAAGCTGGTCCCCAGCGGGCCTCTAAAACAGCCACTATTTTGGTTTCGAATTTCTGCTGGCTGAATGGCTTGATCAAGTAATCACTAACGCCACATTTCACGGCTTCCATGAGGTATTCCTTGCTGTTTCCAGTCGTGCACATGATAAAGGGTAACGTTTTTGTCCTTTCATTTTTACGCACGAATTTTAGTACTTCAATGCCATTGACTTCGGGCATCTCCCAATCGCAAATAATTACGTGGTAAGCATTTGTGTTAATAGCGGCTATCGCAGATTTCCCGTTACTAACGTCATCTACCTGGTTAATACCAACCGATCCTAATAATGAACGCAAAATCCCGCGCATCGACCCCGTATCGTCTGCAACCAAAGCCTTGATATGGGAAAACCCCTTTGAATCACTCAACTTATCCCCAACCTATATAGCTTCTAATTAGTAACCTTAGCATTTAGCGTAGCACGATTAATGTATAGCGTTACCTTGCGACGTAATTTGAATAACAATTATTCTTTTTAGATCAATAATGATGCCGTTAAAATATCAAGCTTAGTGTCTCTATAACCCCAATTGTAAATTGCACGATTTTGATGAAAAAACCTAGTGCTTTTGTAGGAACTTCCTCTACCACCGTTTCATGCTATCGCTTAACGTGTTGAATTATCGCTGCACGTTTTATTCACGAAACATGAAAGCTAATAGGATAATTGGATGATTCCCATAACCCACGCACTTTCCAAAACGAGAGAGTTATTAGTAATTGTCCTGTCGTTACCTTTTTGTTTCGGCTGTGGTTCAAGTGGAGACTCATCTCCAACTGATCCATCAGACTTTGGTGCGTCTAATGATACCAGTGATGATCTGTTTAACCCTGAGAGCATGATCGAAGTGAATATTCAGATGATGCCTGAGGATTTTGCGATTCTTCGCGCAGAAGGACGCACGTTAGCGTCAGCTTCAAGTGAATGTCTTGACGACTTTGAGTTTACCGAATTTGTCGCCGATGTCACTATAGATGGCATCGTCATCAATGATGTTGAAATCAGAAAAAAAGGTTTTCTGGGATCCATTAGCCGTATTCGCCCCTCTCTTAAATTGGATTTTAATACGTTTGTTGATGACCGTACCTACAAGGGTATGAGCCGGATGCCGCATTTACCGGCGTGAACATATTCAAGCCCAATTCAGGGCCTTTGTATCGAAACATCAATATAGCGTCTCGTTTGTATGGTATTGAGCAATACAAGATTCAATATCACAATACCATTGCGGAATATTTGGATAGCATTTGGGATGAAGAGGTTTTGTTGGAGGAAGTTAATCGTATTGAAGGATTAACCGGTGAACCTGAGTCAGCCTATACCGCTATGAGAGCCTTTATTTCTGGGATGGGAGTAGAAGGCCAGGAAGGCTATGTTCGCAGTCAACGGGAACGACTTATAAGTGCTATTGGTGGATTGGAGCCAGATCAAACTGGATATCTAATTGATGATGTAGCACTAGATTGCACAGAGCCAGTTGCGACCACCAATCTTACTGCATCCATTCAAAGTAATGGAGGAGCGGACACAGGCACCTTCACATTTAGCAACCTGACAGGCCAATCAGTCACCGCCAATCTGTTATTCGCCGCATTTGAAGTTGATGCGATACAGTACTCTGTCAGTGATATTACACTACCTTCGGTGGTGAGCTTGTTGCTTATTGGGGTCGATGCCAACGACGAGTTTAAACCCTACGTGTTACAAGTTTTTATTGAGGAGCCGGATTATGTTGTGGGTGATCACGTATTGCAAGGCTTCGCTACAAACCTATTATTGTTTGACGTTGATGAAAGTGCCCCTGGTGGCTTTCGTACAATTGCGCTGGGTAGTGCTGGAACCATCACGCTAAACCCAATTGGTTCCATCGGCGAAGGTGGGGGGGCGGAAGGTGACATGAACATGACTATTAATGCCGAACTAGAATTCACGAAGGTAGACAATTAGTGATGAATCACAATTCTGCAATATCCTTGATACCAAAAGGCGACAGGTCCTTTTCTCAAGCCGGGTTGGAAGAGATACGCGCGTTTTGTTATGCTCATGCGCCCTTGTTGCCCACATCATTTTTTCTAAATTCATTTTTAAATGCGTTTGCCTGCCACTCCCTGGATGATCAGTCCAGCGCTGCATTGATGGATCGTGTGGATACAAAATTCGTTTTTCCGATGAGATCACTGCTCGAATTCCTTGTTGAGCTAAGAGATGATTATACGATACTTGAACAAAATCATCGCAGGATTTTTGCCTATGAGACCACCTATTTTGACACACCAGAAAGGCTGTTTTATCACTCTCACCATAATGGGAAGCTGAACCGAAATAAGGTCAGATTTCGTCATTATCAAGATTCCAATACGGGATTCATGGAAGTGAAACTTAAAACAAATAAAGACCGTGCCATCAAAAAGCGAATGCCACTTTCCCCGCAGAATCCAGATTTTTCAGGTACCAAAAAATTCTTATTCCAGAGTTTGGATATCAGAGGCAACGGTTTAGGCAGTGAGTTTTCAATAGCGATGATCGGAATCAACTACCTCTGGTCGAAAGATCTAAAATTAATGGCCAACTACCTAGCACTAGAAATTAGTGGCAATACCTTACACGGTGACGGCTCTGGTGACGCTATATCAATGAGGCTTCAACTGAGATTCTAATAGAGACACCCAGCAGGCTTAGAAGAGGTAAAATATGAGAGATCAAAACTCAATAAATAAATATCTGAAAGCACTTCCCATTTTTGCGGTGATGATTTTGTCTGCTTGCGGCAGTGGTAAGATTCAACCAGAAATCGAAATTACCCGAGAAAGTGGTGAAATCCCTTTCCATGTCTATGTTTCATCAAGTGGTACCACTTTCAATGATGTTGAATTCCCCTACGATCAACTTAAATACAGCTGGGATTTTGGTGACACAAATTCTGAGAGTAGCTTTGTTCATCCGGTAACGCTCGATACTGTTGAGGCGAATACTGACCAATCAGGCCCAGAAGCGTCATTTGTTTATCGTAATCCCGGTACTTACACTATTACCCTCACAGCGGAATATAGTGATGGGGCGGATACATTTGTAAACGAAATTACGAAAACAGTAACGGTTTCTGACTGGTCGGGGGAGACGCGTTATCTCGATCCGGATTCAGGTAATGATTCAAACCAGGGAACAACTACCGACGATGCCTGGCTTACTTGGTCAGCCATGGGCACATGGTTAAGTGGTGGCGACTACCGAAAGGGGTTGATAAAAAGAGGGGCTGTGGTGTCAGTTGTAGAAATGTTCTATTTAGAAAACTCTCATGTCCGACTTGGAGCCTATGGGGAGGGCGCCAAACCTATTTTGATCGCCGACGCTAAAATCGGTTCGTTTATTCGGCTCGCTACAAATGCAACCATTGAAGACCATGTTTATTCTGACCTGCACCTTGATGGCAATGGTGGTAACGCATCTTCGCTAATCTATTCAAGGATCTTTGAGCCGGGTGCGGAAATGAGGGCCATTGCGTTTTTGGATATGACTTTTGTGAATGACGACAGTGCTGAAAACATTACGTCAAATATGATCACGATTCAAAATCCACCCGATGGTTTTATTGATGATGTATTGGTTTGGAATTCTACTTTTATCAGAAACCATAGCACTAAAAATGGGATTTATGCAGAAATACAGGGCCACTTTGCCGTTGTGGGCAGTACATTTTCGGGCGGTGATGGTAATAACATTAAGGATCACCCGATCTACCCAGCAACCGTAAATCACGCACATTTCCGCTGGATTGACTTTCAGGATACCTATTCGAGTAACTTTTCGATCAACAATGCATCAAAAGGCGGAGTCACGCTCTACTATACGTTGGTTGATGGCTGCAATATCACCGGTGGGCAAAATGGCCTGGACTTCACTAAGCATAATGACAGTACTACGGGCTGGTTTAGTGATGTGATTGTTCAGAATAATGCAATTCATGATTTGGGAAACCCTACTCAAGGTTACGGTATTATCGGAGGCTCACTGGAGCGATTTACCATTCGGGGTAATCATTTTTATGGGATTCCGTTAACTGATATTCTCATTGAGAAAGACGGCGATCACGATGTTTCCCTACAGATGTACGATAACGTTATTTGGAAGGGGGCGGACCCTGCTGAGTCTCTAGCAATGTTGGATTTTCGGAATATTTTTGATCTTACTATGACGAATAACGTCTTTGTCAACGAAGGTGTGAGCGGAGGTTCTACCAATATAGGCAGCTTCGAAATCCCAGAGACCATTAACTGGAATATTGACGACAATCAGTATTGGATGCCGGGAATTTTAACGCCTTTCAAGGTTCAAGGTGTAGGCTCTTATTCGTTCAGTGAATGGCAGGGGTTGGGATATGACGTTAGTGGTTCGAATTCTGATCCGGGATTTGTTGATCCTGAAAATGGGCTGAAGCCACTGCCATAGAGTGTAATCATTTATCTATCCTATTAATCTTTCGCATACTACCTATGAGTAGCGACATTTAGGAAGATAAAGTTTTCTGCGTTATGTTACAAATGAAAAACCTGACGCTCTAGCATTCGTTTTTGTACAGTCAGTTGTATTACCTAGGGTAATTGGTTTTTTTGTCGAGCTTTCAAAAATTGTATGGGTAAGGCGTTGGTGGTTCGAATTATCCCCCGAGGCTAGAGGGCCCAGCAAATGTTTTTTTTGCGAATTAGTTTGTCGGTTATCCTGGAAAGCTAGTGGACTGCCGGTAATGACAGTGAATAAACTTATTGGTAGTATCGGGGGATTGACAATAGATCAGTATAAACGATAAAGGAAT
>CAJXZM010000161.1 GCA_913063125.1 uncultured Gammaproteobacteria bacterium | reverse complement strand
TCGATAATGTAGGCTACCAGGGAACATCTCACATGCTTCCGCTACTTGTTTGACCGTTGTGCGCTCAAATCCCTGCTGACGAAAGAGCTTTGACGCCCTGTTTAAGATAAACAGCCTGTCAGCAGGTTCTTTTGCTTCGCTTTTTTTCGATGTATGCTTTTTCATATGAGCCTAATTTAGCTTGTCTTTGGTTGGTTGTATAACCTTGGGATAGTACAAGGGAACGTAGTTCTAGTCAAAAGGCTGTTGCCCAGACAGTAAGCCCACAGTGGAAAGAGAAGCATGCCGCCAATGACCAATACCGTTTAGTATTGGTCATAGGAGGAGAGGGTGCTGCAATTGTCATTTGTTTCTATTTTCAACCTAGTTGGCCATAAAGCATGAAGTTATTTCGACTTTTTTATGTGAAGGAGCTATCAAAGAAGGGGTTTCTGAGAATCGAAATATCATCCATATTGCATAGTACACTTATACTATGCAATATATTTTCTCAAAAAATAGAACAGTATCTTAGCTTTCGTAAAAAGTTAGGATAAATTGATATAGAAACTGCGCACTGGTATAGCAAGCATAGGCGTGAAAATCATCTTCTTTATCTTTGTCTCCAAAATCACATACAGATTTCATAGAAATACATAGAGGCCGAGGTTCTGCCGCATAAGCGCAAGCCGTGAAAACAGAGTATGACTCCATCTCAATGCCGACTAGGTTCTTGTGTTGTTCTCGCACATCTTCTACTAATGCTTGCGCTTGCAACACAGAGCCTCCACTCGCCATAGCGTCAACTATTACTGAAGGTGCCCTGTCAGGCTTATTATTCTGATAATTATTATAAATAGATTCTAGCATTTCGGGTGAATTCGCTAATCGAGAAACGACACCGTTAAGGCTACTATCTAATCGCCATTGATATGCCGCTGGGCGAAATTGTAGCTTTCCCTCATCATTCGTTGTCCATTTCCCACTTCCCCAATCAAAACAGGGGTCAGCAACTAGAACATCACCAAAGTTGGTTTTTCCTTTAACACCTGCACAGATACCAGGCATAATGACGAGACCTGGGCGAAATGTCGCGATTAATTTTGTAGCTACAACCGCCGCAGTCGGCATACCCATATGTGGCGCTGCAACTGCTACAATAGTTACTTTAGAGTCGCCGGTTAAAAATTCTGCTGTGAAATAGGACGAATGATCATATGGTATCCTAACCTCTTCCCAATTTGCATCAAGATCCCTAATAGCAAGTAGCTCCTCTTCAAGAGCACAAACTATTCCAACATCAAAATGAAAAGTTGTACCATCATTTGTATATGGAGGGATATCATTTTCAACAAGGTATTGAACACTGTCCTGAAGTGATGATCTCCATTCGACATCTGCGTAGCTAAATTTTACAAGTTTCCAGATAAGAGTACTAAACTCAACCTCCGCCTCTGAAAATGCTTCATCATAAGCCGTCATCCCCACAACGTGATGAGGCTGTTTTGCGTTTCTATTTCTCTTAATAAAATTAATAACATCTAAACCACCATCTTTCCTTATTGGCCTGTCTTCACGTGGAGGTATGTTAATATCGAGAACTAGCAGGTCATATTTCTTTTCTTTGAGACGTTTCTTTGCATTGAACCCATCGCTTACAGTGTCAATGTTATTAAGAGTTACACCTTCTACACCCAGAATAGCTTCTACGATCAGCCTTCGTTTTTCAGTTTCATCTTCAACAATTAATATTTTTAGCACTACTTTATACCCAGATTTGAATTTAATATCATTGAGTTAAGATTAGCTTTCCAGCTATCACTTCCTTGTTGGAAATGAATCCCTCCAAGAAATCGTCCCGAAAATTCATCTTCGCACTTGGCGGTAATTTCCTTGAAAGTAACTTTATCTTCACCTTCTCCAAACGCCTCCAGTTGCGTCACGACGATGGCTTTAAAGGGGATTTTTCGGAGCGATAACTTCCTCATTAAATCGTATCCTCCGAGAGGTCTTAAACGACCTTCCCTTTTACCTATGCCTCTGTCAAACGTAGGGATTGTCATATCAAGCAATATGAGGTCAGGGCAGTTTTTTACGATAGCCCGAAGCCCTGATTGAAAACTTTGGTAAGTATTTGTCGTTTCCGATTGGAAATTATTGGCTAGAAAATCGACAAGCATCCCAGCCTTTATAGGGTCATCTTCAACTAAATAGATAGTCACGTTAGCATTCCACTATATTTTGGTAATTGAACTTCAAAATTGTTTCGAAGGTATAATTATCTTTAACATTAAGAATTAGTGAGTGAGTTGTTTTGTAATCATATTCTAAGATTCTCCAAACCTTGGAAAGGCCCGATCCACCTTCGGATCTAACTTTACCCATTGCAGTGTCATCATTAAAATTATTAACCGATGTGATTGCAATTCGTGAAATATTTTCTATAACCTCACTTGGGTCCAAATCATTGCTAGTCTTTATGGTTAGGTTTTTTCCTTCATGAGTAACCTCTATAAAAACATTGCTCTTACCGCCAGTTGACCCACCATGGAGTGCAATGTTCTGTAGAAGAATAAAGAAAATCTCAACGGTTCCTGTTAAATAGTGGCCAGCAATCTTTATGTCGTCACTAATTTTAGCAGAAATTTCAATTTGTTTGTCTGCATAACAGCTTTGAATCTGACGAAGTGCCACATTAATAGCAACTTCAAGATTAAATGGTTCAACATACGCATTGTTTGATCTCTGAAACCAACCTGAGATAGTGACAATTAAAGCATTAAACTCTGTTTTTGAATTTGTGATCGAATCTGACAATATATCCAATTTTTTGTGAGGGATCACTCGCTCAATTGAAGACAAAAGTTTATCAATTGCACTATTTATGTCTGCACGCAGTTCGGTAAATAATTTTGTTCTTATATCTTCCATTGATTTATCGACAAGTCCCCAAGTGAAATCAAGTAGCCTATCAATGAACTCTTCGTAAGGGATAATAGTTTCAAAGCTATTCATTAAAACAAACAATTCCTCGGAGGAACTTCTAAATGTAAAAAGGCCATCAGGATCATCAGTGGACTGAACCCTAAGAAAACTCCCGAGGTAGAGAGACACATTATCTTCAATTATTTCTGTAAAGCGAACCATGCATTTTAACAAATGGGTGTTTTCTTTTTCCGACAGCGTCGTTGATAATTGATTCCAAGCATGAGGTAGTAGATGGGTTTTATTTTTAGAATCATAAGTACATAGAAGCCCCCTGGTAGAGAAAGAACTCCTTAAATGCCCTTCGAAAGCTCCATGCCGAACTGAGCTACTAATATTAACATCGAGTCCGTATGCAGGATTAAACGCAAACTGATTTATAAAATATTCAATTGTTTTAGTAAAGAGTCCGCCTCTTTCTGAGTTAGGAATCTTAATATCTTTAAAATCATATGTTTTGGATTCACCTAGAGCGTTTTCTACTAATTTTGAAATATTTCCCGCCTGATAGTTTAAGTCGGGTTGTTCGGAAAGCTCTGAAAACCGAGAGTAACATTCACGCATTCTCTCATCAGCGGCGCTTAATATTCCATCTTCATCAACATACATTTTGCTAGCATAAACTTTATCAAGCAAGCCATCTATAGTAATGTCCCTGATGATAGATTTTATTTCGGAGGAGTATATGGCCCTGTTTTCGGGATCTAATGCAACCAATTTACTACATATTTTCA
Source organism: uncultured Gammaproteobacteria bacterium (assembly GCA_913063125.1). Classification (GTDB taxonomy): domain Bacteria; phylum Pseudomonadota; class Gammaproteobacteria; order Pseudomonadales; family Ketobacteraceae; genus 42-54-T18. The sequence continues at coordinate 10,739 of CAJXZM010000161.1, read as the reverse complement.
CCCTTTCTAATTCGATTTCCTCAGGATCATCGAAAGCGGTAGTGTCATCCATTATTCTTTGAACACAGATATATCTCAAAAAATAGACTATTTCTTCTTTCTCGAATCCTGAGGTTTCAAAGTCGGTTTCGCTAGGTATCTCAGATCCTAAATCGTAGAGAATGCTCTCGTATACATCTGATAGGTCTCTTTCCCATTTAGGCTTTACGTATCTTGCTGATAAGCTAAGCAAAATAGCAAGAGACATATTCGGGTTTTTCATTAGTTCTTTTAGGCCGCGGGATATTATATTATGAACTGGATATACATCGACGACTGCTGGAACAATTAGGTAATGGGAAACGACAAGGTTTGCACATTCTTGATATAGTTTCTGACTAAACAAGGCTTTAAAGAGGAAGAAATTTGATCGTGACTGAACATATGGGTTTTTTGAATTTAGACCTGATCTGTAGCATTCTGCGGCTACTGCTAGGTTTCCGTTTTTAAAGGATATATGCCCTCTATACATTTCATCTCGATAAGGGGGCAGTGATAACTCCTGCAAAATTTCTAAACCCGTATTGTAATCAACATTTAGAGCTTGCTGTAATCCCAATGATGAAGATTCTGGATGCAGAATCTTCATTTTTTCCAAATAGTTAGTACAATCATCAAGCTGACTAATTGCTTTTACTGACCAAGGATTATGACTGCACTGGACAGCTGAAAGGTAATCCATTTCAACAAAGGTACTGTCAATAGTGCTTTCGGCGCTCCTTTCTATAAATGCTACAATTTTTGTCATTACAGGCATTTGGAAGCACATCATTGCTATTTTTTTGAGTCTGTATTTAGACTGCGAGTAACTTCCTGAAACAACAAGCATTTCACCCATTTTATCAGATATTTCATCCTTCAGGTTCCTGCTTTGGTTTTTAGGACCAGTTAAGAAAAAATCTGTTCTAGCTTTCAATTCTATCATTTCTTCTGAGTCGAAATTAATACTCTCATAACTGCCATTAGTATAATAATCGAAACCATGGAACTGACCTGACGATAAAGGAATCTCGTTGATCCCTAAAATCCCTCTAAGATTAGTCAATCGATAATCATTAATTTTATCCACCAAATTCAAGGATCTAGATATATAGGATCTTGCTCCTGGTTTTGCTTTGGAAATAGAAAGCTCTGCCATCCATAAGAAACTCAAATACCTGTCCACAATTGGAAGTGTTTCTTCCCACCAAATTGGGTGGTGTTCTTCGTTAATTTCGGTTAAATGGTATGGAAGGACTTGATATAAAACATAATCGCGAATTATCATTTCTGGTTGTAAAAGTTCCCTAAGTTCATCTTCAAGAAACTCAAGTGAGACAGCGTCTTCACACTTTAAACCGCAATACCATGTAAAGTATGCTACCACAGAGCTAATATTTTCTGTCCCAACTACGTTTTCGATGTAGTCCTTTTGTGCTCGAACCCCCCCAATTAGGTGCAATAATTGAACTCGCCTTGAAATTAACCATAATGATACACCCAGATTTTCTTCAACTTCGTCAAGGATATTACTGCATGTATCCCAGTCGCTGTTCAAAAAATTTTCTTCAAATGAATCTCTAAGGATAACGAAAGATGATATTTTCTCGGGAAAAATAGCTAATATTGAGGCAATCCATAAGAATTCTCTCTCAGCATCAAGAAGAGAAAACCTTTTCCTATTGGATAGATCTGACAAATTAGTAGGAAATGTATTTTCGCAGAAGAAGTGAAAAAACGCATGATTTTGTGAAAGTGCTTCTATTACTTGAGGTATTTTATCAGCAGAGAGATTCTCTCTCGCTCTAGATATACCAACCTTCAAATTTTTGGCACCAAACGCTTCTCTGCGAAATTTCTTAACAGGATTATCGTTCAACTTACCTTTGGGGCGTCGAGTGTTTTTTTTTCTTGCCAAGGTGACTTTAATCTCCAGATTTACAATTCTATAATAACTACGATTGAGAGCAATATCTTAGGTATCGTCAAACGACGTAGCTTCGTTGTTGGCAGCAGCCCCAGACTGATAATATTTCTCATATTGTTCTCGGGACTTGTGGCCTGTTGCAGCCATACCATCGTACATGTTTTTCCCTCGTTTACCTTGCTCTGTGACAAACCCAGAACGAAGAGAGTGGGGGGTAAACTTGTCAGCGTACTCAATACCAGAGGAAATAGAGCGTTTTTTTACTATACGATAGAATTGCGTACCTGACAGCCCCTCTTCTTTAACAACTTGCCCCCTTGGTGTTAATTGCCGAAACAAATAACCATCACCAACTCCCGAAGCAATCAACCACTCTTGTAGGTATGACCTAGCTTTACCCTCAATTTTAACAGTAAGTACTTCATCTGCGTAGGTCTGATTCTTAGCACCACGAATTTCGATTAGATAGTAGGTGTCTGTTATTTCAACAATATCACTGAATTTTAATGACACCAACTCTGACCTGCGGCGCCCACCCGCACCAAACGAGACGTAGATCATAGCCTTATCACAAATGCCTAAAAGGTTATCGCTAATACTTGTTATTACCTTATCTACAACGAGCTTTACTGCTGCTGGTGATGGAGTGTTTGCATGAGTGGGTGATCTCCTTGCATCGTTGATGAGCTTAAGAGCATCTGGGTGTTGGCAGGGATTGGCGTGACCGTCATGTCCACGATTTTTGTGCTCTTTGCTGAGAGTCGATAACCGGCGTTTAACGGTTGCCACTTTATGCCTACCGCGTTCTTTCTTAAGTTTTGATTCAATCAATTTAGCTTCCTTTTCAGGATCGAAGTTCCCCTCAAGGTGAGTAGCGACAAAGTCAAAAACCATACCCCAATTTACAGGGTAATGTTCCTTTTCATCATGAAAAACCTTCGCCCAACCCCAGAAATAATCCATATCGGATGATTTTGCCAATTGTGTTGTTTGACGTTGTGCCTGCTCATCAAGCGAACGCATGCTAGAGATAGCTTGAGAGCTAATGTATTCGTTCTTTTCCATGAATTTAGACTCAACAAATGCAGCTATTGTGCGTTTTTTAGCCGTTAACACGGCTGGATATCGAATTGATGGTTATTGTAGTACGAAATTTAAGATCCGACGATAATAAACAGTTATCGTACATATAGGTATTTCTTGATTGCGTGATTTTTAAAAAATAAGCATTTAACTGTTTTTGAACAATACGAGTTGCAAAGTAAAGATTTAGAGATATCGCCTCTATGGGTGTGTGATTAATTTATTGAAAATTCGATAGGCTTATTTGTTGGAATATAACGTTCGGTCGCTATGCTGGCATTAACATGAGTACAACCGTTCAACTGCGCGACACCATAACTTTCATGGATATGCCCGAACAGATGATATTTTGGTTTTACGCGCCTAATTGCCATCATCAGTTCCTCGCAGCCTACATTCGAACCATCCATTGTTTGATCCAAAATACCAATAGCCGGACCATGAGTGATTAATACATCAACACTTGCTGGGATAAGGTCCCACTTGTCTTTTAGTGCAGCGCCTCTACTTAAGTTAAAAGCCCAATTAAAAAAGAAGGGTTGCCACGGAGAACCGTAAAATTTTACACCATCAATTTCAATTAACTCATCTCTTAGATAGACAGCATTAGTTAATATTAGTCTAGACTCGCCTTCATTGGTCTGGAAGCACCAATCGTGATTACCAGCAATAACGATTTTATGCGTATGGGGGAGGGTGCCCAACCAATCATTAAACTCGACAAGTTCTGACAACTTTCCTCGACCAAGAATATCACCAGCATGAATGAATACATCACCAGGCGGTATTTCTAAATCGGGATACATTCCGTGTGTATCACTAATTACGACGCATTTCATATCATTGAACCCAATTCTAAAAGCAGTTAATTACTGGCTAGATAACGAATAACGGTTTTAAGTGAGGCAGGTGTTGAGTGGACACACAAATATTCCTTAATAGTTAACCCATTAAAAATTGAACTGCTATTGGGCTGATTAAACCAATTGTTGCATTTTTGACTGCCACCAATGGGAGCAATTCTCGATAGATATTTGTGGATTTGGATCAGCATCGCAATCTTGTCAGTAAGCTCATTATCTACTTCGATATTAATGTTCTCGCTAGCTTTAGATAATAGGGCCTCAAGATTCTTAACATCCTCATCCAATATTGCCGCTAGGTCAACTACTGATAATTTCCAATTCTCATTAGAACTTATGGATTTAAGCCAACGTAGTGCAGCAGGAAGGTATAGTTTTTGATTCAAAACATTTACAGTCATGATAGTGCGGCTCGTTTCAAAAAGAGTAGTATCTGATCAGTCAATTATATCCCAAACCCATGTGCCGATGACACCTTAGCTTATTTAAAATAGGGCGTAAGAATTAGCCCGGCAAATCACTCTATCGGAACAAACCTTAGAGGCTTATCAAAAGTTTTGAAATTTGAAAAGGGTTAATATGATCCAGAGTTCACTATGTCCAATACGGTTTAGTATTGGTCATAGCGGATTATACCGTCCGGCCTTTACCAGAAGCTGCGCGTTCTTGATCATCTGCATGAACATATGCTTTGTCGGTGGTGGTAAGCTGTTCATGGCCAAGATCCGCAGAAAGGTCTTTCAGAGGTCTGAATTCAACGTCCATAGAAGCTCCAGTATGCCTTAGCCAGTGTGTTGATGTCGCCAGGAGTATCTTTGCATCTTTCTCGAACCCATCTTCTTTTAGCTTTGCGCTAGCAGAATCAAATGCTGCTTGGGCAGCTATTGAAATGGTCCTTGCCTGTAACCCTGGACTCTTTTGCCGAATTGGCTGGAGCAGGGGAGCCGACTCGTCGATGGTAGGTAAGCCTTCGAGGCCACGACTCTCACGGTACCGGCGTAAATAGTCCAAGAAATCTACGGGGACGCTAACCTTGCGTTTCTTATTGCCTTTGCCAAACGCCGTGAACCACCAATTACCGTCACTGTCTGAATAGAAATCTCCCATAGTGGGTGTCCAATTTTTTCTATAAGAGAGTTCGCTCATTCTCAAATACAAACTTTTCAAACATGCGACAATAAACAAGTTTCGCTCCCATTCAGGTTCACTATTGGCTCGCGTCTTCGCGGCTTCAAGAACGTACTCCCACTGAAGAGAGGACAACCTTTTAACACCCTCATTGGTCACATCAACGACCAAGTACGGCGAGCTTTTTTTAACGGCCTGTATTGGGTTTCCGAAAGCATAATCATCTTCTACTAAGAAGTTATAGAGCACAGACAGGTTCGAAAACACCTCCACAATGGTTTTTGGTTGTAATGAATAGTTTTTCTTTTCCAGCTTCAACGTTTTACCCAAGTTGTTATTCTCGTATTCTTTGCGTTCAGCTTTGCTGATTCTTACAACAAAAGGGCGCCAATCCTTCGTAGGAACCTTAATTCCGTTGTCTAATCTGAAGCGTCTTTTTATCTGTAGCCCGATCCAACTTTTGGGTGGTTTTACTACAAAATCTATATAGTCTTCGATATCTCGCTTTTTTAGAAATGTTATTGACCTTTCTTTGACGGTCCATGCCCACAATAAAAAGCGTTCCGATTCACTTCGAAAAGCATTGTAGGTGGCATCGCTTTTTCTACACTTACTCCATAAAAAAGCTTTTACATGTTGGTAGTCTTCCATAGCGCCGGGCACGACGTTATTTGTAGCCTCAACATATTTGCGTATGGAAGGGGTGTCATGTGGGAAAAGTTCGTCACGGTCCATTTGATAGAAATGGCTATGCGCATCAAATAGAGGTGTTGCTGAAAAGGCCTTCGACATTATCAGATCCATTTAGAAAAAAACGTAGCGTTATATGAAGCTAGTATAGTCAAAGACCCCTATTATTACCAACAGTTGTTACTATTGGTAATAATAGAGATGGATAGAAGACGCCCCAAAACTCTAGCATTTAGTCGTTTTAGTCAGTTCTTAACATTTAACTTAGTTACCACCCATTATTGGACTTGAAACCCAAGCGCATCCCAATACGTTCAAAGTAACCTATTGCTACCTTCTCAATATCAATAGAGCCTGGCGTAGGATGAGAACACAAATCTTCCTTAGTAGATTGCCCTGAAAATTTGGTAGCCCCATTTGGGCGATCAAACCAACTATCAATCTCCGAACCAGCAGCGACGAGAGAAATGCTAGAGATGGGTTATATATCATCATCCTCGATGGCTTGAACAAGCAGAGATACAAAGCTTAAAGCATTAGATTAGCGACAATTCCCACCGGAATCCGTTGATTCCTGTCAGCTCAGCATTGTGATGAATACAGCTTTGAGACTATCTATTGTCACAATCAGGTATTATTCACTGTAAACCTGAAAATCAGACATGATGTTTCTTAGGATTTGAAAAAGTATATATCTGCTTTTTACAACATAACGTCGTACAAATGCATCTGCGATGAAAATTTCGAGCAATTTTGCCCGTCAACGCACTCATTTCAGTTATCGATTAGTTCGTATTAATATGTACCAACACTTTAGTCATTAAAAGCCGCTAACGTGGAAACGGTAAGTCTTCGCAACGAGCTAACAGGGAAACATATTTAGTAGGCGTTTTCTGACAGGCAAACAGTATTAGTTCGTGTCGCGAACTTAGTTTACCAATTCGGGAAACACTATTGGTTCGTTCTACAATACCGCTCGTTTTTGTATAAATACCACTCATAATAATCACCACATGTATGTGCGCATAATATATATTATGTTAAATGGTATATATTATCTGTGCGGGCCATCGCCCTCTGATGCGTGCAGAGAACTAAATCCTGTAACCTTTGTGGAGTAAGGTTTAATAGGCTTGTTCAGTTCTAAATACAAGGCTTAAAGCAAAGTAACAATAATTTATTCTTTGCCCTCCTTTCAACCAGAGTCCGATTCACGGCCTAACTACCAGGTCTTAACTCGTGAAGACTCGCATTTAAATATGAAAAGACCACTTCATCCTTTTGATTGATAAGCTCGACATAGTATTCAAGAATACCCAAACCAGATTTGGATTCGGACTTTCGTTTTCCAATACAAGTTGCAGTTAGACTCAATAAATCCCCAGGGCGAGCTGGAGCACGATTTTTTAGATTATTGCTAGCAAGTGAGCTTACTACCGCCCAATCATTTGCATCAGGAAATGGTAGCTTGCTAGTGATACCGAATAGATGCGCAGTACAAGCTACTATCCCTCCAAAATATGACTTCTCAGCAGACTCTTTATCCACATGAAACGGCTGAGGATCCCACTGTTTAGCAAATCGAATAATTTCCTCCTCTGTGAGCTCATGCTGTCTAGGAAATGTTTTACGTTCATCTATAACGTGATCTTCATAATATTTCATACTCCCCCCCCCCCAAAAAAAAATACAATAAGCTTTCAGATATATTATCGGCTGATATAAAGCTAGATATTCAAACGTTTCCCAAGAAACAGGATTAGAGACGGTAGCAGTAAGAAATCCAAAAATAGTGCCGCCACCAAAATAATACTCGTCATCTGACCCAAAGCACTGTTCATCATTATTTGCGAGAAAGCGAGAACCGCAAAACCCGATGCAAGAATGGCTGTGGTTACCACAAGTGCGGGGCCTACATCTTGAAATGTAGCTCTAATAGCTTCTTCAGTATTCTCAGATTCTATCTTTGCTGACTGATATTTCACAAGAAAATGAACCGTATCATCCACAACAATACCTATCGTCAAGATAACGACACAACTCAAAGCTAACCCGACCTGTCCAGAATAGAAATACCAAATACCAAACCCCAAAATCACAGGGGTAATATTCGGGATTAAACTTATCACTCCATATTTAAAAGATTTAAGAACAAACAATAAAACAAAGGATATTATGAATAGAGCCAGCAAGGCACCTTCAATGGAGTTCCTTGCACTAGCAACGGTCAAGTGGGACCAGATTGTTGATAAAGAGACATTGTGCGCGACAAGCCCTGTGGGTAGATTTTTTTCTTGCCAGTTTTTTATACGCTCTTCAATCTCAATCACTTTTTCGGTTTCTAGCGAAGGCATTGACACTGTTAATAGCATCTTTTGTTTGTCGTGGGTGATTCGTTCATTGAGATCTAGGCCGAATGGCAACGACAATTCGTAAAGCAATAAATATTGAGATATCAACTCTTTGTCATTTGGAATGGAATAGAATTCACTGTCATCGTTGTGCATCGTTTGATTTAATCTTTTGACAACGTCAGAAAATGAATAAACGTTAGTGATCTCTGGTTGTTGACGTAAAAATCCTGAAAACTCATCCAAATAGGTTAAGAATACTGGATCGGCTATCCCATACTCTTCACCGGAGTCAAATTCATAGTTATTAACATTCATTGAGCCAAAGTGCTTATCGATATTGCCGGTATCTTCTCTAAATACATGGGGCTCGTGAATTATTTCCGCTAAGTTGTCATTCATTTTATTTTGGAGAGAAAACCACCCCATTATCGATATCACTAAAAATGTGGCTACCAAAACCCATTCCTTTTTAGCGATAATCAAGTTGGCCAATTTCAACATAAACTTTCTTAGGAAAAAGTTTCGTTCTTCGCTCGCCTTAATGGGTAACAACAGGATCAATGCAGGTAACAGCGTCATAGAATATAACCACGAAAGGCCCGTCCCTATTGCCGCTGCATTTCCTAATACAGCAATAGGAGGCAAATCATTCGTATTTAAACTTAAGAATCCAATGGCAGTGGTAAGGCTAGTGATGGTAACCGCTTTAAAGTTTCTGTTTAAGCTAACCTCTAAGGCATCAACTTTACTTTTTGTCTTCATCTCATTCATTAATCCAACTAGGATATGAACACAATGAGCAACAGCTATTGTGATACTTATCAATGCGGCATTGACCGCTAAGGGAGAAAAAACAAAGCCTAATAACGACGCGAAGCCAATAGCACCGACACCCGACAAAGCGGCAACCAACAAGGCCACGACTATACTGGCGGGGCTTCTAAGGAGTAACCCAACTAGAAAAAACATCGTTAAAAACAGAATAGGCACTAGCGACTTACCATCAGATTCTGCAACCTTCATGTTATGGTAGGTACTTAGCAAATTGCCACTGGCAGATATTTCAACGTTGTTATATTTAGCTTCAATCCGCTTGCTTAGCTTGTACATCAATTCAACTAAGCGATGCCCCCCTTCTGCACTTTGCGACGTTGGGCCATCCATGTTTAGAGATAAGGCGACTGCAGCATGTTTTCCATCTAATGATATCAAACGATGAACGATATCAGTGTCTTTTAGTGCGAACGCTCTTCTTTGCTTAAGCTGCCCAACGGAACCCACGATATCACTATCGATGAAATCCTCAACCAACATCTCATCATTCTCGCTGTGGATAAATTGATAATTAGCAAGTGAGTCGACTCGCCGTACGTATGGGAGCTTCCAACTTGATTCAGTCATTTCCATCAGTGCTTGGAGATTTTCTTTTTCAAACATATCTCCTTTACGGGCCGACATCATGATAAATATCGTGAAATCACTCCCATAGGTTTCTTCCATGTTCACGAACCTTTCGTAGTCCGCGTGCCCTTTCTTAAAGTAGATCCTAGGAGAGGTGTCGAACGTAAAAGAGCGTAATCCTAGTAAAGAAACCCCGAAAACAAGCAAAGAGAAAAAAATCAGTGCCCTCTTATGCTGGATTAGTCTATTCATAACATCATTAACCTACATTGAAAATACGTACAAGTTCATTGAGTATACCCGCAAGTATACCCAGGCAAAACCGCAAAGTATACCCCGGAGTATACTCGTGCTAGAATGACAAGTATGAACATACCCCACCATGCAGAGCACGAGACAACCTATGGTTGAAGTAGACAAGGACACAACGCAAGCGGATACCAAGCTAAATGCCATTGTTAAGGCCGCATCCAAAGTGTTTGTTGAAAATGGGTATCATCTTGCAAAGATGGATGACATTGCAAAAAAAGCGGGAACGACCAAGCGCACTATCTATAAAAAGTTTGGCAGCAAAGAAGTGCTATTTCAGTACATCTTAAAGTCCATGATAGATACCGCATACGCGAGAGCGAACCTTCTATACGATAAGGCAATTCCATTTAGGGAGCAGCTAATGAAGGTTCTCTATAACACCTGGGATGTTATTGGCGACGATGATTTCGTAAAAATAAACCGCATCATTATCGCTGAACACATGAAAAAACCTGGTTTTATGACTGATATACTCAATGAGGGCACGCAAAGGGATGAGGGGTTATACGCTTGGATGGATAGTGCTATTCAAGCTGGCCACGTGAAAAACTGTGATAAATACATGGCATCGGAGTTCATTATTGCGCTAGTCGAGCACTTTGCACAAAACCCCAAATTCCTTAACAGGCCCGCGCCCAAAGGTAAAAAGAAGGACTTAATCTTAGAAGAAATTTGCGCTATGTTTATTTGTCGATATGGAAATCAGCCATAACCCCCCTCTCAACCTAACCAGCTCCCACATTCAAATTTAAACTAACTCAGATCACCACAATTCCGTAAAGAGTTCCCATTTCTAGCGAGCCCTCAAGTCAGTCTAATTTCAAAGGAACGGTGAATCAGTGCTTTAAATTCTGGGATGTTACCCAGGAGTAAACCTTAGGGAAGCGGTGGTATATCCAAACAATTAAACGAAAAAGCTTCGGGTAAATAATCAAGCTCTTGTTTTTTTCGATATCATTTAGT
>CAJXZM010000160.1 GCA_913063125.1 uncultured Gammaproteobacteria bacterium | reverse complement strand
GTGCTGTATTTATTGACGTAAGAGATGGTCAGGCTTGGGCATCGGGACATATCGATGGCGCCGTTCATTTGGACTTTAGTACTAATGAGTTTTCGGTTCTGTATGTGTCAGAAGATTTGGATAGGGAAACCCCCGTTGTTTTTTATACCAGTAGCCCGTTAAATATTCGTAGTGCGATGGCAACGTTTTTTGCGGCTAACTGGGGTTATACAAAAGTGTATTATTTTCGGGATGGTTTTTATTCCTGGATGGCGGCAGATTACCCTGTAGATTTAAAATATTCTGAACATGCTGCGTTGTAATTATTAACGATAGTGACACTATTTTAATTGATCCGGTGTTTTGTCTTTTAGTAAGTAAACAAAGCTAATGATTTCGGCGATAGTACGATATAACAGTTCTGGAATTTCATCGCCCAATTCTAATCGTGATAATACATCTACCAACTCGGGATTTTCATAAATCGGTATTTCGTGCTCTTTGGCGATACGAAGAATCTCTTCTGCAATATCACTGTTGCCTGTAGCGCTGACGAACGGCGCATGGCACCCGTCATAGGTCAGTGCAACAGCCTGGGGTGACGATTGTGGCCCACCGGCTCCGGTGTCTACGGGGTCTGACATGTGTTGTTAGTCCTTGTGGTAATGGTTTAGGTTTCAACATCAATGAGAGATGGTGTAATGCTAGATTCTTGTTGAGGGGGTAACCCTTCAATACATTCAAGCTCTTTTACGGTTGCTCCTATTTGATGTAAGTTTTTTTGCAATACATCAAAGTACCTTTTTGCTCGTGATACCGTGTCTTTTTCCTTTGCCCAAAATTTAACGTACACATAGGTATTGATTAAACTCAGCTCGCAGAACATTGCTCCTAGCCCTTCAATATCAAATCCCATTGACACGTTCCACTTTTTATCAGCGGACGTTTCTTTGTCTGCTGCATTCTTTTGTGCCTCTTCTTCTATATGAAAGTGAAAGAGAGTGAGTTGCCCAAAATGTAAAATAGGTAAATCAAAACTAAGGGGTGCTTGAGTAACCTGAGCGCCATCATCAACATGAGCGGCAGCCGTTGATAATTGATGTAGCTGAAGTCTACTGATGGTTTCTTGAGTTTGTTTTAACAGGATTTTTACCAGTGCATCAGCGATAACGTCGCCCTTTAACGTTGCCTTAATATTGGTTTGTGCTTGCATCAAATGCTGACCAGGTAATGGTGGAATGCTATGTAGTGGTGCCGCATTGTGAGATGAGGCAGTTTGGTAGGTTTGTATGGCTAAGGGCTTAGGGGAGGGGGTTGTGTTATCAGTTGATGGTGTTGTTCTGTTGACTGAGGGTTCAGGTGAACCTTTCACGTTACTCGGTTGGTGTTTTGTGCTCGGTATTTCTGTTGTTGATTGTTGAGCTTTGGCTAATTGCATGAGGTTTTGTAATTGTTGTTTTTCGCTTGGGGCAGCATAACCTAGCTTAGTTTCAGCTGCTGTTGATGTCGGTACTGTTGTTGTTGCTGTTGATGATACCGTTGGGTTAGTGGATGAATTAATGGTGCTGGCAGTTTTTTGAATGATTTTAGATGGGTCACTGATTATCTGTGTATCCAGAGCTGTTTTAGTTGTAACGGGGTGTGCCTTGTGTGCTGCTGACGTTGTCTTAGCTGCGGATAATAGCGCTTTTTCTAGTGATAGTAGTTGGTGTTTGAAATCTACAGGGTTTGCTGATGGTTGTTGCGAGCGAGTGATATTTGTGGCTGCGCTAGCTACGGTGTCGGAGCTGGAGTTTGGTTTGTATGTGCGAGTGCTGGCTATTGGTAAAGATGGTTGATATTTTCTTGGCTGGGATTCAATAGGTTGATGTTTAAGTGATTCGTGCTTAAGTGATGATTCAAATAACACGCCACTGTGTTTTATGGCCTGCTTTACGGTATCAGCAGTACGTAGTGATTCTGAGTTGGGCAAGTGTTGAGAAATCTGTTTGATGGCTTGTTGTATATAGGGTGGCAATTGCTTGAGCAGTTCAGGTTTGCCAGATACAAGACTTAAGATGTTATTGAGTAATGGGCTATAACTGTTTTGGGTAGGAACCAGCAGGCGCACTAAATTGATAATGGTTTGTTGAATTCTTTGTGTATTGGGAATTGAATGCAGTTGTTGTAGTTCTAAGTGTGGAGTGGCTGCTAGTGGCGGTGATGTTAACGTCTGTGATGTCGATGGTGCCAATGTTGTAGCAGAAGTGCCGGGCACTGTATTGGATGCAGTGCTGGGGCTGGTATTTACAATTAACTGATCACCTTTTAATAACGGGAGGTCAGTAGTGATTCTAACAATCGTCATTAACCCCTGATTAATTCGTTGAATTACATCGGTTGTTAATTGTGTTGCCACGGATGTTGTCGCTGGGTATGTTGAGCCCGCACTAGCTTGTCGATTGAAAACAACGGTGGCGTTGTAGAGCTCCTTTGGAGGAGGGTTTTGTCTGGGAGGGTTTGTAGCTGAGTTTGTTGTCGGGTTTGGTACCGGATTTGCTGTCGAAGTGGTTTGGCCTTGAGTTGCAGGTTTTATTGTCGAGTGATCTTGTGAGACCTGGGCTGCGTCGACTTTTACCGCTGAAGTAGCGATTTTTACGCTACTGGATACTTCTGCTTGCACCTGGGATAAGCGCACAGATGTTGGTGGTGGTGCCTTGTCTGAAGGCGCGATAGTTTTTGTGATTGACCTGTCCGAAGGGATCTCAGACACCATAAATACACTCTTTTTATCCGTTAATGAGCTCTCAGTATAGGGTATGAATGTTGTTTTGAGTCAGGCTATCTGATGATGTTAGTTGGCCCCGTAGTCAACAACCTCTATAATCTCGCCTCAATTGGTAAACTAGAGAAATTGGTTTGTTAGAAACGGGTGCAGAAACACAGGCTATAGTCCCCTTATTGGAGACAAAGTCCTTACTATGCGAGCGGGATGATCGAGTCTTGTTTGAAGGGTTATCATTTGCTATTCATGCGGGTGATATTACTCAAGTAGAAGGGCCAAATGGCAGTGGAAAAACGACCCTAATTCGTATTCTTTGCGGGTTGTCCACTGCTTATGAAGGCAACTTGTTTTGGCGTGGCAAGCCGATGAACCGATGTCGTGAGCAGTTTTGCCAACAACATATCTATTTTGGGCATCTTACTGGAATCAAGGCTCCGTTAAGTGCAGAAGAGAATTTGCGCTGGATGGCGCAATGTCGGGGCTCGTCGCTGAAAGGCCTTGCTTTAGATCATGCAGTCGACCAGGCGCTAGCGAAAGTTGGGTTACGTGGTTTTGAAGATGCCCCCGTATATACATTATCTGCAGGCCAAAAGCGGCGCGTTGCGTTGGCGCGGCTGTTTTTGGAACCCGTACCGCTTTGGGTGTTAGATGAACCTTTTACCGCCATTGATAAGCACGGTGTGGCTGAGCTTGAGGCCATCATTGAGCAGCATGCTAAGCAGGGCGGGGCTGTGGTGTTAACGACACACCATGAACTAAGCATTGACCCCTCTCATCTCAAAATTATTCGTCTAGGTGATGCTAGGGAGGGGGTGTGATGGAACCTGTATACCCTCCTTTACGACAGGGTTTGTTGGCAATTTTCAAACGAGACCTGATTATCGCATTTCGTCAGCGAAGTGATTTAGTTAACCCGGTGTTCTTTTTTATTATGGTTATCACCCTATTTCCTTTAGGCGTCGGGCCAGAGCCTGAGATATTATCCCGTATCGGCCCCGGCGTATTGTGGATAGCGGCCTTATTATCCACGTTACTCTCGGTGGATAGCTTGTTTCGTCAGGACTATGACGACGGCTCGCTAGAAGTCTTGTTATTAAGCCCTCAACCGCTATTTATTATCGTGTTGGGTAAAATTATGGCTCATTGGTGTATTACAACAGTTCCTCTTATTCTTGTGTCTCCTTTGTTAGGTGTCATGTTATTTTTAGACACAGAAACGATAAAAGTACTGATTGTTACTTTGCTGTTGGGCACTCCAGTCTTAAGTATGATCAGTGCCATTGGTGCTGCTCTCACCGTTGGCCTACGAAAAGGTGGAGTTTTGATTGCGGTTATCGCCTTACCCCTTTATGTTCCTGTATTAATATTTGGCACTAGCGCGGTAGAGGCTGCCTCTATGTCTTTGGCATTCAGCGGACAGCTCGCATATTTAGCGGCATTGGCAATATTTTCAATTACATTGGCACCTTTTGCTATCGCTGCGGGTCTTAGAATCAGCGTAAGTGGCTGACGGAGAGAATACATCTTGTTTGAAACGATAAAACTGTACTATCACAAGTTTGGTACACCGAAGTTCTTCTATGAATTAACCAGTAAAATGTTGCCTTGGTTAATTGGGTTTACGGTTGTCTTGCTGATACCAGGCGTGATTTTAGGGTTAGGTTTTGCCCCTATGGATGAAGAACAAGGCCATAGTTATCGCATTATGTTTATTCATGTGCCAGCGGCCAGTGTGGCCATGTCTGCCTATGTAATGATGGCGGTTGCGGGAGCAGTAGGCCTTATCTGGAAAATGAAGATGGCAGAAATTGTTGCCAAATGTTGTGCGCCTATAGGTGCCTCGTTTGCGTTATTATGTTTACTAACAGGCTCAATCTGGGGTAAACCGACCTGGGGGACTTGGTGGGTGTGGGATGCAAGGTTAACCTCTATGTTGGTGTTGCTCTTTTTGTTTATGGGGGTGGTTGCCTTGAACAATGCCTTCGAAAGCGCTCAATCCGCAGCGAAAGCCACGGCACTGCTGTCCATTGTTGGCGTGGTAAACCTGCCAATTATTAAGTACTCCGTGGAGTGGTGGAATACTTTGCACCAACCGGCCTCAATAAAGCTTACTGAAGGGGCTTCTATGCCAGCAGAAATGTTGACCCCCTTATTGATGTGTATCTTCGGCTTTTATTTTCTGTTTTCTGTGTTAGTTGTGGTCGCCTCACGAGCTGAAGTATTAGAGCGTGAGCAGCGTAGTAAATGGGTTAAACAACTGGTAATGGTGGAATAGGCCCATGGCTTTTGAAAATTTTAATGACTTTATGACCATGTGTTATGTGGCCCCAATTGGCGATATACGATGCCATGGCTCCTATGTTTGGGCTGCCTATGGGTTGGGGTTTGTTATTGTTGTTGCCAATATTGTTGCGCCAATTATGCGTAATAAAAAGATAAAACAAGCAATTAGACGAAGCGTTAGACGGGAGAATATACAAAATGAATCCAAAGCGTAAACAGCGACTCATTATCGTGCTAGGTATTGTTGCTGGTGTTAGTGTTGCTGCAACATTTATGGGCGTC
Organism: uncultured Gammaproteobacteria bacterium; assembly: GCA_913063125.1. Taxonomy (GTDB): domain Bacteria; phylum Pseudomonadota; class Gammaproteobacteria; order Pseudomonadales; family Ketobacteraceae; genus 42-54-T18. The sequence continues at coordinate 9,138 of CAJXZM010000160.1, read as the reverse complement.
GCCCTGAAGGAAAATATTAACCTGTATTTCTCACCTACGGATGTGGCGGCGGGCAAAGCACCGCTCAATAGACGTATTCGTGTGGGGGGATTGGTGGTTGCGGGTTCGTTAAAACGTGGTCAACAATTGGACGTGTCATTTGATGTGACGGATAATGTGGAGTCACTCACTATTCGGTATGATGGTATTTTGCCGGACCTTTTTCGCGAGGGGCAAGGTATTATCGCTAATGGTAAGTTAACGGAGTCTGGCGTTGTTGTTGCTGATGAAGTGTTGGCGAAACATGATGAAGAATATATGCCACCAGAAGTGCAAGACTCTTTGGATAAAGCAAAAGCCAAAAAGCTTGCAGAGGCCAAAGATAACCGCTATTAGCGGTTATCTGACATTTTCTCTACCCAAAAGATTACCCCGCCAGCAACTGCGATAGGGATAATTACCAAATTAATAATGGGGATTGACGTTAATAGCAATGTCGCCCCACCAAACCCCATCACCTGAGCCCGATTTTTCCGCATTAAACCAAGCACCTCCTCAAAGCTTTTTCCGTTATTGTCCGCAGGAACATCTATGTATTGAAGGGCCAAAATCCAAGCTCCAAATAAGTACCACAGTACGGGGGAAATCATTTGAACAACCGGGATAAAACTCAAGATAATGGTGACAACAAATAACCCTAAGGCACGGGTTATCGAGTATTTGAGTTTAGTAAATTCTCGCTTAATGGTACGTCCCGCAATTTGCATCACAGTATGGGTAGGGTAGTTAGTTTCGTGAAGATCCTTTTCAACTTTTTCTGCTAATATACCAATGAATGGGCTGATCAACATGTGAGTGATCATGGTGAAAACAGAGCCTGCAATAAAGAGGATGAGTAAAATAGCAGCAATGAGTATTACCCATTTTAGTGTACCGGCTATGGCGTTAATCACAGGTTCTAACCAATCAAGCCAAGACCAGAGGTCAACGGTATCATCTAAGCCAGATAGCGCATCATTGATAAGGTCAATGGCAAAGTAGCCTGCGACAGAAAAAAGTAAAATATTTACGATTAATGGAACAATCATATAAGGGCGAATATTAGGCTTTTTCGCAACGTCAAAACCTCTAAAGATAAGAGCGATTCCATTGCTGAGCGGTTTGATCATATGGTTTTCCTATTTCCCTAATAGACTGCGATAAAGGCAATGTACGGTTGGATAATTGCCGCAAATTGGCACGGTAGCACACTGAGACCAGCCATTACACCGATGATTCAATAGAGCTAAACGAAAGATAGTGTTTGTTTCTGCTTCATCTTATTTTTTTTGTCTCTAAAATGTTGTTATTTTCCGGCTACTACTCGTTCCTGGGTTAAAAAACCGCTAGAATGCTCGGTTCAAAGTAGGCGTGCCTTTGGTTGTTAAGTAAGCAAAGGCAAACAAAATTAATGTTGGTTAGTAAAGCATCTAATTAACTACGGGCCGAATGCCGCGCAGTTGATGGAGAACAATTTTTCATGCGTTTAAAGTGTATTAAGTTAGCGGGATTTAAATCATTTGTAGATCCTACAACTGTCTCCTTTCCGCAGAACCTTTCTTGTATTGTAGGGCCTAACGGGTGCGGAAAATCCAACACCATTGATGCTGTGCGCTGGGTAATGGGAGAAAGTTCTGCTAAACATCTTCGTGGTGAATCCATGACAGATGTTATTTTTAATGGTTCTAACTCACGAAAACCTACCACGCAATGTACAGTTGAGCTTGTATTTGATAATTCTGATGCCAGCTTGGGTGGTGAGTATGCGGGATTTGCAGAGATTTCTATCCGCCGTTTAGTAAGCCGTGATGGGCAGTCCAACTATTATCTAAATGGTACTAAGTGCCGGCGTAAAGATATTACCGATATATTTTTGGGTACGGGTCTTGGGCCACGCAGTTACGCCATTATTGAACAAGGCATGATTTCTCGTTTAATAGAATCTAAACCAGAAGAGCTTCGAGTGTATGTAGAAGAAGCTGCTGGTATTTCTAAGTACAAAGAGCGCAGAAAAGAAACTGAAAACCGTATGCGCCGTACTCGAGAGAACTTGGATCGACTCGAGGATTTACGTGAAGAGCTTGGCCGACAGCTTCAGCATCTTGAGCGCCAAGCACAGTCGGCAGAAAAGTATAAGCAGTACAAAGAAGAAGAGCGGTTATTAAAGGCACAGCAACAAGCATTGCGTTGGAAAGCCGTGGATGGGCAGGTTGTCGAGCGTGAAACTAAAATTAGAGACTTAGAGGTTAAGCTAGAGGCCTTTGTCGCAGACCAACGTTCTCATGATACAGGTATTGAAACGCAACGTGATCAGCATACTGAACTAAACGACAAAATGAATGAAGTGCAAAGTCGCTTCTATAGCTTGGGAGCAGACATTGCTCGTATTGAGCAAAGTATCCAGCACCAGAAAGAGCGTGGCTCGCAGCTGCGGACGGATTTACAAGAAACCATTGATTCATGCAAAGAGTCGGAAGAAAACTTAACGTTGGATCAGCAACAGGCAGAAGAATTGTCTGAACGTTTGTTAGAAGTTGAACCAGAATTAGAGTTGATTGAAGCTCAATCAGACGCCTCATCCGAAGCGTTGGCAATCGCCGAAGATGCTATGCAAGAGTGGCAGTCCGAGTGGGATGACTTTAATCAAAAAGCCAGTGAGCCACGACAACGAGCGCAGGTAGAACAATCACGAATCCAACATCTAGAGCAATCTACGGAGCGCTTAAAGGATCGTATTGAACGGCTAAGAATGGAGCAAGGCACATTAACGTCTGGTCCATTGGAAGAGGAAGTTGCTGAGTTAGAAGAGCGCGTGTCTGAAGCCGACCTTCGCCATGAAGACCTACAAAATCGAGCGTCTGATTTAGTTGATGAAATTAACCGTAAGCGAGATGATAATAACCAAATCAACAATGATTTGGATATTGCTAAAGGTGAGCTGCAGGCCTTAAAAGGCCGCCATGCTTCGTTAGAGGCTTTGCAACAAGCTGCGTTGGGTGAATCTGACTTGGTGGATTGGCTAGCGAAACATCGTTTTGACGCTAATCCTCGAGTCGCACAATCTATCAAGGCCGAAGATGGCTGGGAAAAGGCGGTAGAAACCGTACTTGGCGATTATCTACAAGCAGTATGTGTCGATGATTTGGATTCCGTTGCCACGGTGATTGAGAGTCTTGAGCACGGAGCTGTGTCCTTTGTTGATACCAGTGTTGTTGTGGACGTGACAGCATCAGCCGGGTTAACGGCATTAGCCTCTAAAATCAGCGGTGAGTCATCGGCACAGAATCTTGTGGCCGGCGTGTATTGTGCAGAAAGCTTAAGTGATGCTTTGTCGTCACGGTCATCATTGTCAGCAGGTGAATCCCTCATCACATTAGAGGGGCTTTGGATTGGCCGAAACTGGATTAGAGTTGCGAAAGATGAGAATCAACAAGATAGCGTGCTTAAGCGTCAGCAAGCACTGGAAGAGGTAACCGGCAAGCTCGAAGCAGAAGAGGCGCGCGTTGAGGTGCTGTCTGATCAGATCCTAGATGGCCGAGAGTTACTGAGAGACATTGAGCGCCAGCGAGAAGAAGCACAGCGAGCATTAAGTGAATTCACTCGTAACAATGCTGATGCCAAAGCACAGTTGAGTGCTAAGCAAGTGCGTCTTGAACAGTTTTCTATGCGCCGGGAACGTATTGGCGGTGAGTTGGCTGAATGTGAAGAGCAGCAAACTCAAGAGCAGGAAAATATCAGTGAGTCGCGTTTGGTGTGGCAGGAAGCGCTTGATGCTATGGAACAAGATACCGAGCGGCGTGAACAGTTGCTTGCTAAACGTGATGCGAACCGAAATGATATTGAGACGGTACGTCATAAAGCACGGGAAGATAAAGATAAGACCCATCAACTTGCTCTAGATGCCAGATCTACCCGTACACAGCTAGATTCGACAAAACAAGGTATTGAGCGGCTTCAGAGTCAACTTAAAACCTTGGCCGAGAAAAGAGCGACTATTGAGGCGCAATTAAACCAAGGCGATGACCCTTTTGTAGAGTTACAGGCTGAATTAGAAGGAAAGTTGGAGCTTCGATTAAGCGTAGAAGAGGAACTTTCTAACTCAAGAAAGGCCTTAGAGACATGTGAACATGAATTGCGAACGTTTGAGAAAAAACGCGGCGAGTCAGAGCAGTCGTCTCAGGGGGTTCGAACAGAGCTTGAGCGTTACCGTATTGAATGGCAGGGGTTGCAAGTACAACGAAATACAATAGAAGGGCAACTAAAAGAAGCAGACTTTGAGCTGGAGAGTATTGTTGCTGAGCTGCCTGATGATGCTAATGAAGAAAAGTGGACCGGTGACCTTGAGCGTATAGCTAATCGTATATCTCGCTTGGGGGCCATTAACTTGGCGGCGATTGATGAATTTAAGGCGCAGTCGGAGAGAAAGAACTATTTAGATTCTCAGAATGATGATTTGCTGAAGGCGTTAGAAATTCTAGAAAATGCTATTCGTAAAATTGATAGAGAAACACGTACACGATTTAAAGAAACTTTCGACAAAGTAAATAAGGGATTGCAAAACTTATTTCCGAAGGTGTTTGGTGGTGGCCATGCGTACTTAGAGCTCACAGGTGATGACCTGCTTGATACGGGCGTAGCCATTATGGCGCGACCTCCAGGCAAGCGGAACAGCACGATTCACCTGCTCTCTGGTGGAGAGAAAGCACTAACGGCGATTGCATTGGTGTTTTCAATATTCCAATTGAATCCTGCCCCATTTTGTATGTTGGATGAGGTAGATGCTCCGTTGGATGATGCTAACGTGGGTCGATATTCGAGGTTGGTAAAAGAAATGTCAGAACATGTTCAATTTATCTATATTACTCATAATAAGATTGCCATGGAAATGGCCCACCAGTTAATGGGGGTGACTATGCATGAGCCTGGTGTATCGCGATTGGTTGCGGTTGATGTAGAAGCGGCGGCTGCGTTAGCTTCTATGTAAATATAAGCTGTTATGAGCGTAATGACGGCATAAAGAATATTTGGAAGGAGTAAAGTCTCTAATCTAAAGTAATATGACAGTTTTTTAATATTAAGGTGTCACTTTGCTTTATTTTTCCTGATTTTGCTCTATGTTGGTTACAAGACAGTCTGTTTGGTTTTCCTGTGGGGAATCATAGGGATTTAGAAGGGGGTAGTATCAATGGAGTTCGATTTAAGAAATGTGCTCATTATTATAGGGCTTGTTGTGATCGCCGGGATTTTATTTGACGGCTATCGTCGCATGCGTCGTTCTCGTATGGGGGAAATTGGACTCTCTTCTGAAATGGGGGGCAGCTGCGAAGAAGGGACTTACTATAATGGTGAATTGCCTAATGGCGGAGCTCGTCAATCGGGAACTGATGACGGGGATGGTCAGCAGCGTATAGAGCCTGAATTTGGTGGTGCGCTGGCTGGAGCTGAAACGGATAGCTATTCAGATGTAAGGGCTGGAAACGTTGATGAAGACCCCGTTAATCAAGGGTTTTCATTTTCTGCCAATGAGCCAGTCGTTGACGATGGTCAGCTGGGTGTTGTTGGGACAAATGTCAGTAGCTTTGATGATGACGGGATTGGTGGTGTCAGGCGTTACTCTTTGGGGGGCGATGTTGCTGATGATTTGGGTGAACGTCAGGCTGATGAACAGCGTTGTGCACCTGAGAGTGAAGACCAAAACGTATTGTTTGAAGATGACGAAATGTTGTTATCTACTCGCGCGGCACAAGAGGAAAAGTTAGCGTCTCATTGTCGAGATAATGATGAGCCAAGACAGTCGTCCAAATCCTCTAAGAGGGCACGGAAAGACGAGTCGGTCGTTCAGACTAGTCAAGACGATGATATGCCACTGAATATCGATGGATTGGAAGAAGTCATCGTGCTCAATCTGATGGCGCGTCCTGGTGAGGTATTTGATGGGTTAGAGCTTGATAAAGCACTAAACTCTTGCGGTATCCGTTTTGGCGATATGAATATCTATCACCGTTTTGAGCAGCATGTTGGTCGTGGACCATTGTTGTTCAGCCTTGCTAATGTAGTTGAACCGGGCTTTTTTGATCCTGATAACTTGGATTCGTTTAGCACGCCTGGTGTGTGCATGTTCATGAAATTACCTGGGCCTAAGCGCTCTATGCATTCATTTGAATTGATGGTGGAATGTGCCCGTAAGGTTGTTTCATTGTTGGGTGGTGAGCTAAAAGATGAGCATCATAGTGTGATGACGCAGCAGACGATAGAGCATTACCGGCAGCGCGTGTTGGATTTTGATCGCAAATTTTTATCACAGCGAGTGACACAGCGCAGTTAATAGACGTTTATAGAAGTTAAGATACCGGAAACAAAGAAGGGGTGCAGAGATGCGCCCCTTCTTTGTTTCCGGTATCATGATTTTTTGTTTTAACAATGTATTTCAAATAGCCGATATTCCAATATATGACAACGCCACAATCTCTCGCTCAAGCATTAAAACATACCCTTCAAGATTATAATTATCACTATTATGTGATGGACGACCCCAAGGTTACAGACGCAGAATATGACCGTGTTTTTAGGGAGTTGAAAAACCTAGAGCAAGAAAACCCAGAGCTAATTACTTCAGATTCCCCGACTCAGAGAGTTGGTGATAAACCGTTAGATGAATTCTCTCAGGTTACCCACAAAGTGCCTATGTTATCCCTGGATAACGTATTTAATCATGAAGAGTTATTGGCTTTTGATAAGCGTCTAAAAGAACGTTTAGAGAGAAGTGACGAGCTTGAATATGTCTGTGAGCCAAAGTTAGACGGGTTGGCAGTTAGCTTGATGTATAGGAATGGCCTACTTACACAGGCTGCCACACGAGGTGATGGACAAACTGGAGAAGACATTACGCATAATATCCGTACCATTGAGTCCATACCACTAAAGTTACGAGGAGAAGGCTACCCTAGTACGCTGGAAGTGCGAGGTGAAGTGGTTATGCCAAGGGCTGGGTTTAATGCGCTCAATGCAAAAGCAGAAGCAGCGGGTGAAAAGGTATTTGTTAATCCAAGAAATGCGGCTGCGGGTAGTTTGCGACAATTAGATTCGCGTATTACCGCCTCCCGCCCCTTAGATATGTACTGTTATTCGGTCGGTTATGTTGATGGCGGTGAATTGCCATTAACACATTTTGATACTCTCAAACAACTGAATGCTTGGGGCTTAAAACTTAACCCTGAAGTGCGATTAAATATAGGAGCAGAAGCGTGCTCTAAATATCATGATGACATTCTTATAAAGCGTGACGGGCTGGATTATGATATTGACGGTATTGTTTATAAGGTTAATGATCTTAAGCTCCAGCGCATGTTGGGGTTTGTATCCCGAGCACCTCGTTGGGCGACAGCACACAAATTTCCTGCCCAAGAAGAGCTTACTACCGTACTTGATATTGAATTTCAGGTAGGACGAACGGGTGCTATTACTCCTGTTGCGCGATTGGAACCGGTCTTTGTTGGCGGGGTTACCGTGAGTAATGCAACGCTTCACAATATGGATGAAGTGAAGCGAATGGATATTCGTACTGGTGATACCGTGGTTATTTACCGCGCTGGTGATGTGATCCCCAAAGTCGTCAAGGTGTTATTCGATAAACGCCCTGATAATACGCAGCCAGTAGATATGCTAACAGTCTGCCCCGTCTGTGATTCTGCGATTATTCAGCAGGAAGGGGAGGTTGTTGCACGTTGTAGTGGTGGATTGTTTTGTCATGCCCAGGTGAAAGAGGCCATTAAGCATTTTGCATCCCGTAAAGCGATGGATGTGGATGGTCTGGGGGATAAACTCGTTGAGCAGTTAGTGGATCAAAAGCTGATTAATACGGTGGCAGATTTATTTGATGTGACGGTAGAAGCTGCATCAAAGATGGAGCGTATGGGAGAGAAATCCGCAAAAAATCTCGTGAAGGCGCTGGAAGTCAGTAAGCAAACAAGTCTTCAGCGTTTTTTGTACAGCTTAGGAATCAGAGAAGTTGGGGAGGCGACAGCACTAAATTTGGCAAATTTCTTTGGTAATTTGGATGCGGTGATGCAAGCCGACCAAGAATTGCTGCAGCAAGTTCCTGATGTTGGTCCTATTGTCGCCGTGCATATTGTCGAATTCTTTCAGCAGTCTCACAATGTCGATGTGGTTAGTTCTTTGATTGCGGCGGGTGTTCGTTGGGATGAAGTTGAAGTAGATCATGATCAAGTAAAACCATTGGAGGGTAAGACGTTTGTGTTAACTGGCACTCTAACGCTGATGGCTAGGGATCAGGCGAAGGGTTATTTGCAGCAGCTTGGTGCTAAAGTCAGCGGTAGTGTGTCCAAGAAAACGCATTGTGTTATTGCTGGTGAGAATGCAGGGTCAAAACTGACTAAAGCGGAATCCTTAGGGGTTTCCGTGGTCACAGAAGAAGAGTATGTTGAACTATTAAAAGAATATGGTATTGAGGTGCCGGTATGAGTCAGCGGGTTACTTTTGGAGAGCGATCTTGGTTAGCGATTATAGCCGTTGTTTGTAGTGCTCTGATGATGTCGGGTTGCGTCTCTTCTCCACCGGCGAATGTGGATAATCTGTGTAAAATATTTGAGGAAAAAGATGACTGGTATGAAGATGCTAAAGCTTCAGCTGATAAGTGGGGGACCTCAATCCCTGTACTAATGGCGATTGTTCACCAAGAATCTAAATTTGAAGCAGATATTAAACCGGAGTTTAAATGGTTTTTGATAGTGCCGCTGGGGCGTGCTTCATCGGCTTACGGTTATTCACAAGCCTTGGATGATACTTGGGATGGGTATATTAAATCATCGGGTAATTGGGGGGCTGACCGAGATGAATTTGATGATGCCATCGATTTTATTGGTTGGTATAACGCCACGAGTTATCGTCGGAATAAAATAAAACGGAATGATGCTTACCATCTCTATCTTGCTTATCACGAAGGTCATGGCGGTTTCGAAAAGCGCACGTTTAAAAAGAAAGCGTGGCTTACGAAAGTAGCTAAGAAAGTATCGGCTCGTGCAATCAAATACAAAAAACAGTATTGGGGGTGCGCGAAAAAATTGGAAGAAGACACAGGGTGGTTTTTTTAATGTATGACGA
>CAJXZM010000159.1 GCA_913063125.1 uncultured Gammaproteobacteria bacterium | reverse complement strand
TTTTCATTGGCGCAGTGGCTGTATCGTTCGCCTTCTGAGCCTGTAACATTGTCCTCACTGAGTGTTGCTGCGTCGTCAGCTTTGGGTGCGGGTTATGTGGGTTTGGTTTTGCGGCGGTTATTGCAGATAGATAACCCTAAAGGTTATATTCGCGCTGAAATTATGGTGTTGGTGTTTTTATTGTTGATCGGTGGTTTTGTTGCATTTTCGGCGCTGCTGGGTGGTTTATTATCAAATAGGTTGTTTTTTCAGGTGTACTTGTCACTGATTACCTTGGTGATGGTGTTGAGTTACTTATTAGGGGTGAAGTATCCCGAATTGGTGCATTACATTGCTGAAGCCAATGAAGCACAAAAGGTAAAAAAATATGAACATAGTACCCTGGATAATGTGGATGTGGAGGGGTGTGTAATACAACTAGAGAAACTGATGCAGGAAGAACATCTTTATCAAGATGATTCATTATCGTTAGCATCGTTGGCGACTCAGTTGGGTTTATCCGCGCACCAGCTTTCAGAATTACTTAATGAGCGTCAGCAGGTGAGTTTTAGCGGGTATCTCAAGTCATTACGTATTGATGCTGCCAAGCGCCGCTTGCTGAAAGATGCCGATGAACCTATTTTGACCATCGGTTTGGCGGTAGGGTTTAGTTCATCATCAGCGTTCTATTCCGCATTTCGTGAGCTGGAAGGCTGCCCTCCTGGAAGGTTTCGCAAACAGAAAATAGCCGCAATATAACGGTTATGTATCTTCTATATTATCATTCTGGAAGTTAAGTTTTTCTTCTGTTGTTTTTTAATATACTGTTTTTTAATGGTTTTTTCTGAAGGTTTGGCTTTTTTTAGTTAATTTTACTGATGTTATCAATTAGGAAGATAGTGTTGTGGAAATTGCTAGAGTGAACGCAGCTCAATCATAGGAAAATACAGAAACAGAGGGTTTCATAATGACTGCAACGGCAACTCAATTCACACCATTATCCGTTAAACGGGAGCCCATTAACGGTATTCATCACCTCGCCTTTGGAACGAAGTGCAGTAAATATACTTATGCATTTTATGCTGAAAAATTAGGCATGCCTTTAGTTAGAACGGAAAATCACCGTCAAAAAGAGGGCTACTTCAAACATTACTTTTTTGACATGGGTAGGGACCAATACATGGCCTTTTTTGAAATCCATAATGTTGGGGAGAATGATGAGTATCGGACCGATGTTTCTACGGGGTTGGGCATGCCGGTTTGGGTAAACCATGTGGCGTTTGATGTTGGTAATAAAGAAAACTTGGATATTATGCAAAAGCGTTGTGAAGATAACGGTGTTGGCCCATTGCGCTCTGTGGATCATGGCTGGTGCCAATCTATCTATATGGTGGATCCGAATATGATTATGGTGGAGTTTACTTATACGAATAACGAGGAGAAGTTCCTCGATCAAACACCAGAAGAAGCATACAACTTATTGTTTAACACCGCCCCAGAGGATATCAAAGAAGAGACACGTAAACATTCGAAGAAAGTGACTACCAAGGGTGATGCGTAATGTTGTTGATTTCAAATACCTATTGGATGGGGATGCCTTTTAATTACAAGGGGGAGTTACCGGAAAAGACACAGCAGGAGCCAGTCTATCTGCGAGCGCAAGATATGCGAGAAACCGCTGGGGTGTTCTATCAACCCGATCAGGCGAATGCACAGAATATTGCGGTGTTAGTTATGCATCCTAAGGTTGATTTTACCCGCCATTATTGTATTCCGGGGTTTCTTCGTGCAGGGATTGCAGTATTGGGAATGAATACTCGCTGTCTGCATAATGATGCAACAGCCATTCATGAGGATCTGCTGTTGGATGTGGCTGCGGCGGTGGCATTTTTAAAAGAACAGCAAGGCTTTGATCAGGTGGTGTTGTTTGGTAACTCTGGCGGTGGTGCGTTAATGGCGATGTATCAGGCTCAAGCACAGAAATCAGGAGGTGAGCGGTTAGCATTTACACCCGCAGGTGACCCAACAAAACTATCCAAAGCGAACCTTATCCCTGGGGATGCTTTTGTTGCGGTTAGTGCTCACCGTGGTGAGGGGGAGGTGTTACAAGAGGCGATGGACCCTGCTGTTGTGGATGAAAGTGATCCAAGGCTCACCAATGATGCGATGGATATGTACCACCCCGACAATGGTTTTGTACCGCCTCCTAAGGCTTCTGCATACAGCGCTGAATTTGTAGAACAGTTTCGTGCAGGGCAAAAAGCGCGTGTTCAGCGTTTAGATGTGATGGCGCAATCGATGGTGGATGAGGCGCGACATTATGAGCGGTTGTATAAATCGAGCAAGGAGTCGTTAGATTTCCATGAGCGCCATAAAGTTGGGCGACTGGGCGCTACAGAGAGGGTTATGGTGGTGTACCGAACTATGGCCAATTTGCATTATACGGACCCAACACTTGATCCATCTTCCCGTCATTATGGTTCTTTGTTAAGTGACCGTCCGGATCTGATGAATCAGCAATACATGGGTTTTGGCCGTATTTGTCGCCCCGAGGCTTGGCTGTCTACTTGGTCTTCTTTATCGTCTAACGCCAATTTGGTACGTAATATGTCTGAAATTGCTGGGGTGCCTGTTTTTTATGGTTATGCCAATAAGGATAAGGAGATTTACCCTAAGGAAGATGCCGCGGCAATTAGGGGGGCAATAACGGTGGAGGATCAATGTTACAGGGAGTATGAAGCAGAGCATTATTTTGAACCGGAGTTTGGCGCCAAAGATGCGCCAGATGTCGAGCGTTTGATGGCTGATGTGGTGCCGTGGGTATTGGAGCGTTTGGGTCGCTAGGTAATTTTTTTCCTCTGCTATACTTTTGAAAGCGATTTATTATGGTGGGTCTTGCATTTGTGGGGCCTTTCTCCTTGTAGAAGGTTGGTGCATTGTTGAGAACATTGTTGAGAACATCGTTGAAACCATCGTTAAAAACACTACTTTTCCCCATTTTAGTATTATTTATACTGGTGTTAGGTGGATGTGAAGAGGCCTCTAACGGTCCGATCAAAGTTGGCTCGATGCTGTGGCCGGGGTATGAACCCCTGTATTTGGCCAAAGAGCATGCTTTCTTTGATGATCAAGATGTTGAACTGATTGAGCTTTCTTCCTCAACGGGGGTGATTAGGGCGATGAAAAATGGCAGTTTGCAAGCTGCCACATTAACGTTAGACGAGGCGATTAGTTTATTGGTTTCTGGTGTTGATATTGTGATTGCAGCTGCTCTAGATATCTCTCAAGGCGCAGATATGGTGATAGCGCAGGAGCCTTTTGCGTCACTAAATGATGTAAAAGGAAAAAGGATTGGTGTGGATACGGGGGCCGTTGGTGCAGTTATGCTGGTGGGTTTTTTGGAATTCGCGGGAGTATCTGCGAGTGATGTAACGATTGTACCGCTAAAGATTCAAAACCATTTCTCAGCATTCCATGAAATAAGCGTTGATGTAGTAGTGACATATCAACCTGTTGCAGGAGAATTGCTTCGTGCAGGAGGCCATAAGGTTTTTGATAGTAGCAATATTTCCAATCAAATTATGGATGTGTTGGTGGTGCGCCGAGATGCCATATTGGATTATTCGCAGCAGCTTCAAGTATTAGTGAATGGGTATTTTTCTGCTCGACAACTTATGGATGATGATAAACAGGCGTCATTAAGGGTTATGTCAAAGAGAAGCGGTATAGCGAAAGAGAACTTAATCCAAGCCTATGAAGGGTTGCATTTACCCAGCTTGGAAGAAAACCGTATTTGGTTAGGGCGGTGTGAGCAGTTTATGGGGAGGCGTATAGAGGAATTGTCTGAGCTGATGAAAAAGCATGATCTGATTGATGTTCTGCCACGAGATAATTTAATTTGTGATGCAACTTGGATTCAGAATGTAAAGGTTCAGGAAGTAAGTGCTCAGGGAGTAGCGCGATGAGAATGATGTCAATGCCGTTACGGATAATGCTTCCGTTGTTGGTTTTTCTTTTGGTGTTGGTGTTTTCCTTGTTTGTGATGTCTTTGCAATACTACGGTGACCAACAAAACTTTGTTGCCAATAGTGAGCATCGTATACGATCTATCATGATACAAAGTCAGCGGCATTTGGAGCGTTTCTTTTACCAAGATGACCAAATACAAGCTGAAGAGGAAGTGATGAATTTGGCCTTGGTGAATGAAATTACTAATGCATCATTGGTTGATGCAGATGGAAATGTTCGTTTTAGCACCGGTAGGCAATGGAAGAACGAAAGTGCGGCGACGGTATTAGAATCTTATTCTGTAAACCATTATTTATACAGTGTATCAACATTGCGGCCGTATATTGATACTGATGGGGAAAGTGTGCACGTATACTTTCCTGTTGTTCTTGAGGCATCAAAAGGTAAGATTCGATCTGAAACTGTTGGTGTATTGTATGTGGAATGGAGTTTTAAGGGTTATTTTGTTAGTGCGAAAAGTTTACTTCTTGAGAATATTGTAATTGTTGTTGTTGCAGGTAATATCGCTGTCTTATTATTTTCATGGCTGTTGTTTGTTGTTGTTGTGAGTCCGCTGAGAAAACTCCAAAACGCAGTAGAAGAGGGTCGTACTTCTCGACACCATATTGAAGTCGAAGAAACTGGCGCGAATGAGATTGCGAGCTTGTCTCGGACGTACAATTCAATGCAAAAAAAGGTGAACGGAGCATTGTCGGCGTTGAGAAATAGCGAGGAGCGTTGGTTGTTTGCGTTGGATAGTAGTGGTGATGGTGTTGCTGATTGGGACATGGGTACGAATGAGGTGTTTTTCTCTCACCGATTACGTTACTTATTGGGGTTTAAAGGAGAGGATTATTTAGGGAGTTATGATGAATGGAGAGCGTTGGTTCATGAGGATGACAAGGACCATACCCGTATCGAACTTAAGCGTTATTTGCGTGGAGAAACGGATGTTTTTCAGGTGGAGTATAGAATTAAAAGCAATGATGGTAAATACCGCTGGATGTTTGTGCGGGGAAAGGTTGTCGAGCGATCTCAGGACGGTGAGCCTCTGCGTTTTGTCTCGACCTTCACCGATTTCACTGAACGTAAGAATGCGGAAGACGCGTTAAAGTCCAGTGAAGAAGAATATCGGTATCTTTTTGAATTAGCGCAGGAAGGCATATGGGTTGTCGATGAGCATTCGGCGACAACCATGGTGAATAAATCCATGGCAACGATGTTGGGGTATCGTCGTGAAGAAATGATCGGTAAGCACATGTTTGATTTCATGGATGAACGTGGGCGAATCATTTGTGAAGAAAATTTTGGAAAACGTAAAGACGGTATAGCCGAGCAGCATGATTTTGAATTACTCACAAAAGACGGGCGACGAATTTATACCAATATGTCAACTGCTCCGATTATTACCAAAGGTGAATATAAAGGTGCTATTGCTGGCGTAGTCGATATTACGGCTAGGATTGAAGCGCAAGAAATTATTCGTCGGCAGGCTAACTATGACCCATTAACGGACCTTCCAAATCGCCGGATGTTGTTTGATCGCCTTGAAGAGGAGTTGGCTCGGTCCCGTCGCCATAGCTATATTGGTGCGGTGTTGTTTGTCGATTTGGATCACTTTAAAAATATCAACGACTCGTTAGGTCACCCCGTTGGCGATAAGCTACTTGTTGTGATTGCAAAAAGAATGCGGGATTTAGTGCGTGATGAAGATATTGTTGCGCGTTTAGGGGGGGATGAGTTTGTTGTTTTGGTGCCAGAATTGGATGCCGATAGTACATTAGCATCAGAATCGGCAAGAAAAGTAGCCAAGAAACTTCAAGATGTGTTGTCTTCAACATTTATGATAGAGGGGCACCAACTGCATGTAAGTTGTAGTATCGGTATTGCACTGTACCCGCAAGATAACGACACTATTCATGATATTTTTCGCCAAGCAGATGCGGCATTGTATCGATCCAAAGAGGATGGTAGAAATGCTATTCGATTCTTCTCAAAAGATATGCAGGTGATTGCAGAGCAACGTATGCAATTACAAATGTTATTGCCAAGAGCATTGAAGCAACGGCAGTTCTTTTTGCAATATCAACCTCAATTGGATGAACATGGAAACTTGATTGGTGCGGAAGCGCTAGTGCGGTGGAACCAGCCGACGCTAGGTTTGGTTCGTCCAGATCAATTTATCGGGGTTGCAGAAGAAAGTGGGTTGATTGTCCCTTTGGGTGACTGGATTGCTGAGGAGGCTTGTAATCAACTTAAAGAGTGGGAGGCATTGGGATTGCCATATGATTTTTATCGGTTGGCGATCAACATTAGCCCGCGACAGTTTATATTGGATGACTTTGCAGAAAGAATTAGTACCATTGTTAGGGTGGCGGGGGTTTCACCTAACCAGATTGAGCTTGAGATAACAGAAGGGATGTTGTTGGATAACCTTGATGTTATGGTCAAAAAAATGAAATGTTTAAAGGATATGGGTTTCTTTTTGTCTATTGACGATTTTGGCACTGGGTATTCATCGTTATCGTATTTGAAGTCATTGCCGCTGAGTAAACTAAAAATAGATCAGTCCTTTATTCGTGACATTCAGCATGACAAAAATGACCGTGCGATTGTTGAAACCATAATCTCAATGGCTAAACATTTGGATTTGGATGTGTTGGCGGAAGGTGTGGAAACGGAGGAGCAATTACGATTTTTGGTAGAGAAGGGTTGTTATAAGTATCAAGGATTTTATTTCAGTAAGCCGCTAATGCCTGATGAATTTTATGAGTTATGGGTTAAACCGCAGTTGGCATCACAACGGGCGGGAAGCTTAGGGTCTCCCGGTGAAAGACCTCCTAAGCATTAGTTTGGCAGTGATGGCTTGATAGTGTTAGTTGGAAAGTAATCGTTGTTTTTCTTGCTCAAATTCTGTTTCATTAATCGCGCCACTATCTAATAACGATTTTAGTTTAGCGAGCTGATCAAATCGTTCATTGTGGACAGCACTGGCAGTATTTGATTGCCCATTTTCAGGCTGTCCACTATTTGGTAATCGGTGCGCCTCAGGAATACGATTTTTATTCTTTGATAATCCTAAGAAATTAACAATTTTTGATACCATAAGACGGATGGCGCGAATGATTTTTGGAAGTAACCAAATAACCAAAATGATAAATAAAACCATAAAGCCTAAAAATAGCATTGGGTTATATAAGGCGGCCCAAAGACCTGCAAAAACTGCGATGTCCTCAGTAATGGATGCAGTCCAGTTGGTAAAGGGTTCAGGGGAGGTATTAATTAACAAGCGTGTGCCTGCCTTGGTTGCATGGGAGGTTGCTGCCATGCCGCCGCCCATAATACCTGCGGCGATTTCAAATGCCGGTGTTACGTCACCAACGGAGGATGCTGCAAGTAATGCTCCTGCGGGTATGCGTACAAAAGTATGTATGGTATCCCAGCTGGAGTCGACACCGGGGACTTTATCGGCAAAGAATTCTGCAGCATACATTACTCCTGCCGCAAGAATTACCATTGGGTCTGCAAGCACATCTAAACCCGGGGGCAAATCAATGTTGCCGGTTGAACCGCCAATGCCTAGTACTAGTAACGCGGCATATAAATTGATACCACTAGCCCAAGAAACGCCCATGGTCAGGGCTATTGTGCTTACCAACGTTTGGTAATGTTCCATGTAGTTAACCTCTAATCAATTGAAACGTAAGGCTGGGTTACGCCCTCATTGGCCTCAGCGATAGATTCACGCTCAATCAAGCGGCCTATCGGTGACAGGTCAAAGCCCTCACGTTTCATTATTGTTAAGAACTCTGCTTCCCCTTCTGGTGTTACTGCTACCAGCAAACCACCGCTGGTTTGGGGGTCGCAAAGAATTTCTATATGCTTCTCTTCAAGCGGAGCGGCTTTATGCCCGTAACTCTCATAATTTCTATGGGTGCCTCCAGGTATTGCCCCTAGCTCTTGGTACTGTTTGGCGGCATTAATAACAGGAACGTCATTCATTGAGATAACGCCATTCACTTGGCTGCCTTCACAAACCTCTATAAGGTGTCCTAATAATCCAAACCCCGTTACGTCAGTAAGCGCCGTGACTTGAGGTAGTGTTGCTAAGGTGCTTCCAATGATATTCAGCTCACACATGCTGGCGGAAGCAATGCCTTGGTGTTCTGGTTGTAAAATTTGCTTTTTCTGTGCGGTAGATAAAATGCCTACACCTAGCGGTTTAGTGAGGTATAGGTTGCAGCCAGCTTTGGCGGTATTGTTTTGTTTAAGATGTTCTAAGGCTACCGTACCTGTGACAGCAAGACCAAAAATGGGTTCCGGAGAATCAATGCTGTGACCTCCTGCCAATGGGATGCCTGCATCGGCACAGGCTTGTCGCCCCCCGTCCACTACTTGCTGTGCCACTTCGGCGGATAAAACGTTGATTGGCCAGCCTAAAATAGCGATTGCCATCATGGGTTTGCCTCCCATGGCGTAAATGTCACTAATGGCATTCGTTGCAGCGATTCGGCCAAAAGTGAAAGGGTCGTCAACGATAGGCATGAAAAAATCTGTGGTACTAATAACTCCTTGCCCGTTTCCGAGGTCATAAACTGCAGCGTCATCTTTTGATTGGTTGCCTACTAGTAGGTTCTTATCAGGGGCAATTGTAAGCTGAGATTGTAAGATAACATCAAGCACTTTAGGGGAGATTTTGCAGCCGCAGCCCGCGCCGTGACTGTATTCAGTCAGTCGAACATTGTTGGAAATATTGTTAGGAGTATTGATAGGTTTTGACATTGTAGTGGTGTGTCCATCCTAAAGGTAAGCGTGTAAGAGGGCATTATCCCACATTACCGCCAGAAAATGGTATGAGGTTACAGCCGTAGTCGTTTAGGTGGTTATACTTCTGTTTACGTTACAGTTCATTATGGTGAGATTGGTAAGTGTATAAATCTAGTGGTACTATCGTGCTGTTATTGTTTGATGTTGATTGATCAAAGTCTGACATTAGATCTTGGGGAAATAAGGAGAAAGTGAACGTGTTGATGAAAGCGAAACTAAAATGGTCAGCTGGCACGGTAGTGGTGTTGGTGATGGTTGTTCTTGGTGCCGGAGCACATACCGTTTGGCCATTCTTTGTGTATCCAGTGACAGAGCTACGTATTACTAATGTTAAGCCAAAAACACCCCAGGATGTACCTGTTATGATGGCGGGAGTTGCCGAGAGAGATATTACGACACCCATCGGTATTCCTAAGTTTGGTTACTCTGCTTGGGCGCGTGAGGCAGATGGATTTCGTAATCGACTAAAAGCACGCATGTTTTATATCAAACCCAAACAAGGAGAGCCGGTTGCGATTGTTCAGGCGGATCTACCGGCGAGCTCTTTGATTCTCCATCATCGTGTGGCGGAGCTAGTGGCTGGAAAAACGGATATTGCCTCTCATAATATGTCGATTCATGTTACTCATACACATAGCGGTCCAGGTCATTTTTTGGCGAGCGATTTCTATAATACATTCGGCACCAATAAACCGGGCTTTGATCCAAAGGTATTTGAATTTTTAGCACAACAAATAGCAGGCGGATTGATTGAAGCGTATGAAAACCGCCAATCGGCAAAAGTGGCGGTTGGTGTGAAAAATATTTATGGAGCAACCAAAAATCGTTCAATGGGTGCTTATGTTGCTAATAAGAATGTTGCGGATAAATCAGAAACTGCTGAAGCTGCGGAGCGTGCTGTTAACCCTTTGATGACCATGGTGAGGATTGATATAAAAAATGATAAGGGAGATTTTGTTCCTGCTGGAGCATTTTCGAGCTTTTCTGTTCACGGTACCGGAATACCTGCATTTACTCGCCCTTATCATGGTGATGTCTGGACGTACTATCAGCGGGAACTGCAGTGGTTTGTCGATAAGCAGTACCAACCTGCTTCACCAATGATTCATGGGGCTTTTGAGGCAACACATGGCGATAATAATCCTAACTATCGTCCTGGGTTACGAGGGGACTTAGAAACGCGAAGAGTTGGTATGATGTTGGGGGTTGCCGCGATAGAGTTATTTAAATCATTAGATCGCTCATTAAAAGATGATATTACGATTATTTCAGCGATGCGTGAGCTAAATGTCTTGGCCCTTGATGATGAGGCGTCTCATGATTTGTGTGACCGAGCTTTAGTGGGCGCGGCATTGGTGGGAGCTGCGAAGGGGGATGAGATTTTCCCTATCAGTTATATTGCGCCGTTTAAAGCAGGAGCTCCCGCACAGGCTCAACCTGATGAATGCCATGCAGAAAAAAATCGAATGTTATCAGGTTTACAAGGCTGGGGTTTAGAGCCTGAGCGTTATCCTCATTTGCTTTCTGTTAGTGGTTTTCAAATTGATAATTTAGTGATGATTGGTGTGCCGTTTGAGGTGACATTTGAATCGGGAAATCGTATTCAGGCTGCCATTAGTGATGCCTTGTTCGCTAATAAATCAGCGGTGCAGCATATTGTGGTGGCGAGTCACACTAATGGGTTCATGGGCTATAGCACAACACGAGAAGAATACGCACAGCAATGGTACGAAGGGGGGCATACCATTTATGGACCTGGAACGACGCAGTTTTTGGCAACGGAGTCGGCACGTTTGGCTGCGGATATGATCCGGGAGCCGGGTTTTTCAGAGATGCCATCAACATGGGCGCTGGGATTGGCGACACACAGTTTTTTCCCAGAAGAGGTTTCTGTCACTGGCGCGCAAAAAGAAATGGTTGCACCAAACTTCGAAGAGGCAGGCAGTAACAAAGAACCCTATTGGTCATCGGTATTTTTAGGCGTGAATCCATCGAAACTTGTTTTACATGAACCCTTGTTATCAATGCAATGGCGTTTGGATGAATCTCAGTCGTGGACCACGTTACAAGTGAATGGTATTGAGGTAAATGACCAGGGTTATGATATGCAAATTCGCCATATCGATGATGAAGCAGACGGCATGTCTCGATATGAACTTCGCTGGTTTAACCCTGGATTAGCAGAACCATCGGGTATGTTCCGATTTGCGGTGCAAGGGCGAGCTGGTTTGCCTGAGCATCATTCATCGGTATTCACGTTTGATCTGTAGTTCAGAATGCAGCAAGCGGTTGATGGATTGTTTGTTGCGGCGATTAGCTATTATTTGCTAGGTTTGTTTAAATACCTTGCAGAAAGTGCTAAGTCAGCAGACTTAAATAGTAGCAGTACATTGATAACGGGATTTTATGACAATAGCAAATGATGTGATGAGCAGACTATTTGAAATTTCTCATCAATCCGTTAGTAACTTGTCAATAACACAGTGGAAGGTGTTGTTTGATGATGAACGGAGGACCTGGCAGGCGTCCATTGATCAAGCCTTGTTGGGCGGTGCGTTAGCTGATCGAATCGCGTTTGCATTTTCTTCGGGATACCTTTCTGCATTACGTTTAATGTTTCCGGATTTTCTTCACGATGGTTTCGCATCTCTTTGTGTGACAGAAGAGGAGGGTAATCACCCTAAAGCGATTAAAACAACATTAAAGAATCGTGACGGTCAGTGGCTGTTAAGTGGTTTAAAAACTTTTGTGACCGGTGGTTGTGATGCGGAGCAATTGTTTATTGCTGCTACCACGGATGAGATAGTAGATGGTCGTCAACAGATTCGAGTGGTTCGCGTGTTGGCAGGTCAGCAGGGGATGGAGGTAACCGAGTTACCAACATTGCCGTTTGTTCCCGAGGTAAATCATGCAACGGTTCGGTTTGATAATGCGCAGATAGATATTTCGGATATTCTATCGGGTGATGGCTATTCCGATTATGTAAAACTATTTCGTACCATTGAAGATATTCATGTATCAACGGCTATTCTTGGGTATGTTGCTCGTACAGCGATTTTTTACCACTGGCCGGAGCGCGTAGTTGAGCAAATATTAGCGCTCATTATTAGTCATCGGCAGTTAGGTCTAATGGATGTTCGTTGTTCAATGACTCACCTTGCTTTGGCGGGGGCTCGCCAACAAATGGATGAGCTGTTTGAGAAAGTTGATGTTGAATGGAAAAAGAGCGATAAAAATGGATACGAGTGTTGGTTGCGCGATAAGGCTTTGCTAAAAATAGCGGGTAAAGCAGGGAGTCAGCGTAGAGAGAATGCGTGGGCCTCTATTGCTTTACGCCAAAAGTATTAAACATAGAAATGATGCTGCCGTGTAATACCATGCGATGGAATTCTGCCATTTGTTGGGGTGTTTCTTTTCTACCATTTGACATCCAGGCTTGAAGTACTTGGAAGGATGAGCCTGTAATGTATTCAATTAAGTATTCCATAATATAACCTTCGGGGTAGGCGATATTATTCTCCCGTAAAGCATTGCCGGAGAGCCTTGTGATATAGCGTTTTAATCGTTGTAACACAAGGTGGTCTAAGTTAACGGATAACACGAGGTCGAGACTTTCTGCGTTATTGTTCCAGGTTTGAAAAAGCTCAAGTGAGATTCGGTATATTTCATCCATGTTGATAATAACGGGAGAGACTTTCTCGTAAAACTCATCAAATACATTATCAATAATGCTCAGCAGTAACTCATCTTTTGATGGCGCATAGGCATAAAATGTTTGTCTCGCTATACCTGCCTCTTTTGCGATATCTCCAACACTGATTTTTTCATAGGGCATCGATTGGCATAGGGTTGCCAGAGCGGACATTAGTGCATCTAATTTATCAGTATTGCTCAATTCATTACGCTCTTTCAGCTGGTTGAGTATCTAGGAGCTAACCGGGAGCTATCTAGAGGCTATCTATGAATATAAGGCTATGTAATCCTTTTATCTATACGGAGGCATCAATATTGAGTGATTTATAAGTGTACAGAGTGGAAAACCCCATAAAAATGTCAAATAAATTGATTTTCTATGAGGCTGACGCAATTTTACCTTCTGTAGGCTAGTAAATCTCGTAGTCTGAATTAGAATGTGCTGTTATATTCCTTAATCATTGCAACCATAACAAGAAGTTAGCTATCTATGTCAGATATGAGTGCTGAAGGGGTCGAACAACTACCTCTGAAAGAGTATACCGAAAAAGCGTATTTGGACTATTCCATGTACGTTATCTTGGACCGCGCATTGCCTCACCTTGGTGATGGCCTAAAACCTGTACAGCGACGTATTGTGTATGCAATGTCGGAGCTGGGATTAAAGTCGTCAGCAAAATTTAAAAAGTCAGCTCGTACTGTTGGTGATGTGTTGGGCAAATTTCACCCGCATGGCGACTCGGCGTGTTACGAGGCCATGGTACATATGGCTCAGAACTTTAGTTATCGTTATCCCTTAGTGGATGGACAGGGTAATTGGGGGGCGCCAGATGATCCAAAGTCTTTTGCGGCGATGCGTTATACCGAATCAAAGCTGACAAAATATGCTGAGATACTACTAAAAGAGCTCGGTCTTGGCACGGTGGAATGGCAACCCAACTTTGATGCGTCCTTAGAAGAGCCAATGGATTTGCCTGCGCGCCTCCCTAACGTACTGTTAAATGGTTCTATGGGTATTGCGGTGGGCATGTCCACGGATATACCTCCTCACAACTTACGAGAAGTGACAAGCGCCTGTATTCGGCTGCTGGAAGACCCTGGTTGTTCATTAGATGATTTGTGTGAGTTAGTTCAGGGGCCGGATTATCCAACTGAAGCAGAAATTATCACCTCAAAAAATGACATCATCAAAATGTATGCCACGGGCAAGGGCTCCATGCGTATGCGTGCGGTGTATCAAGATGAGTCTGGCGATATTGTTGTTACTGCGTTACCTCATCAGACATCTGGCGCCAAGGTGCTTGAGCAAATTGCGGCTCAGATGAATGCGAAAAAGCTGCCTATGGTGGCGGATTTGCGTGATGAGTCTGATCATGAAAACCCTACGCGTTTGGTTATTGTACCTCGCTCGAATCGCGTGGAAGTTGAAGGGTTAATGGCGCACTTGTTTGCGACCACGGATCTTGAAAAAACCTATCGTGTTAATTTGAACATGATTGGTAACAATGGCCGTCCAGCGGTAAAGGGCCTGTATGAGATTTTATCGGAATGGTTAGAGTTTCGAATTGCAACCGTTACACGTCGATTGCAGTATCGATTGGGTAAAGTGCTTGAGCGGTTACATAAATTAGAAGGTTTATTAATCGCATTTCTGAATATTGATGAAGTGATTCGGATTATTCGGACTGAAGATAAACCCAAACCTGTACTGATGGAACGTTTTGCGATTTCGGATAGCCAAGCAGAAGCGATTCTAGAATTAAAACTACGTCATCTCGCCAAACTGGAAGAGATGAAGATTCGTGGTGAGCAAGCTGAGTTAGAAAAAGAACGAAATGTGTTAGAAAAGACTTTGGGTTCTCATAAGCGCTTGAAAAAGTTGATTGTTAAAGAACTTAAAGAAGATATGGAATTATACGGTGATGAGCGCCGTTCACCGATTGTTGCTCGTGGCGAAGC
>CAJXZM010000158.1 GCA_913063125.1 uncultured Gammaproteobacteria bacterium | reverse complement strand
CGCCAGGTTCGCAGAATGACGGCGGCTGTCGGCTACCCCACTCTTCGACTTATAAGAATAAAAATTGGCCCATGGGAAATAGCAAACCTACAACCTGGCGAATGGCAAGAAGCCGCACTTCCAAGTGAACTATCAAAAAGACTTACTCAATTAACAACCCAAAAGCGAAGCTCATTTAATCAATCGAAAAAACACTTCTCTAAAGCTCAAATTCACAAACAATCTCAAAAAAAACGAACTGGCAAAAAATAAATCGGCTTACCAGCGCGCCACTGCACTTTCATCGCTTTCTTTCGCAGCAACCCATTGAGCTTCATCCTTTTCATTCCACTCTTTTTTCCAAAAAGGCGCATCCTTTTTTAAAAAATCCATAATAAATTCACACGCTTCAAATGCCTCCCTGCGATGTTCACCAATAACAGCCACATAAACTATTGGTTCGGCAGGCCCTAACCGTCCGACTCTATGGATGACACTGACACCAAATACCTGCCAACGGCTTATCGCCTGTTCAGCAATATTGTGTAATGATTTTTCTGTCATCCCAGGGTAATGCTCCAGGTACATTGCACTCACCTGACTCCCTTCACTAACATCCCTTACAAACCCAGTGAACTCAACAAGCGCGCCTGTTAGCGCAATACCTGAACGCAATGTATTTGCTTCCGACGCGGCATCAAATATTTTGGTCTGTACTTTGATAGAAATACGCATATCACCCACCTGTAACTGGCGGAAAAAAGGCAACTTCATCACCCTCTACAATACCATCTTCTAAACTTGCCATCTCTTGATTTATTGCGACAAGCAACCTGCTATCAGAAAGCACAGACAGCCAGGGCTCACCCTTATCTGAGAGAATGTCAATTAAACCTTCACCCGTAATGCTTTGTTCAATATCCACAGACTCACCAGCAATTCCCATGCGTTCCTTGACGCTCGCGAAATACAATATATCAATCATCATGATTCCACTCCCCACTCTTTCCGCCTTTTTTCTCAAGCAGCTTAACCGATTCTATCACCATCCCCTTTTCTACAGCTTTACACATATCATAGACTGTTAACACTGCGGCAGATGCAGCAGTAAGCGCCTCCATTTCGACGCCAGTTTTCCCAGCCAACTTACAAGTGGCCAACGCGGTAATGCCACCTTTTTCATAATCAGGAGAAAGTTCAACTTTTACAGAAGTTAGCATTAGTGGGTGGCAAAGCGGGATAATATCAGATGTTTTCTTCGCAGCCTGAATACCTGCAATTCGAGCTACGGCAAGCACATCGCCCTTAGCGTGCTTACCTTCGACAATTAGGGAAAGCGTTTCTGGCGACATTCGAATAAACGCTTCCGCAACCGCAATTCGCTGAGTAACATCTTTTTCGGTCACATCAACCATATGCGCTTCACCTGAGCCATTTAGGTGGGTTAGCTTCGCTTGGGGGGAAGGTTCTGTCATATTACAATCCGTTTACGTTGTGCCTCTAGAATTTTCGCTAACACTGCAATACTATCGAGTCTAACGCAAGGTTAATGTAATAGGTTCAACTAATAACAAGTGTCTAGACGAAGGCAGATCAAAAAAAACTGCTCTGAGGGGAGAAAATCAATGAAGCAGCAACATTTTGGCTTTGAAATCAGCGAAGTTCTTTACAAGCAAACCCGCGCAACCATCGCGGCCATTCAATCGCAAAGCACCAATGCTGACTTAAACATTAAAATATCGAACTCATTGATGGATATCACCGAAGTAGGGTTTGACGTCTATTACTACAAACCACGAGATATGGTCGAGGTATCCCCTGTAGTCAAAAAAGCAGCTGACACGGGCATGATTGCGGTTGAACGTGGTGTTCACATGGTCATACGGAAGCTTTTTAAAAATATGGCTATAGAAGAGATGGTAAAGCTTGCTTCCTATATGAATACATTACTAACTTATGAAAATAGCGGCTCGGCCCCGCGCCACTTTGTGGCATTCACGCTATCAGAAGAGCTCTATAATCTCGCACAAGAGCTACTAACGAGAGTCGATCAAGACCCTGTAATTGACGGCTATCGCCATAATATCATCTCAGCACTCAACAAACTGATTCGTGCTGGCATTGAGGCATATTATGAAACCCCCTCAAGCATGATCAATATTGGCCGAATCAAGAGAAAATCAGCTGACGTCGGAATGTCAACGGTAGAAAAGGGTACTAATATCGTGGTAAAAAAACTATTTAAAGTGATGCCTCACGACGCCCTGGTTCCGCTTTCAAGTTACTTTGAAAGCTTCTTGCATGATAACCTAGATACAAATGCCTACCAGTAAATGTGAACGGGTTGGCTGTTTTTATCTTTTTTATATAGAATGCACTGCAAAATAGCCGAAGAGCCAACCCCACAATGATCTGGACACCCCATGCCACCGTTGCAACGATTATAGAGGAAGATGGTAAATTCCTATTTGTAGAAGAACACTCCAACAATCTAGATGTTATTAACCAACCAGCAGGTCATGTTGAGCAAGGCGAAACTATTACTGATGCGGCAATCCGAGAAACCCTAGAGGAAACGGGCTGGCTCGTAGAACCAAAATACTTAGTTGGCATTTATACATACACGGCGCCATACAACAATGTAACGTATTATCGCTTTTGCTTTGCAGCATCCAAAGTAAGATTTATAGAAGATCATCCTATTGACAGTGATATTCACGGACAATGCTGGCTATCCAAAAAAGAATTTGAAGATAAGAAACACATTCATCGAGGCCCTCTTGTTGCACAGTGCCTACAGGACTATCTCGATGGAAAAACCTTCCCACTATCTCTTATCTATGAACACCCGCTAGGAAAGTAAATGTCGATACCTAAAGCAGATTCAGTACCCGTAACTACGGCCAAGTCCACGGCAAAACAAAAAGTCATCGTCGGGATGTCTGGTGGCGTAGACTCATCCGTTAGTGCATACCTGTTACTTCAACAAGGATATCATGTTGAAGGGCTGTTTATGAAAAACTGGGACGAAGATGACGGTACCGATTATTGCACTGCAATCACAGATCTAGCTGACGCCCAATCTGTCGCTGACAACCTTAACATTCACCTACATACCGCAAATTTTGCCGCTGAGTATTGGGACAATGTTTTCGAGTTATTTATTACTGAATACAAATCAGGCCGAACTCCAAATCCTGACATTCTTTGCAATAAAGAAATCAAATTTAAAGCCTTTTTAGATTATGCAGAATCATTGGGTGCCGACTACATTGCTACCGGTCACTATGCACGTCGCGGACAACTCTCAACCGACAAAGATCTAGCAACAGCTCCATTGTTAAAAGGTCTTGATGGAAACAAAGACCAAAGTTATTTTTTACACGCAGTGGCGGGCTCCAAACTCGCAAAAACACTTTTTCCCCTGGGAGAAATTGAGAAACCTGAAGTAAGACGAATTGCCAGCGCGCAAGGTTTCGAGAATCACGATAAAAAAGACAGTACAGGCATTTGTTTTATTGGTGAACGACGCTTTAAAGACTTTTTACAACAATACATTCCCGCTCAACCTGGTGAAATTAAAACTGAGAGTGGCGACGTGATTGGCAAACATCAAGGCTTGATGTACCACACCATAGGCCAACGCCAAGGCTTAGGTATCGGAGGGCTTACAAATTCCTCGGAAGAACCGTGGTATGTTCTGGAAAAAGACCTAAACAACAACGTTCTTGTGGTGGGACAGGGTAATCAGAACCCTAAATTGTTCTCAAACACATTAACTGCAACGGCTATAGACTGGGTAGAAGACAAACCGCCTGCATTCCCTTTCAAATGCATGGCAAAAACACGCTACCGGCAACCTGATCAGCATTGTTCCATTGACGAGACCATTCAAGATGGAAAAAGTATGTACATCATCCACTTTAACGAACCCCAACGAGCCGTAACTCCTGGTCAATCTGTTGTTTTATACCAAGACGACACATGCTTAGGCGGCGGTATTATTGAACAAACGTTTAACACGTAGCATAACGCGCATTGTATGGAGCACCAAAGCTTGGCAACAAACAAAACAGATAAAGCGCTAGCGCTTTCGGGCATATTTCAAAGCGCAGCTTTGGTGCAACAACTGTCGCGTACTGGAGAATTGCCTAACCAGTACTTAGAGGCATCCTTAAAAAGTATATTTTCCTTGAATCCGTCTAACATCGTAGATGTTTATGGTAGCGAAGCCAAATTAGGCCTCGGGATAGAAACCCTATACAAAGTTCTTGCTAACAATGATACCGCAAGATATGCGGATGCTATCCGTTACAGTATAGGTATTCTACATGTTGAAAAAATGCTCCGTAAGAATAACGACCTGCTTTCGGTATTACGCTCTCGACTGGAAACTGCAGAGTCGCAACTGATTCATTTTGATGGAGTAACAAACGCTAGCGTCATCGCCAAATTGGCAGATATTTATGTCGATACTATTGGCTCCCTTAGATACCGAATTCAGGTAAAAGGTGACCCTCAGCAATTACAAAGGGACAATGTTGCTAATCAGATAAGGGCTATTCTTCTTTCAGGTGTTCGCTCCGCTATGCTTTGGCGTCAGCTGGGTGGAAGTCGCATTCAATTGCTAATAGGAAAAAAGAGCCTGGTCACTTCTCTTGAGACATTAAAATCATCTATTCATTTGGAAAGCGACCAATAGCGACCTATCTTATTTAGCCCTATAAAATTTGGGGAGCATTCAGTTATCGTGTATTATGCGCCCTTTCCCACATTTGGAGTCCAGCATGCAACTTAGCGCATTATCCGCAATATCTCCTGTAGACGGCCGTTACGGTTCAAAAACAGCCTCTTTACGCCCTATTTTCAGCGAATATGGCCTTATTAAAAACCGAGTTATTGTTGAAATTCGTTGGCTTCAAAAACTTGCCGCAAACCCTGGCATTGAAGAAGTCGCGCCCCTATCGGATACCGCTAACGCACTACTAAACGATTTGATTTCATCCTTTAGTGAAGAGGATGCTTTACGTGTTAAGGAAATAGAGCGCACCACCAACCACGATGTAAAAGCCGTTGAATACTTATTAAAAGAGAAAATTGCGGATAATGCAGAGCTTCAGGCTATTACCGAATTTATTCATTTTGCCTGTACCTCAGAAGACATTAACAACCTATCACACGGTTTAATCCTAAAATCTGGTCGTGATGACGTGCTAGTCCCGCTCATAGACAAGGTTATTGACGCAATCAAACAGCTTGCCGGGAAATATGCCGATATGCCAATGCTTGCCAGGACCCATGGACAAACAGCCTCTCCTACCACCATGGGTAAAGAAATGGCAAACGTTGTGGCGAGACTAAGGCGTCAACGCACACAAATCATCGAAATACCGCTATTGGGAAAAATCAATGGTGCAGTAGGAAACTATAACGCCCACCTCAGTGCTTACCCAACCGTTGACTGGGAAGAAAATGCAAACAGTTTTGTCACAAGCCTAGGCCTTGAGTGGAACCCATACACAACCCAAATTGAACCTCACGATTACATTGCAGAGCTTTATGACGCTGTAGCACGGCTAAACACAATCCTAATTGATTTTGACCGTGATATTTGGGGGTATATTTCCCAAGGCTACTTTAAACAAAGAACTATCGCAGGTGAAATTGGCTCTTCAACAATGCCGCACAAAGTTAACCCTATAGACTTCGAAAACTCCGAAGGGAACTTAGGTATTGCCAATGCAATCATGGGGCACTTGGCAATTAAACTGCCTATTTCTCGCTGGCAGCGTGATTTGACAGACTCAACCGTACTTCGAAATCTAGGGGTTGGCTTTGCTCATAGTGTTATTGCCTATGAAGCAACTTTAAAAGGCATCAGCAAACTTGAGATTAACGAAGCTAAGCTTGCTTTGGATCTTGATAATGCATGGGAGGTTCTTGCCGAGCCAATTCAAACCGTTATGCGTAGATACAATATCGAAAAGCCATATGAAAAGCTGAAAGAGCTTACTCGTGGAAATACAATCACGAAAGAAACACTAGCAACTTTCATCGACACCTTAAAAATCCCAGAGGAAGAAAAAGTTCGCTTAGCAGCATTAACACCTGCCAGTTACATAGGTAATGCAGCCGAGCAAGCTAAAAAAATCTAATGTATTCTGATACCCCCCTCGCGATACTGGGAGGCCTTAGTATTAAGGTCTTCCTCAAAGACTACTGGCAAAAAAAGCCTCTCTTTGTAAAAAATGCATTCCCTGACATTGGTAGCATGATCAGTGCAGATGAATTAGCGGGGCTTTCACTAGAACCTCACATTGAATCTCGCCTTATTCAAGAACACAAAAACAACCAATGGCAACTAGAACATGGTCCGTTTTCTGATACTCGGTTTTCAGAATTGCCAGAATCACATTGGACGCTCATCGTTCAAGCCGTTGACCTTCACATCCCTGAATTCAGTCAATTCTTAGACACGTTCAAGTTTATTCCCAGCTGGCGTCTAGACGACATAATGATCACTTACGCTACAGATCAAGGCAGCGTTGGCCCGCATTACGACTATTATGACGTATTTTTAATTCAATTAGATGGAAAGCGCCAATGGCAATCAGGGCAGCAGTGCAACGAAGATACTGTTTTACTCCCTGACCTACCAATAAGAATTCTCGGTCAATTTAACACCAATGACACATGGAATGTTGAGCCCGGCGACCTTTTATACCTCCCCCCTGGCTTAGCCCACCACGGCGTCGCAGACGGGGAATGCATGACACTGTCCGTTGGCTTTCGTGCTCCTAGCAACAAGGATCTATTAAGCTCATATACAGACCATCAACTCGACCAACTTCAGGACCATCAGCGTTATGCCGACCCCGACCTAGAACCTCAGAACAATACTGGCTGGATCCCTCCTTCTGCTATTGAAAAAGTAAAGGATCAGCTGCTTTCCTCTTTAGAGAAACCTAATGCTCTAGAGCATTGGGTGGGACAATACCTGTCTGCGGCTAAATACGATAACGAGGATTCAGAGGCAAGCATTGAACCACTTAATATTGATGATGTATTACTGTGCTGCAATGAAAACATCCCTTTTCTTAGAGATGAAACCAGTAGAATGATATATACAGGAAAAGTATGCGACCAACCTGAATTGCTTTTTATTAATGGTAAACAAATGGATTTTCCAGATTCAGCAAATATGCTTGTCCAATTGTGCTGCCACCACAGAAGCCTTCCGCCAAATGAATTGACGAAAGCACTGTCGCACCCAGAAAACCGAGCATTTTTCTTGCTGCTCATTGAAAAAGGCGTGTTCTATGTTGCAGACTAAACAGGAGTATATTGGTTGCGTGGCAACTCAACCGACGCTTCTGTCGCTTCAACGCTTTTTTGAGAACAGGGGCGAGCCTTTATTATCTCAGCTGCCTTTTCACCAATCATTATGCAAGGAGCATTGGTATTCCCACCAACCAGGGTAGGCATAATAGATCCATCTACGACACGAAGCGCCTCAATGCCATATACTCGAAGTTCGTTATCAACTACAGCATAAATATCGTTTTTGGAACCCATTTTACAGGTACCAACAGGGTGGTATTGAGTATCTGCTCTATTACGAATATCATTTTCCAGCGCGATATCATCGCCCATTGGTACGTCGTATAACATATCTCCCCGAATATCATTAAACGGTTCATCCGTCAGGATATGTTGCATCTTCTTAGCCCCCTTTAACAAAATCTTAATATCATTTGATTTATCCAAGAACTTTGGATCAATCAATAATGAGTCCTCAGGATTGGTTGT
Organism: uncultured Gammaproteobacteria bacterium; assembly: GCA_913063125.1. Classification (GTDB taxonomy): domain Bacteria; phylum Pseudomonadota; class Gammaproteobacteria; order Pseudomonadales; family Ketobacteraceae; genus 42-54-T18. Next base: position 6,678 of record CAJXZM010000158.1, on the reverse strand, counting down.
ATCGAGTTTTACCTCACCCTTACTCTCAGGTCGTAATAGGGTTATATGGCAGCTATAACCGTGTCCGAAATTCACTTTCCTTGCATGATCATCTACTATTCCAGCTACCCAGACTAACTGAAGATCCGGTATAGCAACATCTTCAGACGATTTAAAAAATGCTCCCGATTCAGCAAGGGTACTTGTGATTTTTCCTGTTCGATGATTCCTCCACTCCAACATAGATTTCAATATGCTTATCGAACCCTTAAGCGACAAGCCAAACGTGTCGGAACCTCCAACAACTCTAAAGGTTTGAACGTAATCAATATGGTCTTGCAAGTTTTGGCCAACACCAGGTAAATCTTTAACAACGTCAATACCCTTTTCTTTCAAGTGTCTCGCTGGGCCAATACCAGACAACATAAGGAGCTGAGGTGAACCGAATGCGCCGCTACTTAGAATCACTTCCTTGAGAGCTTTGATTTCTACCGATTGCCCATTATTCTTGTAACGAACACCAACGGCCCTTTCCTTTTCAATCAATACTTTTTCAGTAAGTGCGTGTGTTATGACCGTGAGATTGGAGCGATCTAGATTTGGCGTTAGGTAAGCTTTAGCCGCACTACATCGTTCGCCGTTAATAATGGTCCGCTGATACATGAACGAACCTTCTTGATCTTCACCATTATAATCTGCAGCAACAGGAACCCCATTGATTACACAAGACTCCAAGAATTTCTTATTTAGGTGACTAGCATCCGTTGCATTAGAGACGTTAAGCGGTCCACCCTGCCCATGAAATTCATCGCTATAATGTTCATTGTTTTCCGCTTTTTTGAAATAGGGCAACACATCCTTATAGCACCAACCAGCATTCCCTAAGTCTGACCAATGATCATAATCCCATTGATGACCCCGTACATATAACATTGCATTCGTCGATGAACTTCCGCCTAAGGTTTTACCTCTCGGCTGGTAACCTTTTCGACCATTCAGTCCTTTCTGAGGAACTGTTTCAAATGCCCAATTATTAATTTTGGTTGGTAACATAACAGCAGCGCCAACGGGAGCATGCACAACCACACTTGAATCTGGCCCGCCAGCCTCAAGAAGGCATACAGAAACATCAGGGTCTTCAGATAAACGAGCAGCCAAAGCACAACCAGAAGAACCAGCACCCACGATAATGTAATCAAATTCCACTTTTTGCATAGCATCCATAGCCTCGAGGCAGTAATCGGTTAAATATAGAGAATGCCTATATTATCCGCCTCTATCCGCACTTCCCATGTTGCAGCACCCGCATTTTTTTGTTAATTTCGGACATCTAATAAAAATCACACGAATAAAAAGAAACAAACATGGCTACACGGCACTCTATCAATGGATTGGTCGAAATACTAACCTGGATGGAAACCCAGGGCTATAAACGCTGTGACATCTTAAAAAACACCGAAATTGCTGCGGCTCGATTAAACGACCCTAACGGAACCGTCAGTAACAATGAAGAACTGACGTTCTATCAAAACCTCATTGATATTTCACATGATCCTCACATTTGTCTCCAGGCAGGGCTCAATCTTAATATAGGCGCTTACGGTTTATGGGGGCTGGCGTTGTTGAGCAGCCCAACGATTGGCAAGGCCATTGAATTTGGCATTCAATATATCGCATTCACTTACACTTACAATAACGTGATATTTTTTAACGATGATAGTAGAGCTGGTTTAAAAATCTCTAGCGGCCAAGAGCTGGGCTCACTTCAAAAGCCTATGGTAGAGCGAGACTTCTCTGCTATTTACATGATATTTAAGGCCTTACTGCAGACAGATACCCCACTAAACTCGATTCGGGTTACTTGGAATGAGAGCAACCAAAAGGAATCGGCTCTTTATCAAAAGCTATTACAATGCCCAGTGACATTTGGTTGTACTGAAAACGAAATATTATTTGAGCACGCATTAATTCATCATGAGTTGCCGCAAAAGAACCCTCTAACTATGAAGATGTGCCAACAACATCTTGATCGACGTCTCCCCGAAATAAAAACAACCGACAATACTTTTTCGAAGGTAAATCAATATTTTTTGCGAACACACGCTTTCAAAGTCAATATTGATGACTGCGCCAACGAACTCAATATCAGCACTAGACACCTTAGCCGACTCCTAAGTAACGACGGCCATTCATTCAAGGGTCTTACGGACCAATTTAAACAAACATTGGCAAAACGGTACTTAACCCAAACAAATATGAGACTTGAAGAAATCGCTGAGAGAATAGGATATAGCGATGCAGCAAGTTTTAGCCATGCATTTAAGCGCTGGACAGGTAACTCGCCTAGACAATTTCGCATCAAGCCCTAATCAAAATTAATCATACATAGAATTCTTTGCATGCATATCAGCTCCCATTAAAACTAACCATCCCCATCCCCATCAATCTTCATCTAAGAGAGTCTTTCCAACGGGCCATCAAAAACAGATAGGTATTCTCTGAAGTTTTCCTCTTCTCTTACGTTAAGAAACTGACAACCCACATTATTGCCACAGGAGATATCGCTTCCCATATTCGCTTTTTTGAGCGTTTACTTTGCATATTGGAACGTGATTACACTAAAAAAGGTGTTCGGTCGTCATTTACGAACAGATTATACCGCTCATAACTTGATGATTGTTATGACATCATCAATAATAGTACCTTTAGAAAAACGTCTGTTGAGTGGAATGTCTACGCTATGTCGATTCAAAATTTAGGACCCCTACTCATTGTAGGGGAAAGTACAGGGTCAATCGGGCTAGATGGGGAAGTAGATTTTCATGCTGCCCTGAATAATATGGCTGCTCAGGCTAAGAATAGTGTAAAAATATTCACTCAAGAGCTTGACCCCGAATTATACGACCAACCAGATTTTTTAAAAGTCATGTCTGATATCGCCCGCAATCGCAAACGATGTAAGATCCAAATATTGATACAGTCGCCGGAGAAAGCTGCGAAAAGCGGGCACCGGTTAGTTGAGCTGCAAAAGCGGCTCACTTCTGCTATCCAAATCCATAGCATTCCTGAAAATGAAATCAGCAACAATGAAGAGTTTATGGTTATTGATGACATAGCCATTACCCGCCGCTTTAGCATGGGGTTTATGCATGGGAATTGCGAATTCAAATCTATTCCTGAAGCACAAAAAAAATCTCGGTTTTTTGATCTTATTTGGCAACAAAGTAACCCATGCCAGGAATTCAGACGCCTAGGAATGTAGCCGTGAAAACAGTACATTATTTATCCGTACTACTTGCAGCGACCCTATCTTTCTTTTGCACCTCTATTCACCCAGCTTCTCCCAGCCATCTACAAGTATATGAGACCTACGCTCCAGCAAAAACTGCACGCAGCTATATAACCCCGCTGCTTAAAGATGGCGAGACCATTTCCTTGTTTAGAGGGAAGATCATAATCAATGCCTCAGCTCATACCCACTCAAACATACTAAAGCTTCTTGATAAGATAGATCGCAGGGCGCAAGAGCTACTCATCTACTTTAGGCCCACTAAAACTGACAGTAACCCTTCCAATGCAATCAACAAAAACGATACCCATAAACAGGCATTATCAATCGCTCGATTTTCTGGCTCCAGTACTGATGGCAAGATAACAGTAAACAAACAAAATCATTCAATTGATACAAGGCTCTCGGTAAAGGAAGAAAAAATAACGCTGCTAGAAGGAAAAATTGGCTACCTTAGAGGTACTAACGAAAAGTATAAAAATAAGCCTGTGTATGCAAACGGCTTTTTTATTAACAAAGCCACGCTAGAAAAAAATGGCAGCGGCCATTATGTTAGCGCAAGGATAAATGGCGAAGTAACTGTATTACATTTTTCTAAAAATGATCCAAAAACCATTAAAAATTCACATTCACCCAATATTATACCTTCTTCTACTAAAGAATTAATCACCACCCTCGGCACTTGGACTCTCATCCCTTCTATTAATGGTCAACCCAGCAACCAAGAAATACTCATCCAACTGGCCCCATAAGCAAACTTTCTAGCTAGACTGCCAAGTCACCAGCTTATAATTTGACACCGTATCCATAAAAACGCATCATCCACAGCCCCAGGTTAACGCTAACCTGGTATACGTGAGAATTAACACGCGCCACAGATTCGTTGTGAATCGCGCTTAGTATTGAGGTTTCAGCAATGACTGACAGAATTCAAAAAGGCGGGCTACAAATTGCCAGCGTCTTACATGACCTAGTAGCCAACGATATCATTCCAGGAACAGGAATCGAAGCAGATGCTTTTTGGACGTCACTTGAAGACGTACTGAATGATTTAGCGCCAAAAAACAAAGCCCTATTGGAAAAACGAGATAGCTTACAGGCTCAAATAGATGCTTGGCACCAAGAACGTGCTGGGCAGCCTCATGATTTTGCACAATATAAACAGTTTCTATCAGACATTGGTTACTTACTGCCAGAAGGCGAAGACTTCCAGATAGATACCAGTCGCGTTGACCCTGAAATTGCAACAATTGCAGGCCCTCAGCTAGTGGTCCCTGTCATGAATGCCCGGTATGCTTTAAACGCAGCAAATGCTCGTTGGGGAAGTTTATATGATTCTCTTTACGGTACCGATGTTATTCCTGAATCTGATGGTGCTGAAAAAGGAAAAAGCTACAACCCTGGCCGCGGCGCGAAAGTAATTCAATACGCCGGTAGCGTTTTAGATGACATCGCCCCTCTAACCAACGCCAGCCATGGCGACGTATCTGCTTATGCCGTTGAATCTGGTAAGCTCGTGATCACCCTTGTTAATGGTGAAAAAACTGAACTTGCAAATGCAAGCCAATTTGCTGGGTATCTCCAAGGAGACACGTTGACAGGTGTTTTATTAAAAAACAACAACCTGCATGCTGAAATTCAAATTGACCCATCACATCCGGTAGGCAAAGACCACCCGGCCGGCGTTAAAGATGTATTGATGGAATCCGCAATTACCACAATTCAAGATTGCGAAGACTCTATCGCCGCTGTTGATGCAGAAGATAAAACTACCGTATATAGCAACTGGCTTGGGCTTATCAAGGGCACTCTATCTGAAACAGTAGAAAAAGGCGGCAAATCCTTTACGCGGACAATGAACCCTGATCGTACCTACACGGCACCTAATGGCGAGAACATCACCTTGCCTGGTCGTAGTATGCTGCTAGTTCGTAACGTTGGTCACCTAATGACTAATGGTGCAATATTAATGGCCAACGGTGAAGAAGTACCAGAAGGCATTCTTGACGGCATGATTACCAGCTTAATCTCTAAGCACGACATATTAGGTAATTCTGAATTCAAGAATAGTCGAGAAGGTAGTATCTACATTGTTAAGCCGAAAATGCACGGCCCTGAGGAAGTCGCATTTGCAAACGAGCTTTTTGATCGCATCGAAGATGAACTTGGCTTAGATCGACACACACTTAAAATTGGCATAATGGATGAAGAGCGCCGAACAACGATCAACCTTAAAGAATGTATCCGTGCTGCTAAAAGCCGTGTGATGTTTATTAATACCGGCTTCCTCGACCGTACTGGTGATGAAATCCACACCAGCATGGAGGCAGGCCCAATGATCCGTAAAACCCAGATGAAGCAACAACCCTGGATGCAATCCTATGAAGATTGGAACGTTGATATTGGTGTTGAAACGGGACTAAGCGGAAAAGCGCAAATTGGTAAAGGCATGTGGCCTATTCCAGACCAAATGGCAGAAATGCTTAGTGTTAAAATTGGCCACCCACAAGCCGGAGCAAACTGTGCTTGGGTTCCCTCTCCAACTGCAGCTACATTACACGTAATGCATTATCACAAGGTAAACGTAGCCGACACACAGAAGACACTTTCCTCAAGAGCACGAGCAAGCCTTGATAACATTTTAACCATTCCTCTTCTCGGTGATGTAAAACTAACCGATGATGATATTCAGAAAGAACTGGATAACAATGTGCAAGGCATTCTTGGGTATGTTGTACGTTGGATCGACAGTGGCGTCGGCTGTTCAAAGGTTCCTGATATCAACAATGTCGGACTAATGGAAGATCGAGCGACATTACGCATATCCAGCCAGCACATTGCGAATTGGTTACGACACGATATTTGTACAGAAGCTCAGGTTGTTGAAACGATGCAACGTATGGCTGCTATCGTAGACCAGCAAAATGCAGGGGATGCAAGCTATCAAAATATGTCTCCAAACTTCGACGATAATGTTGCGTTCCAAGCCGCACTCGACCTAGTTCTAAAAGGCAAAGAGCAACCGAATGGTTACACCGAACCCGTTCTACATGCTCGCCGAAAAGAAGCAAAAGCGAAACATGGCCAGTAGTTAAACCGGTCTAGATAAAAAAGGAGTGCTTTTATAAGCGCTCCTTTTTTATGCTCAGATTTTAATAGACAACCTACATTAATAGTTCAAAAAGCCAGGGTGTCAATTTTTTACCGCAATTAGCCCTCCCCTACTCCTTTCGTTTAATCCACTTAAAAAAAAAGCCCTAAATGGATAAAATAATTAGAATTTTCTATTTTTCACACTATTCTTCTTCTAACGAGCACCATAAATAGATAATTCTGAAAGGTCAGCCTATGAACTCCAATTTTACTCGTCGCCGTTTTCTCAAAACCGTTGTTGTTAGCGCAGGAGCCGT
>CAJXZM010000157.1 GCA_913063125.1 uncultured Gammaproteobacteria bacterium | reverse complement strand
CGAACAAGTTGATCAAAATATAGTGCTTGATTGGGGGTGACTTCCTCATCCATAAATTTCTGGACGCGGGACATTAACTCTAAAGTTTTGCTGGAATGTGAGAAGTTCATGTCAATGTGTGCCTTTTAGGGGGTTAGGGAAATTGGCGTTGTTGTAAATTGATGTAAAGAGCCTTTCTAATAAGTAGTGGAATCATCTTAGGGGGATCACTATAATGAGGCAAATGAATAATATGTATGGAGTACTATTAATCTTATGCATTTGTCTAGAGTCGACCTTAATCTCTATATGGTGTTCGAAGCGATTTATATGGAGAGCAGTATTACTAAGGCTGCAGAGCGCTTAAATTTGACCCAGCCTGCGGTGAGTCATGCTCTTGGTCGGCTTCGAGATACTTATGAAGATGAGCTTTTTGTTCGTGCGGGGCGAAAAATGGTACCGACACCAGTGGCCAAAGCGATGGCAGAGCCCGTTCAGCTTGCGTTAGCGCAGTTACAGAAAACGCTTATTAACCCCTCCCACTTTGACCCTGCAGAAACGAGCAAACATGTAGTGTTGGGGATGCGCGATGTGGTGGAATCAGTTTTTTTGCCAAGGGTGATGACGTGCTTGCAAACGCAGGCCCCGAATTTGTCTCTGTCCAGTATTCGTATTGATCGGCAAAACATGGAGAGTGAGTTGGCGACGGGGAATGTGGATATTGCCTTTGATGTATTATTGCCAATAAAAGGGGCTGTCGAGCATGCTGTGCTGATGTCTGATAAGTTTGCGGTTGTTGTAAGAAAGGGGCACCCGTTAACCCAAGGCAAGTTTACCCTTGAGAAATACCTATCCCACTCGCATATCGTGGTGTCTTCTCGTCGCAGCGGTGTCGCGGTAGAAGACTTTGAATTAAGCCGTCGAGGTCTTCAGCGTAAAATAGGATTACGCTGTCAGCACTATTTTGTTGGTTGGCAGGTGATTCGTGAGACGGATATGGTGCTGACAGTGCCAGAAGGTTATGCTCGATACCAACAGTTATTGGGGGATACGGTGGTGTTACCATTGCCGGTGGATTTACCATCACTAGAGGTCCATATGTATTGGCATAAAACGGTATCGAATGACCCGGCTAATACATGGTTACGCCACCTGTTTTTGCAGATGGCGTTAGGTGAGTCTGACCAGGTATAGTGTGTAGAACCGCTTGTGGGGAATATAGGTGTTCGATGTTACTGAGCGCGAGTGATTAGGAGCCTGGGTTTGCACGATGCACATTCATTAAATTCATCGTGATCATGAGAGCAAAATAAGGTAATGCCGTCGTTTGAATTACTTTGGTTACGTTTCAATTCACGAAGCCGGCGTTGATTTGAAATACGTTGCTTTCGATTTGTGTCATCCATGGCTTGAATCAGTGATGTACCGAGTGTGCCTTTGGGGTTTGTAAGGTTCATTTCACCTTTGTGAAAATACGCATCGCCGCAATGTAATAACCAGCCTTCTTCACTTGAAATGGCGACACCGCAATGTCCTCGACTATGGCCAAGTAAAGGGATTAGTAAAATATCATGTAAACTGTTATCTAACATTCGCACACTATCAAAGCCAAACCAGGTTTCCCCTTCGGGTTTATGTAATTGCCATAGCGGGTTGTGTGACCACATGGCTTGTTGATATCGAAATTTTTCTGGTAATGATTGGGGTTGCGTTGCAGCGGCGTGTTCCGCCTCGAGTAAATGAATTTGTGCATTGGGAAAGTCAGCGATACCTCCCGCATGGTCCACATCAAGGTGCGTCAGGATGATGTGTCGTACATCCTCGCGCTTAAACCCTCTGGATTCTAATTGCCGAACAGCCGTCTCTTCCGGTAGTTGTTTTGGGTTAAACGCTCGAGCTGCAGCCGCTCCCATGCGCTCTACGCTGTACATATCTTGAATACCAAAACCGGTATCAACAAGAATAAGCCCGTCATTGGACTCTATTAACAGGCAATGACAAGAGAGTAGCGCATTCTCAAAAAGTGTTCCCTTGCCTGTGATGAGCTTTGACCCTTGGGGGCATAGCGTGGCGCAATTTAGATGATGGATTTTATAGCTCACTGTGGCGCCTCTGTGTGACATGTTATGCAAATAGTGTGTGCATCGATCATCCTGTAAATTGATGATAACGTCAATTTCTCGATGATTTTGGTGTGTTTCTCGATAAGGGGGAGCCTAGTAGGGTGAATAGCTGCTTGGCTGTCGTGCGTAGTCAGTCTAAAATAGGCAGATGTTTCTTTTTAAATATAAGCACGGGGCGCAGTCTGGGAGTAGTGTTATGAAAAAATCGAGTATAGGGTTAATTTGTGTCGTCATTGCCTGTGTGTTTTCTACAGGGGTGTTTGCAAAAGGGTTAGCCAAACCTAATAGGAGCAGTTTTTTGGATACTGACCCTGTTTTTCAGTTGATTACCGTACGTAAGGCGAATGATGCGGACCAGCTAATTCGATTTAATCGCCGTACCGGTGTAACCAGTTATTTAAAGAAAAACGCGTGGCGATTGATTAAAGAGGACGGTCGGCGAGTAAGGAATAGCTTATATCAAGTGATAGCAACAGCGGACTCTAGCGGTGGATGGAATCTTTATCGCCTTGATATGTTAAATGGTGACTCTTGGATGGTAAGCAGTTTAATGTGGATACCGATCGAAGGGACAGGGTATCTAAAAGAGCTAGCGCCAGAGCCGCTACCTGAACCACCGTGAAGGTTGTAGAGCGAAATTACATTGAGGATCATTATCGTGGTTGGTGATTGTATGAGAGCAAGTGTTTTAATCAAAGTATTATCTATTACTGCAATCGTGCTAGCGTTGTGTTCTTGTGCAGTGCTGCAGCAGAAAATGGGGGAGACATCAATTGACTCTTATCTTCAGGGCTGTATTTATCGAGGTGTCGGGCAGGGGGTTGGGCGAGATAAAGCGGTTGAGTTGTGTGAATGCCATGTAGATGCAGCCATCAAAAAGAGCTCGCAGCAAATATTCCTTACTGCGGCAGGGCGCTTGGCAAATGCCTCCAAAGAGGAGCGTTTATCTGGCATGTTAAATGATGAGATTTCATTGGTTAAAGGTACTTTTAAACAGTGCAAGGCTGATTTGGGTATTTAACGAGATTTAATAATAGTAATAGCGTTCCATAAATTAAGCCGTGCCAATGGGTGCGTGATGAGATAAAAGTTATGAGCCATTCAGTTTTTACGATTCCGTATTATGACAGTGCTTTTGAGCCTGGTTGTATAATAGAACAAGAAGAAGGTCGTTTTAGTATGCGTGTTCAAAGCGCTGGGGATCTTATATTAAAAACCGGGCAGCTAATTGGGGCTGATCCGTTTATCTTGGTGGGAGATGCTCCCTTTGTTCAGCCTGTTCCGGTGGGTACATTTCCCGTACGGTTGGCTATTGCCAAGATAGATGATGATGAGCGTGTTGCGTTAGCGCGTATCGATTTTTCACAAAATTCAGTGGATTGCTGGGAGATGGCACTGCTGCCAGGCCAGGACCCTGAAGCGCTAGAGGATGATGAAATCTACGGGTATACGACGGATGCCGGTACAGCTTGTTTTATGGATAAAACGTCTTCTGACTCATTAAAAAATGAAATCAGTGAAGGTAGCGACTTTTTTGAAGAATTGATGGAAGAAATGGATGAAAACTTTGAGTCTACTTGGACGTGGGCAAACATGGAGTTGGAGCATGGAAATATTATTAGCTTTATGTCGGGTTATGGGAATGGTTATTACGCAACCTATTTTGGAAAAGACAAAGAAGGGAATGTCGTTGCGGTAGTGACTGATTTTGATGTGTTGCCGTGGAATGGTTCAATAGTTGTTTAATCGATAAGCATAATTGCTAGGTTTAATAGGACGGTTTAATGGGGCGGTTTAACCGACCCAGCGTTTTATTGATTGCAGTAAAGTGGATTTCTTTATGGGTTTGGCCAGAAAGTCATTCATTCCAACTTCGGCGCAACGTTTACGTGACTTGTAATCGGAGTTGGCTGTAACGGCAATTACTGGTGTTGTTATGCCTTTGGATCGTATAGATTCTGTTGCCGCAAAACCATCCATTTTGGGCATTTGCAGATCCATAAAAATAAGGTCATAGTGATTATGATCTGTCACATTTAGAGCAATTAGGCCATTTTCTGCAATATCAGCACTTACTCCCAGGTTGGATAAAAGGGTTTGTAATACCTTCGCGTTTACGGTGTTATCTTCGACAATTAACGCATGTGCAGTGTGGATGTTGTGAACGTTGTGTTGAGGGGCGATTTCTTGTTTTCTAATCGGCAAGGTAACGATACAGTGACACCCGTGTGGGATAACGACATCAAATTCGATACTCGCACCCAATAACTCCGCGATACGTTTACTGATGGCTAAACCTAACCCCAGGCCTTCATGATCCCGTTGGTAGCCAGAGCTAACTTGCATAAAACTATCAAAGATACCCTCTTGCCTGTCGGCGGGAATACCTGGGCCAGAATCAATAACCTCAAAAATAAGATTGCCCCATTTGTCGGCGAGTTGTAGGTTGATATTACCTGATGCAGTGTATTGGCAGGCATTATCAATGATGGGAGCAAGCATTCGTACTAATAGGTGTTTGTCGCCGGTGTAGTAATCTGAAACGGAAGAAGATCTGATTGTTTTGAATTTAATGTTTTTTTCTATAAGGTAACCTTGCGCCATTTCTTCCAGTTCTTCGAGTAGCTCGCCAGCGCTGAAGGTTTCTTCTAGAGGGGTAATGTTTTTTTCGTCCAGCTCAGCTAATATCACAATATTTTCAACTTGAGCTGCTAGGCGTTCAGCGCCGAATTGGATGTAATTTTGTAACGTTTGTTGTTCTGATGGCTCATGGCTGTGGCGAAGTTGTGAAAGCGATGCGGTAATCGCATTTAGAGGTGTTCGTAATTCATGGCTAACGGCAATTAAGAATTCATCCTTTTGTCGTTGGTTTTGAGCGGCTATATTGAGTGCGTCAATTAGCTTGTTATTCGCAAAGGTAAGGGTTTGATTAGCTGATTTTTCTGTGTCGTGAGCGAGTTTAAGTGCGACTTCTTTCTCTTTTCGTAAATTGTTAATTCGATCGGCGAGAGCGAGAGCGAGAAATAATACATCTAAGGTTTGCCCAATAAGGGCGACTAAATATGCTTCTTTAATAAACCGTGGAAACCCAAAGTACGGCAGAATAATAAACGCGCCGCCAATAAATACGGTAGAAAAACCAAGTACAAAGAACCGAGCAGGTTTATAACCTTCTTGTAATCGGCGAACGCCGCAAAATAGGCCTGTTACGAGCCAGATAGCATTGACGACGTTAATGAAAACATAGCTAATCCATTCAGGAGTAAAGCGGTAAGCAGCCATTAGTACCAAGCACATTCCAACAATGCAGTAGCTGAGTTTGGACATCAAGGGGTGTTTCTCTGGCAAATCTAGAAAGTGCTGATAAAAATACACATTAAAAATAATATTGGTGTAAAAGGGCAGCATGATAAGCGCGATGCTATTGCTGTTGAAAAAATGTGAAAATATGCCGAATACTGCCGCCCAACCGACAAAAGTTGAAATTAGATAAGCTGAATAAAATAAATACTCTTTGGCTTGAGTCCAGACATAGATAAGAAAGTTGTACAGCGCCAATATGATGATGGAACCCAGGCAGCCGATAATAAGAAAATTGTTTGTGTTAACGTCGTTAGCGAAGTCTTTGGTGGTAAATATCTGAACGTGAGGTGATGCGGTAAAATAACGGCTTTGTAAATTGATCCATACGTCATAGTTAGTGTTTGGCGCTAAGGTTATGTCCATTCCATAATGATGTAGGTAGCCACCGCCATCAAACTGCCCACCTTTTGAAGACTCAGCGAGGCGAGATTGGCTATACCCCATGTTCTGTGTGGCACTGTGTGTGAATATAAAGGTTTGGATGTGTTCGATAAATGAACCGTCGACTTGAACCGACCAACGCTCTATCTCAGTAGTATTTTTTAAAGAGAGATTTAACCAAAAATCGCCCCCTTTTATATTGATATCATGGGTGGGTTTTAATTGCTCAAGGAATGCTTCGGGAGCATCCCAGTTGGGCTGTTGGTTGGATGGATTGTAATAAAGTTGCCCTTTTTCTATCAGGTTTCCACTAACGGGTAATTTGATAGTTGATAGTTCAATAGGCGTTATGAAATTAGCGGATGCATACGCAGGGGCTGATGTTATTGCAATTGTTACAATCGTTAGTATGTTGCAGAATACGACAGCTGCTGCGAGTGCTAGTTTTGAATATGTCCGCAAGGAGTGGCCTGTTCTTGTTGTTATTGCAGGCTATCTTATGTCAAAAGTTTATGCAGTGCTATGTAAGTGCCGGGAAAGAATTCTAATAAGTGGTGCCTGGCCATAGGGTGTGGGATATGCAGCCTTTTCTTGATAGAAGCCCTGTAGATGTTGAGGGTATGTTTTGTTGGCTTCAGCAAAGGCCGCTTTGCCCACCGAGAATGGGGTGTAAATTAACGTGTTGAATCGTGGGATGCAATAATCTGAATTCTTTGATATAATCCGCCGTTTATCTACCCTCCCATTATTGTTAAGGCGGAGCCCTATGCTAAGAATCGTACAAGAAGCACTTACGTTTGATGATGTTCTTCTTCTTCCTGGATATTCTGAGGTATTACCTAGAGATGTTAGTCTGAGGACGCAGCTCACTAAATGTATTACGTTGAATATTCCACTGATATCCGCTGCTATGGACACGGTTACTGAAGCGCGCTTAGCAATCAGTATCGCTCAAGAGGGCGGTTTAGGCATATTGCACAAAAATATGACAATAGCTGATCAGGCTGCTGAAGTTCGTAAAGTGAAGAAATTTGAAAGTGGCGTGGTTCGAGACCCGGTGACTATTTCCCCTAATGCAACCATTAGAGAATTAATAGAGATCACTCAAGCTTATAAGATATCCGGTGTGCCAGTGGTCGAAAATGATTTGTTGGTGGGTATTGTGACGGGGCGGGACTTGCGTTTTGAAGATCGTTTTGATGCGTTAGTTTCAAGCATAATGACACCAAAGGATCGCTTGGTAACCGCTAAAGAAGGCACTTCTCTCGAAGAGGTTAAGGGGTTGTTGCATAAACACCGTATAGAAAAAGTGCTATTGGTTGATGATGAGTTTCATCTAACGGGCATGATGACGAATACTGATATTAGAAAGGCTGAGCGTTACCCGTCTGCTTGTAAAGACGGCCAAGGCCGGTTACGTGTTGGTGCAGCGGTTGGTACAGGCGAAGGTACTGATGAGCGTGTTGCAGCGTTGGTAAATGCAGGCGTGGACGTTGTTGTAGTTGACACGGCCCACGGTCACTCAAAAGGTGTTATCGATAAAGTGCGCTGGGTAAAAGAAACTTATCCAGATTTACAAGTTATCGGTGGCAACATAGCTACAGGTGATGCAGCTATCGCATTGGCTGATGCTGGTGCAGATGCGGTGAAAGTTGGTATAGGACCAGGTTCTATCTGTACAACTCGTATTGTGGCGGGAATTGGTGTACCACAGATTTCGGCCATTGATAATGTTGCAGAAGCGCTTAAAGATCGTGGTGTTCCCGTGATTGCTGACGGTGGTATTCGCTTTTCTGGTGACATTGCCAAGGCTCTTGCTGCAGGTGCTAGTGTGATTATGGTCGGTAGCTTGTTGGCAGGAACTGAAGAGGCACCTGGTGAGGTTGAGCTTTATCAAGGCCGTTCTTATAAAGCCTATCGCGGAATGGGTTCTCTTGGCGCTATGGGACAATCAGAAGGTTCCAGTGATCGCTATTTCCAAGACGCATCAGCTGGGGTTGAAAAGTTAGTTCCAGAAGGTATTGAAGGTAGAGTTCCTTATAAAGGGCCTATATCGGCTATTATTCACCAGTTAATTGGTGGTGTAAGGGCGAGCATGGGATATACCGGAAGTGCTGATATTGAAACAATGCGTACGGTACCGCAATTTGTCAAAGTGACATCTGCTGGTATGAAAGAAAGTCACGTACATGACGTTAGTATTACTAAAGAAGCGCCGAACTATCGCGTTGGTTAATCGTATTAACGGCACGTGAATAAAGGGGGTGTATGCATAAGCTGCAATCCCTTTGTTGATATTATGTAGTCAATTATACGATCAACGACAAAACTGAATAGATACCCTAAACATCCCGCTGTATTACCTACGAAAGACATCATTATGACCGCTGATATTCATGCTCAAAAAATTCTTATTCTTGATTTTGGTTCTCAATACACTCAATTAATTGCACGTAGAGTGCGAGAAGTTGGTGTTTACTGTGAGCTGTACCCATACGATATGGCGGAAGACGATATTCGTGCATTTGGTGCTAATGCGATTATTTTGTCTGGCGGTCCAGAAACGGTAACAGAAGATGAGACACCACGGGCAAGTCAGGTGGTGTTTGATTTAGGTGTGCCTGTTTTAGGTATTTGTTACGGCATGCAAACCATGGCTGCTCAGCTGGGTGGAAAGGTTGAAACTTCCGATAAGCGAGAATTCGGTTATGCAGAAGTAAGCTTGAAAGACACATCTATGCTTCTTGATGGGTTGGATGATCGTGACGGTGAGCATATCCTTGATGTTTGGATGAGCCATGGTGATAAAGTTACGGCTATGCCTGATGGTTTTAAAGTGATTGCGGGAACCGATAGTGCCCCTATGGCAGCGATGGCCGATGAGCAGCGTAAATTCTACGGTGTTCAATTTCACCCTGAAGTGACTCATACGAAACAGGGGGCGGAGTTATTGAAGCGCTTTGTTCGTGATGTTGCCGGTTGTGATGGCTTATGGACACCAGGGAATATTGCTGAAGATGCGATTAATGCCATCAAAGAAAAGGTTGGCGATGATGAGGTTTTATTAGGGCTGTCTGGTGGTGTTGATTCATCTGTTGTTGCAGCAATGCTGCACAAAGCCATTGGTGATAAGCTAACGTGTGTGTTTGTAGACAATGGTTTGCTGCGTTTGAATGAAGGCGACCAGGTAATGGAAATGTTTGCCAAGCACATGGGGATTCGTGTAATTCGTGTGGATGCAGAAGAGATGTTTTTATCTCGATTGGCAGGTGTCTCCGATCCAGAGAAAAAACGCAAAATTATTGGTAACGCTTTTATTGAAGTGTTTGACAAAGAAAGCACAAAACTTAATGGTATTAAGTGGCTTGCCCAAGGCACTATTTATCCAGATGTTATTGAGTCTGCTGGCGCTAAGTCAGGTAAGGCACATGTGATCAAGTCTCACCACAATGTTGGTGGACTGCCTGATGATATGAAAATGGAGTTGGTCGAACCGCTGCGTGAATTGTTTAAAGATGAAGTGCGTAAAATAGGCCTTGAGCTCGGCTTGCCTTACGACATGGTTTACCGTCATCCATTTCCTGGCCCAGGCTTAGGCGTGAGAATATTAGGCGAAGTTAAAAAAGAGTATGCTAATATTTTGCGTGAAGCAGATCATATTTTCATTGAAGAATTACATAAGTCCGGGTATTACCACAAGACTAGTCAGGCGTTTGTGGTGTTCTTGCCAGTGAAGTCTGTTGGTGTTGTAGGTGATGGTCGCCGGTATGAATATGTTGTGTCATTACGAGCGGTAGAGACAATTGACTTTATGACTGCTCGTTGGGCTCATTTGCCTTATGAGTTATTGGAAAAAGTTTCTGGGCGTATTATTAATGAAATTTCGGGTATTTCTCGTGTGGCTTATGATATTTCATCAAAACCACCTGCCACTATTGAGTGGGAATGATTCCACGTCTAGCACTGGCTAGCATCTACAAGCAGTAATCGTAAGCTAACCCATTGTAACTAATGGGTTTTTCTTTTTTTGTCTGGCAGTTTCAGGCACTCTCTAGCACCTACAAGCAAACTTTTTTAATGGTATTTTTAATGGTATTGTCGAACTCAGTACGGCGATATCAGATTAATACCATAGCATGAATTTGCAACGATTCATGGTATCAAAAACTTCTAACTGTCTGATATTAAAGAAAATATACGATAAAAAATAACCGATTTTTTTCATGGTATTAAATGCTTTAAAGAGGGAGTTGATATGCTGACCGATACCAAGCTTCGAAACTTGAAACCCAGAGACAAAATCTACAAGGTTAACGACCGCGACGGCCTTTATGTTGCGGTGACGAAAGCGGGAGCGATCTCTTTCAGACACAACTATTCAATCAAAGGACGTCAGGAGACGTTAACAATAGGCCGGTATGGCGTGGGTGGTATTACGCTCGCAGAAGCAAGGGAGCAACTTAACGAAGCCAAGAAAATGATTACGTCTGGTAAGTCGCCGGCAAGAGAAAAGGCACGTGACAAAGGGCGTGTGAAGAATGCTGAAACTTTTGGGGCATGGGCTGAAAAATGGCTGCGCGGCTATCAGATGGCCGACTCGACGCGTGACATGCGCAAGTCGGTATACACGCGTGAATTAAAGACGCGGTTTGGAAATCAAAAGTTGGTTGAGATCACACATGAAGACTTGCGTGCATTGACCGATGCCATAGTCGGGAGAGGGGCACCTGCTACGGCAGTTCACGCCCGTGAAGTGGTGTTGCATGTTTATCGTTGGGCGATTGAGCGAGGGCAGAATGTAGAGAATCCTGCGGACAAGGTGCGCCCTACATCCATCGCCAGATTTGAACCACGTGACCGCTCCTTATCACCTGCCGAAATTGGTTTGATGTATCGGTATATGGATCGAGTGGGGACATCTCCGCAATATAGAGCTGCGGCTAAACTGCTGTTGCTGACTATGGTGAGAAAGTCGGAGCTATCCAATGCTACTTGGTCTGAGATTAATTTCAGTGAGGCGCTTTGGACTATACCTAAAGAGCGTATGAAACGACGAAACCCTCACTTGGTATTTTTGTCTCGACAAACTCTAGAAATTTTTATCGCACTAAAGACGTTTGCCGGTGGGTCAGAGTTCGTGCTTCCGTCGCGTTATGACTCGGATTTACCGATGAGTAGTGCGACTTTGAATCGTGTTCTTGCTTTAGCGTATAAGGCTGCTCAGAAAAATGGTGAACAGTTAGATAAATTTGGTCCGCACGATTTGCGCCGCACTGCTAGCACGCTACTTCATGAGGCTGGTTACAACACTGATTGGATTGAGAAGTGCCTTGCTCATGAGCAGAAGGGCGTGAGGGCTGTCTACAATAAAGCTGAATACCGAGAGCAGCGAACGGCGATGTTACAAGATTGGGCTGACATGATTGACGAGTGGACTACCGGAAGTTAGGAACAACCCCAGGTCTGCGGGCTTGATCACTTGACTGTTTTCGGTTCTCAATCCAATTCTCCACCTCAGCTAAATCCCAGGCGACGTTCCGGCTTGTTAACACGATTCGGCGTGGGAAATCACCACGTTTTTCCATATTGAAAATGGCGCGATCTGAAAGCGGTATCATAGCCAGTAGTGTTTTGCGGTTGATCAGGTTTTTGCTTGGTAGGTTCTGATACACGTTATCTCTGATATTATTTCTGACTTTACCCACGGCAGTCTCTCCTTGATCTTGCTATGGTAGGGATCATTCGGCAAAAAACTACAAATAGCTTCTCACTCTCCCAAGACTTTATTTGAATGTTGGAGCTAGTAGGCATCAATGTTCTCAGCTCCTGAGCGCTAAGGAAGCACGAAGCCTGCGTGTAGGACAACGTTAGAGTTATTGTTCGCGATGAACAACGGTAGCGGTCGCAAAGTTCGTGGGTTGATATGTATGTCCTCATAACATTGATCCTGATCTTGGATATGACCATGATTCTAAATTCTTATTTGGATTGTATGGCTAAAAAGGGTTCATGCAGTGGGGACGCTTTACTCCCCAAGCCAAAATTGTTGAACCTCGGTGAGGGGAGTAGACGGTAATAAAATCAATTAAAACTCCTGAGGCATCCATGTTGCGGCATTGTCATTGTCGCTCTTGGATGTGCTGGTAAACCACTCCTGCATATGTTCGACCACCGCTGATTTTTTCATGATGGGTTTTGGTGTGTGGCGGCCGTTGAAAGTGACCATCGATTACCCAGTTCTATAGGGTTTATAGAAAGCACTCTACAACAGGACGAGCTAGCATCGCTGGATGCAAAAAACCAGAATATGCCCGTTCGATAAATAAAGCGCGTACAATTGCTCATGAGCGTCTCTTCGACCTTGTTGATAGGCGAGTCATACCATTCGATTGCTTTATCATAATCTCGGTATACCCAACTCCTGAATTGATGCATTTGCGCAAGTCAAAAATTGAGAGTGAGCACACCGCTGATCAGCAGATTTGTTAAACCCCGTCAATTTACCGCTTACGATTTTACTTCTTTGTTGCACTAGGAAAACCATGCATCTTCCACAGCGGGAAATTCCTCATGCAAGCTAATCTGTTCACTTTATATTTACGACTGTCGTCAACTTAGAGACAGTGTGTCAATATAAATTGATATTGTTTTTATATGTGCATGGGTCAATAATATACTCAGACATAAGAAATGAATCTTACAGTGATAACAACCCCTTGTTTAGGATGCATGGGTTTCAGTCGCTAGTGCAATGTGTGAAATAAACGAGTTGTGTATCGCAAGTTTGTTGTAGTTATTTTCAATAACGATGCCTTCTTAAATCATACAATACCTAGTATCACTAGCGCACTGGATATATCGAGTTAATCGGCAGGGCTAAAGATAGTAAGTCGTTCGATTCGCGGAATTTTAGTCCGCTGTTTGCGGATGAGATCATCTCCAATTAAATTTAGTGCTATTTATGTCGCATCTAAATTCGATCAATCTTGGAATTTAGACCGCGCAGATAGAACTAGTATGAATCTAAGAGTTAGGAGAAGTACATTGGCAGTTAAATATCTCCGAAATTCTATAGATTTCTATTTCGATGGCTTGGGATTGAAAAAGGCGGATTCCCCGGCTTGCGTTGTGTTTTCCAAAGTTGATGAGTGTTTTTTGGGGGCTATCTATAATCCGTTTTCATAGATAGGCCCGAAAAATATGCGAATCTAAGTTATTAATATACGGAGACAAATATGAAATTTTTTACAAGACTGGTATGTTTAGTTGTTCTTTCAATATTAGCTAGCTCTCATGTTTTCGCTAGCCCAAGTTCATTAAAAATTGGAATTCTTGTTTTTGATGGTTTTTTAACTAGTGATGTAACGGCGCCTATAGAAGTCTTTGGAGCCGCAACAAAAAAATCATGGTTTTCGTCTTACGAGGTTGTAGTTATATCTGCAACCAAAAATAAATCAGTCGTATCTGAAGAAGGTTTAAATGTGGTTGCTGATAAAACTATCTATGATGACTTAGAGCTTGATGTTCTCCTTGTTCCTAGCGCATATGATATGGACGATTTTATAGACGATAAAAATTTGATAACTTTCATTAGGACGCAAGGAGCTACGGCTTCATGGATGGCAAGTAATTGTTCAGGTGCTTTTCTTTTAGGCGAGGCTGGTATCCTTGATGGGAAAAAGGCAACAACGTGGGCTGGTGGTGAGAATGGGCTTGCGAAGTCGTATCCCAAGATAAATGTGCAATATGACCAAAATGTAGTGATTGGCGATAGAGTTATTACATCAAATGGTGGTCCAGTTAGCTATCAGGCTGCTTTTGAATTACTTACAAAACTTAGTTCAGAGAAGTTTTCTAAGGAAATATCGGAGTCAATTCAATTTAGTAGACTACATCGTGCATTCCCTACTTAACAAGAATGTGAACTGGATAACTTTTATCTATAGAGATAGGGACAATAAAAGAGGACGCGGGACTATTAATGTATAAAATAAATAAAAAAATATTAATGACAATATTTCTATCCATTTTGTTTTCCGGAAATGTTCATTCAGAGAAATTAATAACTCCTAAAATAAAGGCTATAGCTTTTGATGCTTTTCCTATATTTGATCCTAGACAAATAGCAGAGGCGGCAGAGGAAGCTTTTCCTGATCAAGGGGAAAAGTTGATGATTGAATGGCGCTCAAAGATATTCGAATATCAATGGTTAAGAGGGTTGGGCGATAGATATGAGAATTTTATGCGGGCAGCCGAAAGTGGCCTAGTATTTTCCACTAGAAAGATGAGTTTGGAACTTACGCTCGAAAAGAAAAACAAGTTGTTGTCAGAGTTTATGAATTTAAATGCGTGGCCTGATGCACGATCATCAGTCAAGGTATTAAAGGATATGGGGCTTGAGCTAGTTTTTCTATCAAACATGACAGAAGAAATGCTAAATAATGGCCTGAAAAAGGAGAGTCTAGATAAATTTTTTACGCATGTTATTAGTACAGATTCTATCGATTCGTATAAGCCTGATCCAGAAGCATATAATTTAGCAGTAGAAAAACTATCACTAAAAAAAGAGGAAATACTCTTTGTGGCATTTGCAGGCTGGGATGTCGCTGGTGCAAAGTGGTATGG
>CAJXZM010000156.1 GCA_913063125.1 uncultured Gammaproteobacteria bacterium | reverse complement strand
CCAGGAGTTGATAACCTCACTGATTTGGCATTCTCAGAGGATGCTCAGTTATGGTCATGGGATTTCGAAGCGTTGGAGTATCAAAACGGCCCCCAAAATGTATATGAATCTGGCGTGTTTGAAGACTGGATGAGCTTTCTAAATCATGGTCATCGAATAACAGCAACTGGTGCTAGTGATGTTCACGGAGCAGATGCTCCCGGAATGCCGAGAACGTATTTTCGTTCTACCTCTGATAGTCCAGAGACTTTTATAGAGTCGGATATGATAAGCGCTGTTCAAAACAACCAAGCTATTGTGAGTACCGGTGCATTTGCAACAATTACAGCAAATAATACCGCTCAAATTGGAGACATCCTCACGGATACGGATGGCCTAGTATCACTTTCTGTATTAGTTCAGGCGATACCGTCGATTGATATTGACTATATTAAGATTTATATGAATTGTGATGAAGTCGTAACGGCTGTTGCCTCCAACCCCATTGATAGTGCCATAAAGTTAAATGAGACCTATCAGATAGCAGTACCTATGGATAAGGATGCTCATATTGTTGTGCTGGGATTCGGCAAAGAATCAATGCCGAGAGACTTGCCTCAATATAATCCAACGGGAGTGCCGAGGGTTACCACCAACCCTATTTTTATAGATGGTAATGGAAACGGTACATTTGATGCCCCTGGCGGAAAACAGTGTAATATCTAGACTATTGTGAGTACACTTTGATATTTCAAAGACTGAAGAAGTACACAGCAAACGCTTGTAGAAGATAAGCTTCACCCATTAGATTGCAGGCTAGCAACCTGCTCCAAAAGCATTTTATCAGAGATAGGCTTCATTAAATGTTGGTTCATGCCGTAACCTTTTGCCTTTTCTAAAAAATCCCCATAAGAATGCGCCGTTAATGCAATAATTTCTATTGCTGGAAGGCTTGCCGTAACCTCAAACTCACGAATAGCTTTACTTGCTTGAAAGCCATCCATAATGGGCATTTCGCAGTCCATTAAAATACCAGAATAATCCTGATGATGGGCTTTATATGCTTCCAACGCTGAACGCCCGTCATTAACAAATTCTGCTGTAATATTATATTTCTTTAGCATACCTTTAAGAACCATTAGGTTTACAGCGTTATCCTCTGCAACAAGGAGTTTGATGGATGTGAAATCATAGGGTTCATTATCAATGGCCTTATCATTAGTGCAATCGAGGCAGTCTGACTCAGATACATTTGGCTTTTCTAACTTGACTGAAAACCAAAACGTTGCACCTTGCCCCAATATGCTTTCGACACCGATGTTTCCAGCCATTAACTCAACAAGTTCTTTGCAGATAGCTAATCCAAGACCTGTACCTCCAAAGCGACGCGTTGTTGAGCTATCAGCTTGTTTGAATGGTTGGAAAAGGTTATTTATTTGCTTAGGTGTTAGTCCTATTCCTTCATCAACAACACAGAACTTTAACGTTATTGATGAGCATTCATCATGAGTACATTCGACTTTAATCGTTATTTTACCCTCTACAGTAAATTTATTGGCATTACCGAGTAGGTTTAATAACACCTGCCTTAACCTAACGGGGTCTCCCATGAGGCTATGAGGGATAGAGTCATCAACAATCATTACAAATTGAACTTTTGTTTCATCTGACGTTACCGCCACTATATCAACAGATTCTTGGACAAGTCGTGGGAGATCAAAGGGGATGGATTCAATCTCAAGGTTTCCTGAATCCATTTTTGAAAAATCTAAAATATCGTTAACGATAGTGAGCAACGAAGTCCCAGCATTATAAATAGTATCTACATATTTTCGCTGTTTGTCGGTTATTGATGTTTCTTTCAATAAATCAGCAATGCCAAGCACTCCACCAATAGGTGTCCTGATTTCATGGCTCATTTTTGCAAAAAACTCACCCCTTGCTTTTACTTCTGCCTCGACCTCAAGCCGTTCCTGAGATGATTCCATTAGTGCTTGTAGTGCAGCAAGGCGTTCTATACGGCTACGATTAATGCGAGCAGCAAGTGCAATAGAAAGCACTAACATTTCTATTGCCATTCCAGCCATTTGAACATTTTCAGTAAAACTATTTCTTGGCACTAGGCCTAATAGCATTAAGGTATAGATACAGGTGCCAAATATTAATAAACTCCAGGCAACTAGAAAATATTTTGCAATATTACTTCCTTTAGACCATTCAAACCATGCAACCAAGAAAGCAACAAAACATGCAATCAAGCCAACGGGCTGCTCAATCGTTACAACGATAGACTCTGGAAGTAACAACGCACTAATGCTTAACAAGGAATACATAAAAACACTAAACATTACCAATTTATGAGCAAAAACATTCCTGTTTTTTAGATTGAGAAAATGATCGATAAACAGTGCAGCAGATAGAAAACCAAGAGCAACACTTAAGGAAAGCCCTATATCCTGAATTAGAGCAAAGCCTCCCCATATGTGCTGAGACCCAAACCCCGAGATGCTAGCGGCATAAAACATTATGGCGAGCAAATACAACACATAATATGCGTAACTTCTGTCGCGGGTAAAAATACTAATAAACCCGTTATAAAGGGCCATTACTAATAAACCACCAAAAAACAATCCGTAACCTGCTTGGTTTCGTTGTTCATTGACGTATTGAATATCTGACCGGGATATGCGAATAGGTAATATTATTGAGCTTGATGTTTTTACTTGTAACAAAAATGTTAAATCCTGATTTTGACCAAGATCGAAGTCGAATTGGTGTAAACGGCTGGTTCCACCATTGAAGGGGTTTGCAGATTTGTCACCAATATTTACCTCCTTAATAAGGTTTCCATTGATGTCAACAATGAACCAATTCATTCGGTCTATGAATGGCCAATTGATATCGAGAACCCAGCGCTGTCTCTTTGAAAGTTTGCTTCTGAGATGGAATTTAAACCAATATGTGGACTTGTCGTACAGAAAGTTGATGTTGGAGCCCTGAATAGCATTCCATTCAGAAAGGGTCTCAGGTCGTGTAGCAGTAGAAAAACTATCTATAGAATATAGGTGTTCAGGATCGCGAATATATTGAATCCCTTGAACATCAGAGATAACAGTGGTTTCGTCAAAGATGACATTCTCTGCATTCGCCCCAAATGAAGCCATTAGGGTTAATGCTAAAAACAATACTAATCTCAATATAGTAACAGTTCCGGTTAATATAATCTTTAGCCAGTATAGGTCAGCTGTTGGTCACTGGGTAGTTTATAAGTCATCGGCTCAACCACAACAGCCCAACCCCCTACTTTGGATTAGCTAAATGATTGAACTTTATGTGTAATTCACATAACTCAAGCGAGATGATTATTCGGTATGGTTAAGCTTCGAGATCAACTCCCTAGCCATCGCATGGGCATCGCCAGGCCACCTGGCTGAAATGTAGTTCCCGTCAGTGACAACCCAAGAAACCCTATCATCATCAATCGAGTCTCGAAATAAACCTGAAGCCTTCAAAAAATGCCATTTCGTTTTCTTTGGAACATCTAGGAAATCGGAATCATCCCTTAATGCGCGTTTAACCTCACTTTCCACGCTCCAATAACCTACGGGTTCATCTTTTGTTTCCATATAGGTGCGATAGTAATTTGGATCCCAAAATCGAGCGAAATTCTTTGTGAGATCCCACGCTGATTTCTCAAGACGCCATGTCAAGGCAGTTGTCTTTTTTCCAAATAGAACTGATTGATTCAATGTGGGAGACGTAGACCTGGCCGCAAGCACCACTCCATGACAGATTGCTGAAATTGGCTTGTGTTGCCCTGAATCATCCAGTATTTCAAAAAAATCTGCCACAAAACACTGTAAAGTTTTATCCTCAAGGTATTGTTTAATACCCGCTGCATGGCCTCCAGCAAGGGACATGCCTTCGAAATCAGTAACCTTTAGCTCATCGTATCGTTTAGGGTTAAGAAAGTTCTTGTCTCGTTCTAACTCTTGATAAGCATTTCTAGATGATCTATCACCTCTGAGTAACAAACCGATCAAACGAAATTTCTTTAAGCCTGGAATCCATCCCCAAGGATCGAGCCCCTCCCCTGTTATCATAACAGGATCACAGTAACCCCTCTTTCCGTCGACGGTCGAGAATTCAACATTGAAACCAGCATCCTTAAGCATTTTCCAAGGAATGGATACTTCAGTTGGGTCGAAGTCACGAGATGGCAATGGCATGATCACAGTGTGGGTCATAGTAAAAATCTCAAGTAAAAACGGAAAACGTTCTCTATAAATATAGGTTATCGGCA
This sequence comes from uncultured Gammaproteobacteria bacterium, assembly GCA_913063125.1. GTDB lineage: Bacteria > Pseudomonadota > Gammaproteobacteria > Pseudomonadales > Ketobacteraceae > 42-54-T18. Next base: position 10,413 of record CAJXZM010000156.1, on the reverse strand, counting down.
TGATAATTTGCTACTTGTTGTTGCATAGACAACTACTCCATCGGTATCATGGTTACAATAACAGTAGCTATCCAAACGGTAAAATCATCAATGAAGAAGCTCAACGATAAGCACGACGCCTTTCTCGAACGCTTTGAAAGCACGATAGCAAAGCTCAATCAAGAGCGGATCGAGACAAAGGAAATGATGGGGACCTTCTCCAGCTTGTTAACACAGCATTTACCTAATGGTAGGCAACCGACTAATAACGAATTAAAAGGGGCTATTGAGCAGCTTAAAGATGTTCATCGCATGGCAGCTATCCTGATTATGTCAATTGTTCCAGGCAGTGTAATCACACTCCCTGCAATCTATGCATTGGGAAAAAAAGTCGGTGTGGATATATTACCCAGCGCCTTTAGAAAGGAAGATAAATAATACGCTATCGTTAAACGCCAGTCGTAATGTCATCTTAGCTTCGATACGCTTTGGGGGCTTTCCCTGTCCAACGTCTAAATGCATGTATAAAACTAGCAGACTCACTATACCCTAAGCGAAATGATATTTGTTCTATCGTTAAATTGGTTGTTTCAAGAAAAAAAACTGCTTTTCGACTGAGTTCTTCAGTGAGCAGCCCCTGAAAACCGCAACCTTCTGCTTTTAATTTACGCCTAACAGTCCGGGATGTTGTATTCAGATGCGAAGCAATATCATCCAGGTTGGGAATAACACCATCACTATTTCGGATCAAATACTGAATTTTTTCAGAATAACCTTCAGGACCAATCGTTTCTACTTTTTGTGTTTCACACTGCTCTTCAAGCAATTGGTGAGTAAGTGGATTCGCCTGAGGTAATGGACGTACAAGGTACCCTTCATCAAAAATGATCTGATTATGTGGCATCGAAAACTCCACTGGGCACTCATACAAAGCCTCATAACGTTCTACTGTTGTAGGACATTCAAAATCAAAATGAATTTTTTTAAATTTTTGATCTGCCAATGACCTTGGGAACATATCCCGGGTTGAAATAACAACAAAAGAGAAATCCCTTTCGATATAAAATGTTTTCAATGGACCAAGCTCAAAACGATCTTTGAACCGTAGTACCGCTTTTCCGGTCGCTTTAAAAAATGAGACGTCAAAATGAGTATAGGATAATTGAATATATCGTAGAAAAAATTCTATAGCATCCTCCACCTTTGCACTAGATGCTGCAGCCAACCCTAATGCGCCGAATGCACTGATGCGGTAGCACTGCCCCGCGTTAAAACCAATGTCTGGATCATTTATCTTCGCAAGCATTGCGGTTGAAAACTGTACATCTTGTAACCTGGATATCGTTGCCTTGGGGTCTTTTAGTATCTCTGGGTCAATCGCAGCGAACGTCAGAATAGGCAAAGGGTCAATACCGTAGTCCTCTATTAGTTTGACTAACAGAGAAACACCGATAATCGATTGCTGTTGCTTGATTGTGGCTATATCCAGAAGACTCATTAGTGAAACAAATGTCCTTAATTATCAGTAACTAGTAGGATTAAACCATAAAACTTAGACTTTAGATAACATATTCAAAAGGCCATGTTTTTCTTGTTTTTAACGGTAATGCTATAAATATGTCCGTAATAATCAGTTAATACGTCTTTTGTCTCATTACATGAATCGGTCATCCCCACTACCATGTTGCTATCTATATGTAACAACACAAAATTTGCTAATGAGGTGACTATGAAGCGTTGGAATGGCTGGGGTGACGAGAAAAACAATTTTGATTTTGAGCTAAGCGACTCATCAAGAAAATTCATGGAGGGCAAATTAGGTAAATCAAACGCATTGCCCGATGCAACTCTTGAGGAAGTTATTGTAAAAGTACCTCCGTCTCGCTTGCCAGAGCATAGCCTAATTAGCATAGACGCTGAGGACCGTCTCCGTCATAGTCGTGGCCAGAGCATACCTGACTGGCTAGCAATGCGTAGTGGTGAATTTGGTACATTCCCAGATGGAGTCGGTTATCCGACAACAAGTACTGAAGTAAAGGATTTACTTCAGTTTGCACAGAAGCATGATATTGTCGTTATTCCCTATGGAGGTGGAACATCCGTTTGTGGTCATATCACACCGGAGGAAGGAAAAAGCCCGGTGTTGACTATTTCTTTAGAACGCATGAACAAATTGATGGCGTTAGATAAGAAAAGTCAAATTGCGACATTCGGTGCCGGCACCTTGGGGCCCGATATTGAAGCTCAATTAGCGGCTGAAGGTTACACGCTTGGGCATTACCCCCAATCCTGGGAACTTTCGACTATTGGCGGCTGGGTAGCAAGTCGCTCTAGTGGTCAGCAATCATTGCGTTACGGTCGAATTGAAAAAATGTTCGCTGGGGGGGTGATTGAAACACTACAGGGCACAATGAACATCCCAACCTTCCCTGCTTCGTCAGCAGGCCCGGACATTCGAGAAATGTTTATGGGTAGTGAAGGAAGAATGGGCATCATCACCGAAGTGCGGGTACGAATTACTCCTGTAGCAGAACATGAAAGTTTTCACGTAGTTTTTTTTCCAAGTTGGCAATCAGGCATGGATGCAACACGAGAGATAGTTCAAAACGGCATTCAGCTGTCTATGATGCGCTTAAGTAACCCCACAGAAACAGAAACCCACCTTAAACTCGCAGGTTACGAAACGATGGTGGGTCTATTAGAGAAATACCTAAGCTTTCGAGGTACGAGCGAAGGTAAAACCATGTTCACTTTCGGGACTACCGGAAGTAAAGGTCAGTGTAAATTTGCACTAAAGCTAACCCGCAGCATCGTGAGTAAATATTCTGGGGTTTATACAGGCCCGTTGCTTGGAAAGCGCTGGGAACACAGCCGGTTTCGAACGCCATATTTACGTCACGGCCTATGGGACGTGGGTGTAATCGTGGACACAATGGAAACCTGCCTTGACTGGTCAAGCGTACCGGATGCTGTTAAAAACATGGAGAAAGGCATCGCGAATTCATTAAACGATGAGAATGAGACCGTACATGTTTTCACACATTTGTCGCATTTCTATGGACAAGGCTGCAGTGTTTATACCACGTACGTATTCCGTGCTGGCTCTGATTATCCCACCACAATGAAGCGATGGGAGAAACTTAAAGCAGCGGGAGCAGAAGCAATTGTTAGTAGCGGTGGAACTATAAGCCACCAACATGGTGTTGGAAAGGACCACGCTCCTTACCTGGAAGCTGAAAAAGGTGAGCTTGGCATTAAAGCGATCAAAGAACTATGTGGTATGTTTGATCCCGATGGACGAATGAACCCTGGAAAGCTTATCCCATAAAAAGTCGTTAATAAAAGAGTAAATAAACGTCGCAAAAGAGCTCCCACAGATCGTTATGAGTTTAACTAGGCAATGTGTTTTTGCCATTGATAATGGCACTCAAAACGTGCGAGATTGTTGGGCGGGTTTAATATTGCGGAAGGCATGGAAAAGAAGCCTTTTGTGATAAATGCTAACAAGGCGGTAAAAGACATCGTTAAAGCCATTATTGATAAAAAAGACAATGCGATAGCACCTGGTCTTCCGTTACTAAGTTATTAACTGTGCGACTTGAAAAATGGGTATCGAAAACGTTATTGTTTATCTAAAAATGAACCAATGTTTCGGGTGTGTTATGATTCGATAATTCAAAATACACATCATATAACCCTGGTTTTTTTATGGAATTGAACGATATTATCAATAAATCCTGTGTCATAGGATTAAGTTACTTTGATGGCAACGATCAAGTATTACAACAATCAATGCTAGCGGGTCACGTTGCAACAGCCGACGAAGAAAATGGTATTACGGTCTCATTAATTGTTAAGGATAACGCTGATACCCCTTCTGTATTTGTGCTGCCATCTTCTCTCTCGCCTTGGTTTAATGCTCCCAGTGGCACTTATAGAGATGAAGCTGGCAATATTTTAATTGAAAACCCAGACTTCCTCGTTACTTGGGATATCCATCGTACTCAAGAGAATAAAGAGGAAGGCGACCACGAATGGTGGAACTGGATTCCACGCACCACTCCTCCATCCGTTGGTTGAAAATGTATTCTTACCGTTAGGTTAAACACTTTTCTTGATATTTCAATGAAGCACGCTTTTTTGCTTTCACTACATCTTCCTGGGTGAGATAGGCTCGTTCTCCTTTTTCATCCAGGTTATACCAAATTTTTCTCTCGCTATATCTCCTTAATTTGTCTTTTAACTTGTAACATTGACGTTTTTTGGCGAGTTTCTTTTTTTCTTGCTTAGCCTTTATCTTTTCCTTTTTTTTCTTCTTAGCTTCGATTTCCGCATAGATATTTAAGGCGTTGATTGTTCTTTGCTGGGGAGTAAGAGGTAAGGAATGTTTTTTGGGTTTCTTGGTTAACAGTTTTTTTCGTAGCGCAACGACATTTTTATTCCAGCGACTGCTAGGATACTTTTTTAAAAACTCATCATAACCTGGTAAAGTGTTAAGCATTTTAGCTACACCGTACGCAGATTTATCTCTATAATAAACCCCTTGATTATACCAATCACTATGAGGATATGACTTAAGAAAAACATTTAAAGATTCTACAGTTGCAGAACGTTTTGCGGCATCTAATGCAGCCTTATCTCTGTAATATACCGCCTTAAGCTCCCAACCTGTATATTTATATTCTTTGATAAATGTGTTAATCACTTCAACACTATTTGAATCAACTGCATTCCGAAATGCTTGTTTCGCTTGTACCTTTACTGGCGACTGTTCATTTACAGCTATAGCACTGAAACTACACATAAAAAAACAAATAAACAGATACCATCCTAGTAATATTTTCATTGGAGCTAATCTTCCCTGTTAATGTTTGTTATTTATCCGGAAAAGCAATAGGACGCAAATGCACACCAAGAAATAATTAATAAAACCCATGGAGTTATAATTGGCATTTTCGATGCTGATTGAGCCTCAATTACATCGACAACATATTCCTCTTGTTTGGGTTTCTTACTGGCTTTGTCGAGTGCACGTACCTTTGCTTTATACTGCTTTTTGTATTGGCTAATCCCTTTTTGGATGCCTTGAGCAATTAGCTTCGTTTGTTCTTTAGTCTGTCCTGGTTTTTGTATACCTTTAGCTATTTGAAGCGCTTCTTCTTTTGTTTGTTCTGATACAGCATCATTTTTTTGAGATTTTTTATTTGGATACTTAGCCATAATTTTATGTTTCTTTGATATTTCGTATAAGTCTTGGTGCGGCGCGCGTATAAAAACAACTTGATAACGAGAACCTTAAAAAACGCATAGAGATTCCTGTAAGTGTACCTTACGCTCAATAGATTCATAAACGAAAACCCCGAACCATTTTGTGATTCGGTTTTTTCGCTTTCTATGTGTTGTTTTCAGTAATGCCAGCTAAAACCGATACTTTCCAGCATCTACGGCTTTGATGACATTCTCGGTAACAGCCTCATAAGTATTATTTCCCGGCAATGCTATATAAGCACTATCATTGAGTCGAAAAGAGTCCTTCTTGAGCAGCGTTCTTTGATACTTAAAGGTACCTGTTGCATCAACACTACTTAACATTCGAACGAAAACTGGTAAGGCATAGGAGGGAAGCTCTTGTTTCAAATGATCGTAAAAACCCTGCATGTCAAACTCTTGGGAGCCGTCTTTTAATGTGATTGCGACCATTCCCGCTCGACCATTGGTATTCGGTATTTCTACGCCGTAAGCAATAGATTCCGCAATAGCCGGGTGCTGATTAACTATCATTTCAACTTCAGTGGTAGATACGTTCTCCCCTTTCCACCGATAGGTATCCCCTGTTCGGTCGACAAATTGCAAGTGTCGGAATCCAATATCTTTTACAATATCGCCAGTATTAAACCAAGAGTCGCCTTCTTTAAAAACGTTATTGAACACTTTGCCATTATTTTTACTAGGATCTGTGTAACCATCAAAAGGAGTAACCTTTGTGATACGACCTAGCAATAAACCTGGCTCACCTAGTTTTGCTTTAACTAAATATCCATTGCTATCTTTTATCGGCAATTCAGCTTCGTTATCGAATACTACGGTGGCATATGAGCCAATGGTCATACCAATTGTTTTATCTTGATTCAGTAGGTTATAACAAACAATATTACCTTCACTTGCACCGTAAAACTCTCTGACTTCATCAATTCCAAACCTATTTTTGAATTCGTCCCATAAGTCGGGACGCAATCCATTACCCGTAACCATTTTAACGTTATGCTGAGTATCCAAGTTGGTTGCAGGTTGATTTATCAAATATCGGCACAACTCCCCAACATACCCAAAAGCAGTTGCATCGTATTTTCGTATATCATCCCAAAAAGCAGAGGCACTGAATTTTCTACGCAAAGCAATTGAACCACCATTTGCTAACGCGGGTAACCAACAAAGATACAATGCGGTGGCGTGATAAAGGGGTAAGCATGAATACATGGTTTCATTGCTCTCTATTCGTCCCATTACCATTCCAAGGCCCAAATATATCCCCATGATTTTTTTATGTTTCTGAATTGATGCTTTCGGCAGCCCCGTTGTTCCCGAAGTATAGACATATAAACAGGGTGAATCTGGGGTGATGCTTTTAACTTGCTCTGGGTTTTTTGTAGAAAAATCGTTCAGCTTTTCATCAAGGTTAAAGTATAAACTAGCATCCATAGATTTAGAATTGTTGCCGGATACTAATTTTGAATTATCTTTTATCCACTGCCCACCCTCATCAGGCATTACCAAACGACTTTTAATCGTTGATGCATCACCTTTAACAGCATCAAATGCAGCAATCACCTCTTCACCAGCAATAATGGCTTTAGCAGAGACCAGCGTTAGGGAATGCGTTAAAATCTTCCCAGCTTGTGAATTGTTTATTAATGCGGCGATCCCGCCCGTTTTGGTAATAGCCGCCATACAACAAAGGTAGTCAGGTCTGTTTTCCATAAACAGTGCAACCACATCGCCTTGCTGTATGCCTAGGGATATAAGGTAATGAGCAATTTGGTTTGCCCGCTGATTAAATTCGCGATAGCTAACCCGCTCATCGTTGTATTTAATTAACGTATTATCTGGGTAGAGAGCTGCTGCATGCTCTACCGCACAAGCATAATTGAGATGGTTCTTGCTACGCATTTTTGAGGCGAACAAAAGCCCATTCTTAAGCCCTTTTATAGGGCGCAACAATTTTGGGGCTTGCTTACCAAGTGACTTGTAATTGATTAAATGTGAAGCAGCTGTGCTTATAGGTGAATTGCTATTACTTGAGGGCATTAATAATTCCTTACATTAGATACGACTAGCCCGTCATTATAGCTTCCTTGCGACGATATGCCGAAGTGGCATTCCGACATTATCGTCAATTAACTCAAACCCATGCTCTTCAAACCACTTTTGTAGATCTCGTTTATGCCAGGCTTCTACAAAAGGTTCATACACAAAACGCGCTAAAAGCTTAAAATAAGGGCCTTTCCAACCGTATTTCCGGAATAATGAAAAACTACTGTCTTGCATTTGAACGGGAGAAGGCTCTGCGATAGAGATTAGCCCACCTGGCTCGAGTACTCGATGAAACTCTTTAAGTGCCGTAGAGGCATGTTTCGGAGGTATTTCATGTAGCAAAAAGCAGATGCCAATACCTCCAAATCTTTGGTCGGGAAAGGGGATGTTTTCAGCTGCTCCTTGGATAAACTTAACCTTAGGTACCTCATCAGAAGCTTGTTTTAACAAATAGGGAGAAGGGTCTAGTCCCCAAATGTCCCCTATTCCTTGCTCTACCATTGCCTTCGCTACACGACCTCCGCCACAACCAACATCAATGGCTGAATCAACACCTTTAAGTGTATTTGCAACCATATCCCTTGCATTCGTCATCGCACCTAACATTATAGTATCAAATGTCCGAACATAACCCCGGGTTAAGCTGTCTGAATAGTATCCATTAGGGAGGTTATGAAATTCCTGCAACATATATTTGGGCACAAGGTCTCTACCAGGCATACCTTCAGGTAGTTCAACTCGTGTTCTAGCCCCAAACACCCTAGACAACAAAAAGCGTAAATCAGGAAAGGTATTAAGCTCAAGATCATCCGGCCAGGAAGCAGGTAGATCTATGGAGCCCCAATTAGGTGGCGTTGGGTCCGTTAACACCGAAGGGTCAGTAAGCATAATCTTAATCTAGTTAGTTATACGGTACCTGAATAAAAACACTCGTGTTCAGGGTTAGAAAACAGACTGCACTATATAGATGCAGTCTGTTTTCGTCAATTCAACACATAAACCTCCCTGTGACATGAGTACATCAAGAGGAAAGTCTTCTATAGTATTGTTACTACTAAAGAAACTACTGAGAAACGCACCTGTGAAACTACGAGAAACCAATATTCAAAAGCTTTCCAGTGAAGATTATGACGTTCTTATACTTGGAGGCGGAATTAACGGTGCGGTGTCTGCGGCAGCACTAGCAGCAAAAGGTGTTAAAGTGGCCCTAATTGATAAAGGTGACTTTGCAGGATGTACAAGTTCGAATTCCTCAAACTTGGCGTGGGGAGGCATCAAATACATGGAGAATTTGGAATTCTTCTTGGTGAATAAACTCTGTAAAAGCCGTAACCACCTGATGAAACACTACCCTTCAACGGTACAAGAGATTCGCTTTTTTACCACAATTCAGAAAGGGTTTCGAATGCCTGTGTTTTTTGTTTTCTTAGGCACCGTATTTTATTGGTTGATAGGCCGTTTTTTGACAGAACCACCCCGCTACCTAACCACCGCAAAAATTAATGCAGAAGAAGGTGTAGTGAACACCAGTAGTGCGAAAGCGGGATTTGAGTACTCGGATTGTTATCTGTACGACAATGACGCACGTTTTGTGTTTAATTTCATACGTACAAGTTTAAACTTTGGTTGCATAGCAGCAAATTATGTAGAATCAACAGGTGCTAAAAGGGAAGGAGATCACTGGGTTGTTGATGCTAGAGACACAATAACAGGTAAAACAATGAACATCCGCGCCAAAGCGCTAATCAATGCCTGCGGCCCTTATGTAGATAATCACAATTCATTGACCGAACAAACCACTACTCATCACCATGTATTCTCCAAAGGCATCCACCTTATCGTTGATCGCATAACGGACAGCAAACGTGTTCTTACTTTTTTTGCCAGTGACGGCAGGTTATTTTTCGTAATTCCAATGGGGCCGAAAACGTGCATAGGAACTACAGATACACAAGTAGAAACCCCCGAAGTAGAAGTAACTGATGAAGATCGGCAATTTGTGTTGGACAATGCCAACACGTTACTAAATTTGACCGCCCCACTAACGCTTAACAGTATCATATCTGAACGCTGTGGCGTTCGTCCTCTCGCTATAGAGGGTATTGGCGGAAAAGCTGATTGGGTAAAGCTTTCAAGAAAACATGCAATCGACGTCAATAACAAGACTAAACATTTAAGTGTTTTTGGGGGTAAATTAACAGATTGCCTAAACGTTGGTGATGAGGTTGTAGCAAAACTGGGCAAAATGGGGATACGTATACCCTTCCCAACACGAAAGTGGTATGGGGAGCCACACGACGCTGTAAAAGACGAATACATGCACCAAGCTAAATTGATGGCTTTAGACGGACTAACAGACCCATCCTCATCAGAACCATTAACAACACGACTATGGCGACGTTACGGTTCTAATGCGATTAGCTTACTAGAGAACATAAGGAATGACCCAGGCGACGCTACACTGCTCATTGAAAACGCAGAGTACACTCGATGTGAAATAGAACAGGCGGCAAATCGAGAGATGATTACTAAACTTGAGGATTTTTTACGTAGACGTTCTAAGATATCACTGGTTGTCCGTCGAAGTGAGCTTAAAGATTCAAAAGGCCTGATGGAAGCTTGCTACATTCTATTCGGTGAGCAAGCACAAAAAAAATATGACGAGTATTTTGAAAGCAACCCTTAGTTTCTTTAAGAGAATAATGCGGAACCATAGGTGGGCTAATCAGTCTTTATGCCCACCATCAGCTTTAAGCGCGAGTTAATGCGCGACTTGTTCTAACACCTCTTTAGGGTCACTAGTGTTGCTCAATGCTTCTCTTACTTTGTTAAATGCATCTGCAGCCTTCTTTGAGTGGGTGCCATAAGATGTTAGCTTTCCATGATTCCAACCGGCAGCTTTTAATACCTCAGTTTTGTATTCAATGCCTTTATTCCCACTACCGCCCATTTCTATCAAACTTTGCTCAATAATTGAATGTGGCGGTTTTTCTTTTGAGAAAGTAAGAAAATCATTGGGGTCAACTTCTCTGATATTCATATAATAGTTCCAAACCTAAAGAATCGAGTGAACTTTCATTATAGCCAAGAAAACCTTTTGCTATTGGAGTAATTAATCATATG
>CAJXZM010000155.1 GCA_913063125.1 uncultured Gammaproteobacteria bacterium | reverse complement strand
CGTGAAATATAATTTGCCATCACCAATGAGTGATTTGCCAACATTCCAAAACCATCACCATTTAATATCATCGGACTTCCAATGGACTCCTGGGTGGCTTCCAACTCACGAATAATCTGCCGAACACTCACTAGCGCATTCTTTTTCTGCAGCACATCGTGAAAATCTATCTCTATCGCTTTCAGTAAATGGACCAGTGCAAAGGCATTACCTCTTGCTTCATAGAAAATATCATCCAACTCAAAGAAACCTGTCTTAACCGTTTGCTCAGAAGGCACTCCGGTAGACCGCTGCGCTGCTGAGTCGCCCGCTAAATCGATATTAAGTTGCTCCTTGCCGACGCTCACGCTCAACCGCTGAGATAAACTGCCCAGTCGAGTCTCAACATCCGCCAGCCAACTTCTCAAGTTATCTGCTCGAGCAAAAAACTGTGCTTGAGCATTCGTTGGGTCAGCCAATCGAGCCTGATAACGTTTCAAGTATTTTAATGCCGTTTTGTACTCTCCTTCTGTAGAAGGTAACCAAAACTTATCATTATTGAAATGCAATTGCGGTTCTGCTTTTGCCAGATCACCATCTTCTGCTGAGGTTGATTGTGATCGCGCAAAATCTTTACGTAATGCACGAGACATATCTCGCAACTGAACCAACACGCCAAACTCCCAATTTGGCATATTATCCATAAACAGTCCCGGAGGCATGACGTCATTAGTGATATAGCCGCCTGGCTTATTTAACAATACCTCTGTTAACTGGATAATCGTTAATGCTGTTGCTGCCCCTGTTACCGCTTTCTCATTACCTGCAGGTGTTTGTTTCTCTAGCGCAGCTTTAACATCCCACACATTGGGTTCATCACTCCAATAGATGCCAACGCCACATATTAATACCAGCAAAATAACAATTGCTGCGCCAATACCTTTCGCCGCAACACCCGACGAATTACTGTCAACCATGTATCCTTCCCCTATAATAGGATTCGATTTCCGCGCAACATTTTTAGCTACGCAGCAAGATCAGGTGATCTTGGTTCCCCCAGATAATAACCCTGTGCACCATCTAATTGGAAGCTTCTTAGCAAATCCCATTGCGCCTGATGCTCTACCATTTCTGCTGTCAGCAAGATATTACGGCTATGGGCAATACGCACCAAGGACTGCACGAAAAACTGATGATCCAAATTGTCTTGAATATCTCTAATATAACTATGGTCAACCTTGATGGAATACAACGGCAAACCGCTTAAATAGCCAAAGCTACTATTCGTAGTACCAAAGTGATCAATGGATAGTTTGGCACCGACCTTTTTTAACCCCTCGGCTAAACGTTTTAACTTACCATGGGCCGTTCTTACCGTTAATTCGGGGACTTCGAAGATCAAATACGGTGCTATACTGTGATGGGTAGAGACCCTATCAACCAACCAATCAATAAACGCTTCATTACGAACAGAGTGTGATGATAAATTGATCGCAATCGCAGCACGTTTATTCGCATCCAAACCTGTCAGCCGCTGAATCAACGTAGATACCGTTAACTTATCAAATGCCTCCTCAAGATCAAACCGCTCAACAAGCGGTATGAAAATGCCCGCATTTAATAACTCACCATCAACTCGTATCCTCGCCAACGCCTCATAATGCATCAAGCTTTGATCCACGCAGGAAAGTACAGGTTGATAATGAAACTCTACACATTTTCTATCAATAACATCACTTAGAAACTCATCCCAATTCTCAACTTGAGCTAACTTGGGAGACAGCGGGTCACCATGAACCTCTTCATTAAAGAGTTCAAAATTACCCCCTTTAATATTTTGTGCTTTTTGTAAGGCTATATCTGCTTGAGCCTCCATTAATCTAGCATCTTCCCCTATGTGGCAAAAACTCATACCTCCATAAATTTCTAGGCCACTGCCCCCTTGGCAAACGCCATCCAATGCCCGAATATCGTTAAGGGCCTGCTCTACGATCAATTCAGCCACATCACGCTCCACATGAGGCAGCAATGCAGCAAAGCGTGCTCCAGAAACCCTGGCAACACACGAACCTTCGACATCATCCATCGCTTTTTGCCAAATTTTACCCACTCGCATTAATACCCTATTGCCATCATCACGACCAACACGTTCGTTATAGGACAACATCCCTTTCACTTGCATACGTGCAAGCCCTCCCACATAGGGTTCTTCAGGGGAATGTATACGAGCTTGTAATTGTGCATTAAAGAACCGGCCATTTCCTAACCCAGAAACAGAATCAACATACGCTTGATTTCTCACCTGCTCTATTTGAGCAACCTGTTCATCAAATAAAACCTTGAGTTGTTTTGTCATCCGATTCATCGCTTGAACAACTCTGCGTAATTCTCGGGTTTTTGGTAATGGCTGCTGAGATGAAAAGTCCTTATGGCAAATCGCCAATGCTTGCTGCTCTAACTCCACTAATGGACGGAATAACTTACGCAATGTCACCAACAAAACCAACCAGCTCACCACACCTGCGCTCAGAAATAAGTAAAATGCTTGCTTTGCGCCTGTCCATAGCTCTCGATATGCACCATCGGTGTCACTTAATATCCGTAACTTACCTATAATCTTCCAATCATAGGTAACCTCTGCCACACCCGGCAATGGCTTTAACGACAACCAGTTAATGAACCAGGATGGCACTCGATGGGGAGGCGGCTCCATATGCCGAGATAAAACAAGACTGCCATCGGCATCCTGAATACTTAAATCTCGGTAATAACCGCGATCAAAAATCGCATCCACCATAGAATCAACTAAGGCCATATCTTTTGTACCCAACCCAGACTGCAACGACAAACTTAACGATGTTGCGGTATCCTGGGCATGAGTATGCAATTGTTGTTGAAAGTAATGCCGCGAATTGCTGATAGTTAAGGCCAAAATACCTACCAATAGCCCCGTCAACAATAGCGATAGCAATATGAGTAGTTGTCGTTGCAGTGTCACGTATTATCCCCTCATTAAGCGTTTCTAATATTTTCTATGGTTTTTGATTTTTTATACTTTTGTTTTTATAGTTCAAACTATTATCAGGTGCATATTCTTATTGGATGCTTTGCTCTATTCATGCTCTATTCGCGCCCTGAGCTCTTTCCAGAGAATGATGTCATCTGCATCACCCAACCGAGAATCATCTCCGGTTAGCTTGGCTTTCCACAGACCATCACCATTGAAGCTGTATACCGGCACCAAGTCAGACCTCTGAGACGCAGGTAAAATATCATTCACTAAGTTATCCAACACCATTGGTTCCTGGCCTAATGAAGCATAATAGGTCAGCACCATATGTGCTTGATTTAATTCCACTGCTTTGACATAGGTAAGCCGCATTTTCTCAACCGGCACTCCTAGCCATTTAAGCGAAAAATATTTAGCAATCGCAAAATCTTCACAATCACCCCCGTTGGTTGCGAGTAACTCTAGGGGAGTCGCCCAATAATCCATTTTATTCCAGTGATCAACATCCCCCAAAAAACGTACCTGATTAAAAAAACGGTTCACCTCATCCAGCACAACCTCTTCAGGCTTACCTTGCAGGTGGTCTAAAAGGTACTGCCAAGATAAAATTCGTTGTGCGGCGACATCTCCGTATTGGCGTTGAAAATGATCCAATGTTGCCGTATCAATTGTCCAACCTTCGGGTTCCAAAGCCTGCTGAGCAGTCGCGTTAGCTCCACACACGACCAACCACAGCACAATCACTAACATACTGTGGTGTAAAATATGTAATACTGCGGCACTGGATGGCCCGCATGATCTCATTAACATGAGTGCATGTTTCAATTAAACCAACTGCGAATTGTGGGCTATATTCCGGGATTGCACTATGGGGCAGCATCATGAAGTATGAAGCCACATAGCGGATCTATTTACTATAGCAGCTGTCCAACGCATAGGCCCATACCCCTTTGCTGGATTTGTGATCTCTGATCACACTATACACATTCAATTCATCTACACTATTCATCTACATTATTCGCCTACATTATTCGCCTACATTGCCTGCAAACACGGCTAATATAAGCACTCATGGCTGCCGGAGCTTTTTTTGAAAACCTTAAACACAACGCTTATCCTATTGTTTTTACAAACAATTTCATTCAACACCCACGCAGAATTCGGCAGTTTATTTAACCCAAACAGCAATGTAAGCAACAATGCATTTAGTGACTCAAACGAACAAGAGTTTTTGCCCGCAAGTGAAGCATTTAAAGTAGACAGTACTGTTGATAGTGATTCCCAAGGCAATGTACTAAAATTCCACTGGGTTATTGCTGATGATTACTACCTTTATCAACACCGCTTCAAATTCAAAGCACTTACCCCCGAAGACGCAGTATTAGGTAAGCCGGTTATTCTGCAAAAAGGAAAAGAGAAACAAGACCCTACATTTGGGAAAGTGACTGCTTATTATCATGAAGTGGATATTAGTATTCCTGTTATTTCACCAACCTCTGGCAGTATTGAGGTACAAGTGGGATACCAAGGTTGTGCGGATAAAGGGCTATGCTATATCCCACAAAAAACATCAATGTACTTTCCGTTAAATAAGGTCAATGGTGCAGAAGGCACGTCTAACAGCACGAAACAAACCGCCCCTGCCATACTTTCGCCAGAGCCATTAACAAAAACACCGGCTTCCACCCAGCAAGACACGTCATCTGCACAAGGACTTGCAGCGATTTTAGATGAAAGTAGTCTGCTGGCAATTATCGGCATTTTCTTTGTATTAGGTTTGGGGTTAACCTTCACTCCGTGTGTACTACCAATGATTCCTATCCTTTCTGGCATTATTGTTGGCCAAGGTGAGAATATTAGCCGTCAAAAAGCTTTCCTCCTTTCATTAGCTTATGTCCTTGGTATGGCTAGCACCTATGCAATAGCAGGTGTTATTGCAGGAAAAACCGGAAGCAAGCTGCAACTGTACATGCAAGACCCCACAGTATTATTTACCTTTGCCGGTGTATTTATTGTACTTTCACTATCCATGTTTGGATTTTATGAGTTGCAGTTACCTTCTGCGATTCAAAATCGTCTCAACGATATCAGCAACAAACAAAAAGGAGGCACCCTAGCGGGCGTCGCGGTAATGGGGGCCTTATCCGCACTAGTGGTGTCTCCCTGTGTTTCTGCTCCTCTTGCTGGCGCATTAATTTATATCGGCAATACTGGTGACGGTGTACTGGGTGGTATTTCATTAATGGCTTTAGGCTTAGGTATGGGTGCTCCCTTATTGGTCATTGGCACAACGGGCGGCAACATGCTCCCTAAAGCCGGGGGCTGGATGGACAGCATCAAAGGTTTATTTGGTGTTGGCTTACTTGCGGTCGCATTGTGGTTAGTAAAACACCTAATGCCTGAACCCCTTGTTCTTGTTTTCTGGGGCGTATGCGCAATGATTGCTGCGGTATATCTTGGAGCCTTCCAACCATCAACTTCGCCCAAATCACAGTTATTTAAAGGTATTGGCCTTAGTTTTGCCGCACTGGCAGTAGCAATAATTCTTTCTGGTGCAAACATATTTGCCCCTGCTTCTTCAGGGTTTAGCAATCAAAATGCAACCGACTCAGGTACCGAGCGGCCCGGCTTAGCCTTTACCCGCATCCGTAGCCTTGACTCTCTTGATCAAGCATTGGCGACAGCAAAAGATAACGGTAACCCAGTTATGATTGATTATTATGCTGACTGGTGTATTTCTTGTATTGAACTTGAACACGGTGCCTTTAAAAATCCGGGGGCTATAGCCCTTCTTAACAGTCACCAGTTACTGCAAATTGACCTGACCGATAATGATGAAGCGGAAGCCTTGCTTGACCGTTTTAACCTCCAAGGCCCCCCCTCCATTTTATTCTTTGATAATAAGGGACAAGAATTAACACACGCCCGCATATACGCTTATAAGGATGAAGGGACGTTTTTGAAGCACCTACGTTCCATCTTTAACTAAGTCCCTCACACTCTGTTACAAGTTGGCGCCATTTTCGCCCATCGTCCAGGTACTGGCGCCAAATGTTGTAACCATTTGTAAGATTATGCTAAAACCTGAAGATCCCCTACAACTCTCTCGCTATAATAATTTCCAACACATAAAGGCTAAAACCCAATGGCTCAAATAAACGTTCTTCACGGCCCTAATCTCAACATGTTAGGTAAGCGTGAACCTGGACATTACGGCAACGATACATTACAGGATATTAATGCACGGTTAATTACCATTGCTGTAACTGAAGGTCATCAGTGCGAATGCTTTCAAAGCAATGCCGAATTTGAGCTCATTAACAAAATCCACCAATACGGTGAACAGCAGGTCGATTATATTATTATCAACCCTGCAGCCTTTACTCACACCAGTATAGCCATTAGGGATGCTCTGCTCGCAGTTAGCATTCCTTTTATTGAGGTACACCTTTCCAATGTGTACCAAAGAGAAACCTTTCGCCATCAGTCCTTCTTCTCGGATGTGGCAAAAGGCACGATTACCGGTTTAGGTGCGCAGGGCTATGAATTTGCCCTGGAATCCGCGATGACACAACTGCAATTACAAAAAAACTAACATATTAAAAGTAGGCGCTACGCATGGATATTCGTAAAGTTAAGAAGCTCATTGAGCTACTAGAAGAATCAGGTATTGATGAAATTGAAATAAAAGAAGGCGAAGAATCTGTTCGCATCAGTCGCACGAGTAACGCTGCAAAACAAATGTTTGCGGCTGCCCCTTATGCGCAAGTTCCCATGGCTGCCGCTCCAGCACCTGCCGCCGCCCCAGCAGCAGCACCTGCCGCCGCCCCAGTAGAAGAAGGCCCGAATGGCCACAAAGTAACATCCCCAATGGTGGGTACTTTCTACCGTTCTTCATCTCCAGAATCTAAACCTTTTGCTGAAGTGGGCCAAACCGTTAAAGCTGGCGACACCATCTGCATCATCGAAGCGATGAAAATGATGAATCAGATTGAAGCAGATGTATCAGGTGTCATTCAAGCCATCATGGTTGATAACGCAGACCCCGTTGAGTTTGACCAACCACTATTTGTGATTGCTTAACCGTCACTGCTTAACCTTCACCGAACTTATAGGTCAAAAAGATGCTGGAAAAAGTACTAATCGCTAACCGCGGTGAGATAGCCCTGCGCATATTGCGAGCCTGTCGAGAACTGGGAATAAAAACCGTAGCAGTTTACTCAAAAGCCGACGAACACCTTATGCACGTAAAACTCGCCGATGAAGCGGTTTGTATTGGCCCAGCCCCAGCGGCTGAGAGCTATTTGAACATCCCCGCCATTATCAGCGCAGCAGAAATCACCGATGCTGATGCAATCCACCCTGGTTACGGATTTTTAGCAGAAAATGCCGATTTTGCTGAACGTGTCACCGATAGTGGTTTTATCTTTATTGGCCCTGAAGCAGATACAATCCGCCTAATGGGCAACAAAGTATCTGCTATTCAGGCAATGAAAAAGTCTGGCGTCCCCGTTGTCCCTGGTAGTAATGGACCAATAACCGAAGACAACAACCACACCTTAAAAGTAGGCCGAGAGATAGGATTCCCTATCATGGTAAAAGCGGCCTCTGGTGGTGGCGGTCGTGGGATGCGAGTTGTTCAGAGCGAATCTGAATTACTCAAACTGGTAGCTATCACTAAAGCTGAAGCTAAAGCTGCCTTTGGCGATGATACTGTTTATATGGAAAAGTTTTTAGGCACGCCACGCCACGTAGAAATCCAGATACTGTCGGACGGCCAAGGCAATGCAATCTATTTAGGCGATCGCGATTGCTCCTTACAACGCCGCCATCAAAAAGTGGTAGAAGAAGCTCCCGCCCCGGGCATTCCGGACGCCTTACGCAAAGAAGTTGGCGAACGCTGCACCGACGCCTGTAAAGCCATTAACTACCGTGGCGCGGGAACATTTGAATTTCTTTATGAGGATGAACAGTTCTTCTTTATTGAAATGAACACTCGCGTACAAGTTGAACACCCCGTCAGCGAAATGGTCACCGGTGTCGACATTATAAAAGAACAGCTACTTATTGCTTCAGGTACCCCGTTACGTTACAAGCAAGAAGAGATTGTAATTAAGGGTCACTCGATTGAGTGCCGCATTAACGCAGAACACCCTGAAACCTTCATTCCAAGCCCTGGGAAAATTAAATATTGGCATATCCCCGGTGGGTTAGGCGTACGAATGGACAGCCACATTTACCGAGGCTACACTGTGCCGCCTTATTACGACTCCCTAATTGGTAAACTCATCACTTGGGGAGACGATCGCGAAACTGCGATGCAAAGAATGCGCAATGCTTTGGATGAAATGGTTGTGGATGGAATTAATACCAATATTCCCTTACACAGAGATGTCATCATGAAGGATTCCGGCTTTGCAAAAGGCTGTGTTGATATTCATTATCTGGAAAAGATCTTGGGTATTGATTAATACACCCTAATCTTGAAGAGATCTTATGGCCTGGTTACAACTCATTATCCAAACAAACGGTGGCGATGCTGCTCAATTTGATGATTTATTAATCGAATTGGGTGCCCTCGCAGTCACATTACTAGACAACGCTGACCAACCTTTGTTCGAGCCACCACCAGGCACAACACCCATCTGGGAAGACACCCGAGTTATCGGCCTTTTTGAAGATACCGTTGATATCGACCTAGTAATCGCTGCATTAAAATCTTCTGTATCCGTCACGCCATTCCCCCAAATCAAAACCGAAGCACTCGAAGACAAAGACTGGGTTCGAGAGTGGATGGACAACTTTAAACCCATGTGCTTTGGCAAGCGACTTTGGGTTGTCCCTAGCTGGCTAGAAGCCCCTCACGCCGATGCCGTCAATATGCTATTAGACCCAGGTTTAGCATTCGGCACTGGCACTCACCAAACAACCTCTCTATGCTTACGCTGGTTAGACGAACAGGACTTAAAAGATAAAATTGTCATCGATTACGGTTGTGGCTCAGGTATTCTTGCAATTGCAGCTGCGCTACTCGGTGCATCCAAGGTTTACTGTGTCGACAATGACCCACAAGCATTACAAGCCACACAATTGAACGCAGAACGAAACAACGTCACCGACAAAATTCATGTTTTCTCTCCTGAAAAAATGCCTGACATACAAGCAGATGTATTGGTAGCCAACATACTCGCAGGGCCACTAATGGACCTTGCACCACGCTTAACATCACTTATTACCAAACACGGATTACTTGCTTTGTCCGGCATTCTTGCGAAACAAGCCGCCGATGTAGCATCTCATTATCAATCCGAATTCACACTACTACCAGCAACTCAAGATGAAGACTGGGTAAGAATTAACGGAAAGAAGTGCTCATAAACAATACTTAACCGCTACCTTCAGCCCCCTCAAGCCCTCACCCAAATCCCTCTTGGCTTTTCCCTGAAAATCAGGGCAAGGCCTACAACAACAGTAAAAAATAGCTTTTTTGTGACCTCCTGCTTGTTTTATCAATAAGTTGAGTGAGAATCGTGCGGGATTATCGCAACTTTAGTGCTATCAATCTCATAAAGAGCTACATTTAGGCATAACCGCTGTGCGTAACAATTATGCCCAACAGCAGCCGATAGATATTACGCCTTAACAAACAAGCCTTACCGCCTGGAAGCTTTCACCTATGTCTGAGCAATTGCTGACAAAATGCCCCCACTGCGCCACAACATTTCGCCTCAGCCAGCAACAACTTGAAATTGCTGGTGGAGCCGTTAGGTGCGGAGCTTGCTATCAAGTTTTTCATGCCAGCGAGCACATTGTTAAAACAGCTATTGTTGAAGAAGCCGCCCCCCCAGCCCAAGAAAGCCCTGACCCTTTTCAAGAATTCGAGAGCACACAAGAACCTGATCACTCAGGTCAAAATGATCCCTACGCTACTGATGACTGGAATTTAGGCGACCACCCTGACGCTGATTTATTTTCCGAAAACTACCACGAAAAAACAGAAGAACCGGAAAATGAGCTAGAGAACCTTGGTTATGGTGACGATAAACCAAAAAAAACGGACAGTAGTGACGATGAGGCTTGGGCAGAAAAATTGCTTGAGGAACTAGGCGAAGATGCGGCAGACGATCAAGAAGAGGCACCAGGCCTTATACAAGATGACCCAGAGGAAGATAATGAACATCGTTCTAACACAGGATTTAGTGGCATTAGCAGCAGTGACGGTGCGTTTACCGATGATTTAGACATACCTGATGGGAAAACTCACAGCGACGATCTCAGCAGCTCCTTTAATGAGCTTGATAACTGGAGCCATGACGACCCGTTTGCCATCAACGAAGATGATAATGATGTGCCTACGTCTGGTAGCAGCACAGTTGACGAGAGCTGGGCTCAAACCATGCTTAATGAGCTAGAACAGGACCATAATCCTGAGCCCAACCTCGAGAATCTGGAAATGCTAGCGGATGAGCCAGAAGAAGAAGACGGCCCATTTGCTTCTAAAAACTTGTCAAACGACATCCCGGCAGTAAAAAAACCACAAAACAAACCCAAAATCGATGCTAAAGCTAAAAAAGCAACGACACCCACAGATAACGACAATACTGATACCCCGGACAACAATGGCCCCAAAGATGACCGTTTATTTGAATCTGAAGACTTCTTTAGCCAAATATCACCAGAGCATGACATTGATGATATTGAACTTGGAGCAATGCCAGAACTCCTAGAAGATGACGAACCTCTTGCAGACAACTTAACTCCCGACTCTCAAGACATAATGGAACACCAAATCGCAGCAAGTGCAGCACACTTTGGTATTGAAGAAGAAGCCACACCCAGGGGCTCCTTGGTCAAAACCGCCGCGTTAGTTTTTTTAAACCTAATCGCTGCATTAGCTCTGTGCGGACAATTCATCTATTTTCAGTATGATAATTTGGCAAGAAATGAATCCTACCGCCCAGCATTCAAGGTATTTTGCGAAAAAACCGGTTGCGAGCTGCCACTGACCTCCGATGTTTCACAAATCAGGGGGACCAATTTAGTTGTTAGAAGCCATGCCTTAGAGAGAGATGCCCTAGTGATTGATGCCATCGTTTACAATCGAGCCACATTTCCCCAGCCATTTCCTGTTATCGAACTTCGATTTGATGATATTAATGGCAGCGCCATAGCCAGCCGGCGGTTTCAACCCTCCGAATATATACATGACAACAATATCGATCTCAACAATATGCCCAGTGACACCCCTGTCCACCTCACTCTCGAAATCGTTGATCCCGGCCTCAAGGCGGTTAATTATCAAATGAATTTCTATACAGCAGGTTAGGTCAACACATAAACATTATTGTCAGCTATATCCAAATAATTAAAAAATTGGCCGTTTACACAATGTTACTCTTTAACATTTCTTCACATAAGGTTATGATAGGTCGTTCTTTGAGCAAAACCTAATATGCCTAGGCAATAGTTTCGCCATTCTGGCTCGGTTTAGGACCCACATAGGAAAATATGCCGTCGTGAAGATTGGAGAGTACAAACTTAACAACCCAGTGATATTAGCCCCAATGGCCGGAGTCACCGATCAACCCTTCCGAAATCTTTGTCGGCGCTTAGGTGCCGGCCTTGTAGTATCGGAAATGGTATCTAGTGATCCGCGGCTATGGCAAAGCAAAAAAACCAGCTTCAGACTGAATCATGATGGAGAACCCGAACCGTGCTCTGTACAAATAGCCGGATCAGACCCTGACATGATGGCAGCGGCAGCCCAGTTCAATGTGAGCAATGGCGCTCAAATCATTGACATCAACATGGGGTGTCCTGCAAAAAAAGTATGCAAGAAGGCGGCAGGCTCTGCACTGCTCAAAGACGAAAAGCTGGTCAAACAAATATTATCTGCGGTTGTTAACGCTGTAGATGTCCCTGTCACTTTAAAAATCCGCACAGGTTGGAGCCCTTCTCATCGAAATGGCACCACTATAGCGCAGATTGCAGAAGAGTCAGGAATTGCTGCATTAGCAGTACATGGACGAACACGTGAATGCGCTTATAAAGGCGAGGTAGAGTACGACACCATTGCAGCTATCAAAGAAATCATTACAATTCCGGTAATGGCAAATGGCGATATTACTACCCCACAAAAAGCGCAAGAAGTGCTAGACCACACCGCTGCGGATGGTATTATGATTGGCAGAGGCGCTCAGGGAAACCCTTGGATCTTCCGTGAGATTGCCCATTTTCTAAAGACTGGGGAGACACTCCCAGCAACCTCTTTCAAAGAGGTGAAACAAGTCATGATGAAGCACCTATCTGACTTACATCATTTCTACGGAGAGTATGCAGGAGTACGCATCGCCAGAAAGCACTTTGGCTGGTACGTTCAAAATCTTCCGTATGGAGACACTCACAGGAAACTCTTTAATCAACTAGACAGCGCGTCTGATCAACTCACAATAGCTCAGGCATTTTTTGTACGTCTAATCGAAGGAGAGGAATTGGCGGCATGAACGAAACAAACTATAACGACGATAATATAACAATAGACCCAAACACACCGCTCGCGAGCAAAGCTGAACTAAAGCAACACTTAGTAACATCAGCAGATCAAGAAGCTCAAACCTTGCGTGACAATGTACACAAGGCATTGCGAAACTATTTCGCACACCTTGATGGACAACCCGTCACCGATGTTTATGAAATGGTGTTATCCGAGGTTGAAGCCCCTTTGTTGGAAACCGTAATGGAATATACACGCGGCAACCAAACCAAAGCATCAATCCTCCTTGGCTTAAACCGAGGCACACTGCGTAAAAAGCTAAAAATTTACGGTCTTATCTAAAAGGCCCGTAGGTTTTTAAATAGTTTAGGGGGGATTCGTCTCCTCTAAACTGCTTTTGCCCTTTTTTACCCCTCTCTTCTGACATAGATTCTCTCTTTCAGGCGATTTTTTGTGGTTGCCTCTTAATTACTGCGCTCAGAACGATTACAATTGCGCCCTTCAATTACTCCCTGTTTGGCTTCATCCGCCAAAACACACCACTGTAGAAAGCAATCATTATGACTACGCCTGTTAAACGCGCCCTAATTAGTGTTTCCGACAAAACCGGAATCGTGGAATTCGCCCAATCATTAGAAACATTAGGAGTTGAAATCCTATCAACCGGAGGCACGTTTAAATTATTAAAAGAAAACGGCGTTACCGCCACTGAAGTGTCTGATTACACCGGTTTCCCAGAAATGATGGATGGACGCGTCAAGACTCTACATCCCAAAGTACACGGTGGTATCCTAGGTCGCCGAGGAATTGATGACGAAGCCATGAATACTCATGACATCACCCCTATCGACCTCGTTGCTGTAAACCTTTACCCCTTTGCAAAGACCGTTGCCAACCCAGACTGCGACCTAGCAGACGCCATTGAGAACATTGATATCGGCGGCCCAACAATGGTTCGATCTGCAGCAAAAAACCACAAGTGGGTATCGATTGTTGTCAATGCAAGTGATTATGGTAACGTTATCAATGAGATGAAGAGCAATAACGGCGCAGTAACAGATCCAACCCGTTTCAAGCTTGCCCTCGCCGCTTTTGAACACACTGCCAGCTACGATGGCGCCATAGCCAACTACCTTGGAACCATTCAAGAAGACGGTAGCAAATCTGATTTTCCCAACACCTTTAATCAACAATTCTTAAAGGTTCAAGAAATGCGTTACGGTGAAAACCCCCACCAAAAGGCAGCATTTTATAAAGAAGCTAACCCAGCAGAGGCGAGTGTTGCGACCGCGACACAAGTACAGGGCAAAGCACTTTCGTTCAACAATGTTGCTGATACAGATGCCGCGCTAGAGTGCGTTAAAGCCTTTGCTGAACCAGCTTGCGTCATTGTTAAACATGCCAATCCGTGCGGTGTTGCTATTGGACGTAACGTTTTAGAAGCTTACCAAAAAGCCTTCCAAACAGACCCAACATCCGCTTTTGGCGGCATCATTGCGTTTAACCGCGAACTTGATGCTGCCACCGCACAAGTTATTGTCGACAAGCAATTCGTTGAAGTCATTATCGCACCTTCTATTGAAGATGCGGCCGTCAATATTGTTGCAGCCAAGAAAAATGTTCGCCTTCTTTCATGTGGGCAGTGGGGTGATAGCCGCCCTCAAGGTTTGGACTTCAAACGTGTTAACGGTGGTTTGTTAGTGCAGGATCGCGATAACGGCGTCATTGCCGAATCAGACCTAAAGATCGTTACCAAGCGCGCGCCCACTCAAGAAGAAATCCAAGATCTGTTGTTCTGTTGGAAGGTAGCGAAGTATGTTAAATCCAATGCAATCGTTTATGCCAAGGGTATGCAAACCATTGGTGTAGGTGCAGGCCAAATGAGTCGAGTATACAGTGCCAAGATTGCAGGCATTAAAGCAGCAGATGAAAATCTACAGGTTAAAGGCTCAGTAATGGCATCTGATGCATTCTTCCCTTTCCGTGACGGTATTGACGCCGCCGCTGAAGCAGGCATTAACGCAGTGATCCAACCAGGCGGGTCTATTCGAGACGAAGAAGTCATTGCCGCTGCGGACGAGGCCAATATTGCCATGGTCTTCACATCAATGCGCCACTTTAAACATTAATACCCCCTGGACTTAAACCGGAATTCAAACCAGAACGTAAACCTCAGTTTAAACATTAGGTTAAAGACATATAATGAATATTCTAATTATCGGCGGTGGCGGTCGCGAACACGCTCTAGGCTGGAAGGTTGCTCAATCAGC
>CAJXZM010000154.1 GCA_913063125.1 uncultured Gammaproteobacteria bacterium | reverse complement strand
ATAGGTATTCGTATCTTGGTTTTATCCCACCAATACTCCCCATCTTTTGTTTTTATATAACGTAAAAACATAACAATGGATCCAACGAGAACAATTATTATTAACCACCAATATTGAACGGTGAACTCTGACGTTGCCATCAGTATTTTTGTTGGCAGAGGTAAGTCAGCACCCAATTTCTTAAAAACACTGGCGAATGCGGGTATAACAAACATGTTGATAATAAACATCGCCACGCCCATCGCCCCCGTTACCATCAGCGGGTAACGCACCGCTTGGGAGATACGACTTTTTGTCTCGCGCTCTAATTCCAAGTGATGGATAAGTTTTTCAAATGCTTCATCAAGCTTTCCCGTACTCTCCCCTACATGTACGAGACCAATAAATAATTCAGAAAATATTTTGGGGTGAGCCCCCATGGCTGTTGCTAACTCGGTACCGGTTGACAACTTCACCATAATATCTTTTAGCGTATCAACCAGTAATTGCGATTTTGCATATTCTGCCAACCCGCCAATCGCCTGAACAATGGGAACACCCGCCCGCATCAGTGCTTTCATTTGTCGGCAGAACATACTCAGATCATCAAGTGTTGGGGGCTTGGGGGGGAAAATGGCACTTAAATCAATATCACCACTTCTTTCTACCTTTTTTTCACTGATTTCTATCGGTGTAACTTTTCTTGCGATAAGCTGATTAGCAACAGCACCTTTGTTAGGCGCATCAATCACCCCCTCTACAGACTCTCCACCTGCACTTTTCCCTTTATAGGAAAATTCGGTCACGAGTCACCCAAAGTACGATCATCAAGTGAAGCGGTAATCTTAAAGACTTCCTGTACTGTTGTGATTCCTTTCTTCGCATAATCTAAAGCACATTGAGAAAGAGACCTAAAATATGGGTTCGCTGCTGCTGCTGTGGCAAATTCCGCTGCATCATTTCTTCGCAAGGCTTGCAGCATAGGTTCATCTAACTCCAATAATTCATACACCCCCATTCGGCCAGAATATCCCGTATTATTACAATGATGACAACCTCGCCCCAGCACAAAGGAAGCTTCAAGCGATTCACTTTCTATATGACTTAACCACGCGCGCTCCTGGGGTGTTAGTGAATAAGGAGCACTGCAATTCACACATACTTTTCGCACTAAACGCTGGGCGACAACTGCTCGTAAAGACGATGCAACCAAATATGAATCACAACCCATATCAATTAGTCGCATTGCCGTAGAAACAGAGTCATTAGTATGTAATGTGGATAGCACCATATGTCCCGTCATTGCAGCACGCAAACCTATCTCTGCGGTTTCATGGTCGCGCATTTCCCCCACCAGAATAATATCGGGGTCTTGTCGTAACGCCGTCCGCAATACTTTACTGAAAGTCAGCCCAACTTTTGTATTTATTTGTACCTGAGATATTCGCGGCAATCTGTATTCAATGGGATCTTCCGCCGTAATTATTTTTATCTCAGGTTTGTTAAGTTGTGATAATGCAGAGTATAACGTGGTGGTTTTACCGCTACCGGTAGGCCCTGTCACCAGCACCATTCCATTTGGGCGTTCAATTAAATTTTGAAATCTACTGGAAATATTTTCCGGCATGCCTAACTTATCTATTGTCAGCGTCCCTTCGGATTGATCCAGCAACCGCATTACAACACATTCACCATAAGCAACCGGCAACGTAGAAAGACGAATATCAATACTTTTATTCATAATTCGAATATTAAAGCGTCCATCCTGAGGTAAACGTTTTTCTGATATATCCAAACCTGACATTATCTTAAGCCGAGAAACCAATGCAGAAGCGATACGTTTCTCTTTCATTATTTGTTCTTGCAATTCACCGTCTATTCGCAACCTAACCCTAAGTACATGCTCATCAGGTTCGATATGGATATCCGATGCTCTCACCTGAACAGCATCCTCAAAAATACTTTGTAACAAACGTACAACCGGTGCTTCTGCAGTATCAGAAGACGTTGCCAACTCTTCCAAGTCATAGTCTGTTTCTTCTAACTCATCTTCTAGCTCGGTTGCTATCGTGGCAATTTGTTCTTGTCGTCGATACACTCGATCTAACGCGCTCAGTAAATCATCTTCTTTCACAAAAGCAGGGTGCACTGGACGCTTCAAATGTCGCTGTAATTCATCGATAACCAATAGATCCAACGGGTCTGCCATCCCCACCAAATAACCATCGGGTTGCTCGGATAACATTAACGCCCTATAGCGCCTAGCATGTGTCTCGGGAAGCCCCAAAATCAAATCATTGTTAAGTTTAAAGTGCGTTAAATCAACAAATGGATAACCGAAATGATCTGCTAACGCCTGCAATAAAAGACTATCAGTAGTAAAGCCTAAATCAACAACCGCTTTACCTATTTTTTTCCCAGTATTTTTCTGCTCAGCTAGTGATTTCATCAGCTGGTCTTCTGTAATTAACCCTTTTGATACGAGAAGATCACCAATTCTTACTTTTGTAGGCCTTGCCATAATTCCGCTCCCTATTGTTTACTGTAAAATTGAGGGAAGCGCTTTCTAATCCTTGCTTCTTCGTCCTGCCAGGTGCCCGATGATACAACCACCGGTTTCAACATAATAACTAGTTCACTCTTTACCGTAAGGTCACGCTTTTGCTTAAAGATATTACCTAAATAGGGTACGTTGGATAAATACGGTACACCGGCTGTATTGGTATTTGTTTTCTCCTGCATCAAACCACCAATCACCACTACCTGTCCGCTCCGGGCCTTTATCACACTATCCGTCTCACGGATCGTGCTAAACGCTAACGGTAATGACACAACAACTTCACCAATCCCTATATCCTTTACTCGCTCCTCAACCTCAGTAATCGTTGGATGGACATGTAATACAACCTCATCATCCTCTCCTATGTGCGGTGTTACATCTAATGCAATTCCAGAAAAGAACGGTGTTAAACTTATTTCTGGTGATTGACTTGTTGTTGTACTTGAGCTGGTAACATCATTTGATATATCCGTCACAAAGTATTCATCGGTTCCAACTTTAATAACAGCCTTCTGGTTATTCACTGTTGAAATTCTAGGGCTAGATAATACATTCACGTCTCCATGAGACTCTAGCAATTGAAGTACGGCGTTAAAATTATCGTAATTCAATCCTAAACTAAAGAACCCTTCAACCGAATTATCAATTAGAGTTGTAAAAGTATCGGGAGTCATTTTCCCTACTACTTTTTTAGTAGAAAGCATCATATCACCATCATAACCCAAACCAAATGTATCCCACTGAATACCAGCCTGATAACCTTCACTCAACACAACTTCAATAATTTTTGCTTCAATAATAACCTGCTTCTTTAAACTCAATTCTGCTCGATCCAAGAAATCGCCCACGCTCCGTAATTCCGCTGGAAAGGCTCTCACCATCACAATTCCAGACTGAGGATCAACCACAACCCTACGACCCTCTCCCGAACCTACAACTGTGTTAACAATTGACTCTAACCTATCCCAAAAACCAGTGCGTGATTCTGTACTTACCTCACTACTTTGCACTTCTGAAGAAGTTGCATCGGTTGACTCTGACGAATCATCATCTCCACTTCCACCACCCCCCTCTGATTGCGTGACTTGCCCACTACTTACCCGCATGGACGATTTCCCCACCCGGCTTATATTTAGATAGTTAACTCGGAAAATTTCACTTTTTAACTTTTTCGGCACGATCTGATACCCATAAGCCTTTATCAAGTAATCGAATCCATACACGTCTCTAACCGCATCTAACGCTTCTTCCAATGTAACCCTTTTGAGTCGAATCGAAATATCACCCGCCACACTAGGGTGGACGACCATATTCAGATCAGTGCCTTCAACCAAACTCATATAAAAGGCAACCGCAGGGACATCATTAGCAGACACATCAAATCGCACATCTTCCCTCGCCCTTTCTGCAGCCTCTTCTTTAAGAACGGCTTCAATCTGTTTTTGGGTGGCAGCATTATCACTTTTGAGCTTTATATTTTCTTTAGTAAGCTGTTGATTAAGCACAAGCTGTGAAACTGATGCCTCTTCAACAACGACATCTTTTCTACCTTTTCCTTTTGACAGAATGGTATCCGGAATCGTTGCACAAGATGCCAATAACAACATCACCACTAAATATGAAAACGCCCTCATCGCGCAACCCTCCCACGATTTTTTACCGGATCCAGCCTCAAATCAAAAACTTTGCCCTTTCTTTTAACAACAATATATTCTTTTTCGATAGAAATGACCTTTGCTCCTGAAACCATGCCACCCTCCGTTACAGTTTTGTTATTTAGAACAACAAACTTTCGAGAAGGGGAAATCAATATCATTTGTAAATTCAACTCACTGTCCATTAACTCTTCTACAACACTAGAAGAAGCACTGTATTCTGGAGGTTGCATTGGGTCATTCATCGCAAACGAATAACCTGGCATCGTCACCAGGACCGAAGCTGAAACATAAACCAATGTCAGAATGGCCAATTTATTACGAAAAACGGGTGCATTTTTTTCAATAAACACCTATCAACTCCTTACTCGTACTTAATGTATGGACATTAAGCTCAAGTGCACCAATAGGGTATTTCTTTGATGTAAACGTCATATCATCCCAATAAACTTGTTCCGCCATTTCCTCTATATTCTTCAAGTAACTTTGCACCTGATAATACGTTCCTTCTAATGACATGGTTAAATCATGTTTAAACAGTCCGCTAGGTTTTTTCCTCTCAGCATCGAAATAGATGGGTTCACCTGAAGCACTTTTCACACTACTGATTTTTAACGCCGATTGGCGACTTAATAGATAACCCAATATTTCTGGCATTTTTTGTGGATCAATCAATCGCTTGGTTTCATTTTTTATTACAGTCTCAAGCTCTTTTACTTTCTTATTCTTTTTTTCAATAGCACTTCTTAATGAAACATTTGGGTCATTAGATTGGCGCTTAATGATTGATTCTATCGATTTCTGCATCACGTCCATTTCTGGACCAATCGCTGCTAACTGTTGTTGAAGCTCCTCTCTATGTTTCAAAAACGGATCCAATACAAACAGATTGTATATACCAAGAATTATCGCAATGACCGTGACGGCAATGATCACCCGCTCTCGAGGACTAAGTGCATCAATTTTATCTCTAATCTCAACGATTTGTGATTTCAGATTCACTGACATCCACCTCGCTACTGAGTATAAACTTCAAATAACTAGCCCCTTTATCAGAGCGCTCCAAATCAAACAAACTAAATGACGTGCCCATCAATGTCTCTGATGTTTTAAGGCGGTCAATATACCGAGGAATCAGGTCTGGGTGCTGAGTGTTGCCTACCAAACGATAATGATTACCATCCGTTTTTATCGAGAATTCGGTTAACCACACTCCTTTTATACTTTTTTCAGAAAGGCCATTCATAACAGAGGAGAATGAAAATGTTTTTTTACTGGATTGCCCTCCCAAAAAATTCACTAACACCTTCTTACTTTTAATGTTTTCATTAATATTCGCTATTTCACTACGCAAGGCAGGATCTTCTTTGGGTTCTACAAAACTTGCTTCCAGCTTCGCGAGTTGGTCGCTCAGACGTTGCTTTTGGTTAATTGCCACATCTGCACTTTTCTCCATAGTATCCATCATGCTCATTTGAACAACGGATAAAACAGAAAAAACCACGACAAATGCCCCTGAAATAACCGCAATCTGCAATGATGAGAGGAATATAACTTTCTTCTTAAACTCATCTCGAAAGAAGTTAACCTGTTGCGAGAACGGTTGCTCCACTAGCACCTCCCTTCATCGTATGACTTTGCTGCTCCTCACTTCCGGCCAATGCTGCACCTATGGCATTAAAACAAAAGTTTGCAATGTCGAGATCTTCTTCTTCTATAGAAAAATTTTGTGAGAGATTTAAAACCTCTATATCTGCAGATACTTTATTCTCCAGATCAGAAGCAACCTGGATTAACAAATCATTTGTTGGCATAAATATGATGCGCCCAACACCCGCCATGCCTAACTGACTCTCGTAATAATCTAAAGACCTCTGAATATCTAATGCCAATGCATCCGTTCTTGACCCTGTATCTAGCGTTAGTTCACCGACGACTTCACCTGGAGACAAACTTTCAAATCCAATTTCGATGGAACGGGATAAATACAACAAACCACTTTCGGTTAAATTTATCACTCCACCTTCTTGGCCTAAGGTGACAAACGCAATGCCCATGCTACCAATACCCTCGATGCGTTTCCCGTATTGGCAAATCGACAAATCATTAATACCAATAGACTGTAGATCTAGCTCCGCCTCTTCAGCCGCTTCAACGATGGACTGAATTACTTGGCGCTCAACAATACTGGTATATATCATATTCATACGACCACGATATGCAGCAGGAGGTAAACGAAATACATCCACAACAACGTCATCTAACGAGTGTGTAATCAAGTCTTTTACACGCCATCGAACGGCGTCACTTAACTCCGCATCCTCAACATCTGGTGCGTCAACGAGTAATATCTCGTAGAATTTCGGATGTAAGGTAAAAAAAGTTGGCTTTCCACTAAGGCCATGTTTCTTAACCATATCTTTTAAACAGCTCTGCCATTCACCAGGTCCACAGGCGCTATAATCCAGCGTTGACAAACTACCCGAACGGATAGATAAACAGGCAACAGCTACCCCTGTGGGTTTTATTTCAATACCCAGTACTTCAGCCGATCCCTGGCGTCCTTTTCTAAATAATTTTTTGAACGCTTGTAACATCGTTAACCACTCATACAAACCTTATTTCGATAGGCTATTACTTCGAGTGTAGACCAGTGTTAGCAATGCGCCTGAATTCACGCTGGTTAGCACAAATCAGACCAAGAATGCTTTTTCTTATCACCATCCCATCGTGCTTACCCCGTTAGTTGACCCAAATCAATTCCTTATGCGGTAACCCCGAGCTTAACCCACATGACTATTGCGGCCTTTAGATATACATCGTAGACTAAATAAAATATACACCGTATACCATGTATAACTTCATATATAACAAATACTTACAAACAAAACCCTTCCAAAACCCGATCAAGACATCCATCGGGTAGAGCGAAGCAACAATCGACTGGACAGTGACATGACTCAAACAGCAAGGAAACCTTACATCATTACGTCAAACCCCTTAGAGGAGCGATATGCGCGAGGCTGGCACTGCTTAGGTCTTAGCACAGATTACACGTCCACCCCGGTAACTCTGGAGTATTTTGGTAAAAAACTTGCTGCTTTTCGTGGTGAAGATGATAACGAATTTCACGTTCTTGACTCTTACTGCCCCCATATGGGAGCGGACCTTAGCTTAGGTAAAGTGGTAGGCAACTCGTTACAGTGCCCTTTTCATGGCTGGAAATGGGGCTCTGATGGTGTCTGCGATCATATTCCTTATGCCGATAAAATACCCGACAAGGCCATAATTGGCTCTTATCATACGGTTGAAACCAATGGTTTGGTCTTTATGTGGAATGACCCCGAGGGGAACCCTCCCATCCCCGATCAACTTCCTAGTGAAATGCCCGATTATTATTCCGGCGAATGGACTGACTGGAACCTTATAACCATCCCCATCGAATCAAACTGCCGTGAGTTGGTCGACAACATGGCGGACATGGCTCACTTTGGCCCAGTACATTATTCCACTGTTGAGTCATTTAAAAATACCCAAGACGGACACAAATTTGTTCAGTTTATGAAAGGTGGTCATGACATTTTAGCAGATGAAGGACAGGGATTTACATCAATTGCCACTTATGAGGGCCCAGCTTATATGACAACAACAATGACCGGGTCAATGGATGGTCAAGAAATGGTAACGCATTTATTAGTTACCCATGTTCCTGTGCATATGGAGAAATTTGATATTCGATTGGGGGTAATGCTGAAAAAAAATCCTAATTTGTCAGATAAACAAAACCAAACAGCTGTTGATGAATACACCCAAATGGCCGTGGATTCATTTATTCAAGATGTTGATATTTGGAACAACAAAATCCGAGTGGACAACCCATTGATGTGTGATGGTGACGGCCCTCTCAATATGGTTCGTAAATGGTATAGCCAATTTTATATGAATGTTGCTGATATACCGACAGGAATACAGGCTTACAAAGAAAAGGAAACACCCATTAAATTCAAACGTTAATACGTTAAGTGAAGGAAATGAATTTATATCCAATGGGACAAGGTAAATACTATGAAAAATCACGCTGTAGTTAGTAATGTAGTGACTAAATTGATCGCTGATGCCCACGCATTAGTTCCATCCTTACGCGAACGACAAGAGGAAACCGCACAACTGGGAAAACTTCCTGACGCAACCATTGCGGCAATGCAAGAGTCTGGATTCTTTCGGATTATGCAACCCCAAAGATTTGGGGGTTTTGAGTTAGAACCTCATGTATTTTTTGAAGTTCAGCAGATTCTTGCCGAAGGTTGCATGTCGACCGCCTGGGTTCTTGGTGTTGTATCTATTCACAACTGGCAGATGGGAATGTATGACATTCAGGCCCAAGAAGATATTTGGAGTGAAGACAGCTCCGTACTAATTTCATCATCTTATATGCCAATTGGAAAAGTCGCTCATGCTGAAGGTGGCTATATGCTTTCAGGTCATTGGGGATTTTCTTCGGGATCAAAGCATTGTCAATGGGCATTTCTTGGCGGCATGGTACCACCAAAAAATGAGGGGGAAGCATCCGACTACCGAACCTTCCTTGTTCCCATTTCCGATTATTCTATTGTTGATAACTGGAATGTTTCCGGCCTTGAAGGAACAGGGTCAAATGACATCATTATAAAGGAACCCGTATTTGTACCAGAACACCGAACACACCGAGCCATTGACGGGTTTAGCGGAAAAAGCCCAGGGTGCGCGGTTAACACCAACCCCAGTTTCACATTGCCTTTTGGGCAAATCTTTACCCGTGCTGTAGCTTGCTCATCCATCGGCGCTCTTCAGGGTGTCGTAGAAAATTATATCGTTGTCAATAAAGATCGTGTTGGGTTAAATGATGGCAGTCGCGTTGCCCTTGATCCAAATACACAGATGGCATTAGCCGAAGCGGTTGCGGTTATCAGCGAATGTCGTGCAACGCTTAAAGAAGACCTCGACTACTTTGTTGAAAATGCAAATGCCGGCAATAAACTGGATATCAATGAACGAATTCGCCGCCGCTTCAACGCATCCCTTATCTCAAAAAAATGTGCTGATTCCGTTAACACATTATTTCTTGCTTGCGGCGCTCAAGGCATATTCAAAGACCATCCACTCAACCGTGCCTGGTTAGATATCAACGCAGGCCGGACGCATGTCGCAAACAACCCCTTCAAATTCGGTCGAAACTTAGGTGGGACGTTGATGGGACAAGAAAATACAGACTTTTTCTTATAGTCGTCTCAACAATAAAGAACACTTTTTTAAAAACAAACATGGTAGGAAATCATTATGTATATCGGACACACAATTCCACAACGCCCCATTCCATTTGAAGATTTTAATCCCGACTTTGTATCTAACTACGTACGAGACAATGTTCTTCCTACGTTAGAAGGTCGAAGAAAACAGGTGTGCCAGAATTTCATTGATCACGCTACTGCCGAATGTAACGGAGACTTTGGCCCTCTTATGGCGAGCTGTTCCCAAAAAACACAAGACTATCGCCGCTGGGGTGTAGGCCTAGACGGAAAACGAAATGGCGAGCAGCCTTCTGACTATGAAGAATTGGAAGTTTTTTATGGCAGTCTAGTCGCCTTTAATCTCTACATTATTCATTTTGAACTTGAAAAATTCATTGTTGGTGAAGATGCTCTTGCGATGGAGGGCAATGTTCACCAGATGTACCCTGCATCAATGCTTCCTGTCGCCTTTGGCATAGAGCCAGATGATGAAGATGCCGTCTACATGCTGACGCTTAGAATCGCTCTGTTTTTCATTTTTGACGATGACGGCTTGGGCAGCGGTGAACAATCCTATACCAATGGAGAACCTACCATCGCCAATTTTGTGAAAGTCCCTCATAAGTTTGTACCTCAACGTTTTTGGGATAATCAAAAAAGACAACAAGAACTGATGGACGCTGATGATTAGCAAAAAAACATCACCGCACACGACATCACTATTTAGGAGAAAGACACCATGGCTATAAGAAAAGCAAAACTACCACCAATCCCTAAAGACAGCAAAATCCGCCAAGCCCTTGGTTTAGGCATCGGAATTTGGGATTACATGGAAAAGAATCAAAAGAAATTCGGCGACACATTCACACTCACGTTACCCGGACAAGGCCCTATGGTCTGGTCTGCGGACCAAGCGGTTATCAAGGACACCTTACGACTAAAAGAAGACCAATACGACGCATCACTAGTTCAACTTCCTATTGATGTTGGTGAGAAGAACGTTGTATTTCAAAACGGCAAAGAACACCAAGACGCACGGAAACTATTGATCCCCCACTTCACAACGGAACGCTTAAAGAATCGGTCTCAGGTTATGCATGAAATTGTGACCGAACATGTCAATACGTGGAATCCTGGTGATGAATTTAATATCCCTCGCTTAGTAGGGGACATCACGCTCGACATCATTTGCTTTACGTTGTTTGACTTGCGACAAGGTGGGAGAAAAGATCGCTACAAAGAACTTATTCTAGGATGGTTAATTGAAGGCACCAGCGACAAGATGTTCACCATTGGCTCTCTGGTTGGAACAAAAAAGTACCGACAATTTTTGAACAAAAAGTACAAAAAACAAACCGCACAAGGACGCATTGGGAACGGCAAGAAAAGCTTAGTACCCTGGAAACTTGCCGTTGATTACAAAGTACAGCTTGCCAACATGTTACGTGAAGATATTCAAGATATTCGCACTCGGAACAACAAAGACGAAATTCATGTTTTATCAATACTAGCCCGCACCAAAGATGTAGATGGCAACCTACTAGACGTTGAGCGTGTTATCTCTGAGTGTGTTGGGATGATGGTGGCTGGGCACGAAACCAGCGCCGCAACAGCTGCATGGTTCTTTATCTGGATGCAGAAAAAGCCCGATGTTCTCAGAAAAATTTCAGATGAGATCAATAACAGCATTGCAGAAGAAGGCCACTACAATGCCTCGAAGGTTGTTGACCTTCCTTACATCACAGCCTGTCTTAATGAGTCACAACGGCTTACACCTTCCGCTGTAGGTTTCATTCGCTGGCTTAAAAAAGACACACAGTTGGGCGATTATTTGTTACCCGCCGGAAGTGCAATTCTACCCAACATTTATCTCACGCAGCGAAGTAAAGAAATATACGGAGAAGATGCGTTGGAATATCGCCCCGAGCGCTGGCTAGAGGGTAACAAATACAGCCCTACTGAGTTCATGCCTTTTGGTGGTGGTCGTCGTGCCTGTGTTGGTATGAATCAAGGAAAACAACAATTAAAACTGATATTTTCAGAAATCGCTCGCCGCGTTGAGTTTACCTCTGAATACCAAAAACCAGGAAAGCTACCTAGATCCAGAATGATTGGTGGTCAGACAGAACCAGAAAATGGCGTTATTGCGACAGTAAAATCTGTTCTTCCTTATGAACAACAAGAACTGTCCAAATCCGCATAACTAAATCTAAGGTAGCCCTTTTGACTAATATCAAAAGGGCTTTTTTTTGCGTTTAGCGCTCCCCCCTTGACGCAGCAGGCCCCGAAGGATATAACTGCCCTGCACTTTTAGGTGCCCAACTACCTTGAAAAGCACCCGTGCTAATCTATCTAGGTATTGGGAGAATCGGGAAACCGGCAAAACTCCGGTACGTGCCCAACGCTGTGATGGTGATCGCTTAAACAACAAAGCCACTAGACTTACCTCTGGGAAGGCATTTAAGCGAATTGACCCTAAGTCAGAAGACCGGCCTAAAAGATATTAAAGAGTCGTGTGGACAAACGCTCTGTGGATTTTCCATTAAGGGGACTACCTTGGAAAACTGTGCTGAATTATTAAACCAAGATTTTTGTTTCTCTGACGACGAGCGAGAAGCGCTCTACAAAACAATCTTTAACCGCCGCGACGTGCGAGGTCAATTTAAACCCGACGCCATCCCTGATGACGTGTTATCCCGTATATTACACGCAGCTCACCACGCCCCCTCTGTAGGTTTTATGCAACCTTGGAACTTTATTGTCATACGTTCCGATGAAACCAAACAAAAGGTTCACAACGGTTTTAAAGAAGCCAATGCTGAAGCCGCAGAGATGTTCGAAGCTGAACGCCAAGATACTTATCGAGCACTAAAGCTAGAGGGTATCATTGAGTCTCCTATTAACATTTGCATTACCTGTGATCGCGCTCGCAGCGGCCCTAATGTTATTGGCCGAACGCATTTAAAAACAATGGATCTCTATAGCAGTGTTTGTGCCGTGCAAAACTTATGGTTAGCAGCTAGAGCGGAAGGTCTTGGCGTTGGTTGGGTAAGTATTATCAAGCAGCAAGCATTAAAAGAAGCCCTAAACATTCCTGCTGACATTGTTCCTATCGCTTATCTTTGCGTTGGTTATGTTTCGCATTTCCATAAAAAGCCCGAATTGGAAACCGCAGGCTGGCGCAAACGCCTGCCATTAGAAGACTTAATTTACTTCGATCAATGGAATGAAAAAAGAAATTCTGAGGAAGAAAGTTTAATACGACAAGTGGGAAGTGATGCAGATTTTGCTGAGCAATTTATTCAATACGATTAAATCAGGCTCAATAATCACTCCCGTTAACTCTACAATCATCATTCACAGCTTCTGCTAGGTTCTCGGACTCAACTGAGAGCCGCCATAACGTATATGCAAACACCCCTCGACAATATCACTCTGTCACAAAGCCTATTTGGCGCCACGCCTCATAAACAACCACAGCAACAGAGTTGGATAAATTCAAACTTCTACTATCGGGCATCATGGGAATACGCAAACAATTATCGACGCCCAGGTCATCACGAATCTCCTGAGACAAACCTCTTGTTTCGGGACCAAACATCACATAATCACCTATCTGAAAGGCTATCTCAGTATGGTTTTTTGTACCCTTAGTTGTAAGCGCATACAGACATTCAGGTTGTTCCTTCGCCAGAAACGCCTGATAATTGTCATGTGTTTCTAGATTTGCGAACTCATGATAATCCAACCCAGCTCGGCGCAATTTTTTGGCATCCAAATCAAAACCTAAGGGTTCAATAAGGTGTAATTTACACCCCGTATTCGCCGCAAGCCGTATGATGTTGCCGGTATTCGGTGGGATTTCAGGCTCAAACAAGACAATATTAAACATAACGTAATAACCACTCACAACGATACATCAACCCAGAAAACAAAAAACCCGTGCTGCACTTGCATAACACGGGCTTAATGACAATATAGCAATCACAATCTTAATGTGTCGCTTCACCGTCTGTATTTACTTTCTGTGCTTCTTCTTGCTGGCGACGGAGTTGCTCAGCAAATGCGGCCTCGAAGTTAATTGGCTGTAACAACAACTGAGGGAATGTTCCGCGAGAAACCACATCAGATACCGCTTCACGCACATAAGGGAACAAAACGTTAGCACATACACCTTTTAATATATGTTCTAACTGAACACCTTCAATGCCTTCAATAGCAAACAAACCCGCCTGCTGCACTTCTACAAGAAAAGCCACTTTACCTTCTACTTTCGCGGTTACTGTCGCTTTTAATACAACTTCATGAATATTACCTTCAATGATAGAAGAAGTATTATTCACCTCTAAATTAACCTCAGGCTTCCATTCTTTTTTAAATATATTCGGAGCATTTGGTACCTCGAACGATAAATCCTTAAGATAAAGACGTTGTAGTTGAAAATTAGTCTTCTTTGGTTGCTGCGGTTGCTGTGCTTCTGCCATTAGAGCTATCCCTTACCGATATAAATAGGTTTTTTAGTGTGTGATTTTTAATGTGTTAAGTGTAAAACGTCTTTCTTTAGTATTGGAAATAACTAACTGGTTAGCATCGATTCAAGCTTTCCTGCCCGATCTAATGCAAACAGCTCATCACAACCACCAATATGCTTATTGCCAATCCAAATTTGAGGCACCGTACTTCTACGGCTCAACGTTTCCATCTCTAGCCTCAATTTAGGCTGACGAGAAACATCAATATCTTCAAACTCAACACCTTTGCTGGTTAACAGGTGCTTAGCCCTTACACAATATGGGCACCAAGGTGTTGTATAAAGCTTTACTACATTCATAATACCACTTTGTCCTGCTTAGCCCTTAACCAATGGCAAGCTGTCCGCTGTCCACGTTGCAATACCGCCCGTTAAACGGCGTACATCTTTAAAACCATGCTTGGTTAAGATCTTTCCTGCCGCACCAGAGTGTTGTCCCATCTTACATACCAACACAATGGGGGACTCTTTGTGAGAATTCAACTCTGAAATTCGCTCTTCTAACTTTGCAAAAGGGATATTGCTGGATTCTGTGATGTGACCGAGAACAAACTCCTTACGATCCCTAACATCAAGCACAATAGCGCCCTGACTGTTCACTAAATTAGTTAGCTGCTGAGAACTCGCTCCAGCGCCTCCTCTTCGTGACTCTAGAAACAAAAATGCAGCAAGCAAGCCAAAAAAACTACCCACTAATGCCATATGACTTAGTGCAAACTCAATAACGCGGTCCATTAACGGCCCCTATATACGTAAATAATCAACAAATTTGAGGTTGAGCAG
>CAJXZM010000153.1 GCA_913063125.1 uncultured Gammaproteobacteria bacterium | reverse complement strand
CTATCGTTTAAACGACAAGCTTCGACACGCTTATTTTATCGAAACAGAAAGGATGCACAATTAGCTCTAATTGACATATTACAAGACGCTAAACGCTGGGGTTTTGAAGCCCCCCAAAAGACGCATATTCGTCTATTAGACGTAAAAAGTACTGACATCGGTTACATGCAAATCAATTGGCGCTTTCATGGCCGTCATTTTAATAGCATGGAAGATCTTTACGACCCCGCAGTCAATATCGATTATTCTGCTAGATACATTAAAAAACTAATCCTGCGTCATGGAAGCATGTCCAAAGCCGTTGCTTTCTATCACAGCAATACACAGCGCTACCAGGCTATTTATTTGGACCATTTCTGGCCAATTTATCAGAAGCACATCCTACTAGCGCGAAATTAGAAACCGTCTCGACCAACCTCAAACTACCGCCAAAGCAATATTCCCGCTATATTATGTAGAACTGCCATTTTGAGGGAATATCATGTCCACAAGTACTATTGTTTTCTTAGTCGTTGTCGTCGTCTTGGTTGTGTTTGCAATTACCATTTACAACCGACTTGTATCCTTACGCAACCGGTTTAAAAATGCTTTTTCGCAAATTGATGTCCAACTACAACGTCGTTACGATCTTATCCCTAACTTGGTTGAAACTGCCAAAACATTTATGGAGCACGAAAAAGAAACGTTAACCGCAGTTATCGAGGCACGCAACCAAGCGCTAGCGGCATCTAAACACGCCGCTAGGCACCCAGATGACAATGGTGCTATTAGAGCACTCTCCGGTGCAGAAGGCTTACTGGGGGGTGCACTTGGTAACTTTTTCGCTTTATCAGAAAGCTACCCCGAACTGCAAGCCAATGAAAATATGGCTCAACTCATGGAAGAACTATCCTCCACAGAAAATCGTATTGCGTTCTCTCGACAAGCATATAACGATGCGGTCATGGAGTACAACACCTACCGAGAGCAATTCCCCAATAGTATGATCGCCAACCGGTCCAGTTTCAACAATGCAGAATCATTAGAATTAGAAAACCCTGAAGCCAAAAAAGCCGTAAAAGTCTCCTTTTAATTACTTACCTTTTTACCTAAGCCTCAGGAATAAACGTGAATTTTTATCAACACCAAGAACAAGCCCGGAAACAAACCGCTGTACTCGTCATCTTTTTTATTCTTGCGGTCGCATTAATTGTTATTGCGGTTAATGCTGTGGCGTTCTTTGTTTCTTTTCAAGTAGAAGAAGGCTCTATTAGCCTAATACAATGGTTTCAATCACCCGCCTGCTGGATTGCCGTAGCAATAACTCTCAGCATCATTATCGGTGGCAGCATTGCAAAAGCCATGCAACTAAGCAACGGGGGGCCAGCCGTTGCTGTTATGGCAGGAGGCAACTATCTATCGCTAGAAACAAAAGACCCGCAAAAGAAACAACTGATTAACGTCGTGGAAGAAATGGCAATCGCATCAGGCATTCACGTACCGCAGATATTTATTCTCGAAGATGAAGCTGGCATCAACGCGTTTGTGGCGGGAACATCGCCCAACAATGCTGCCCTTGCCATTACACAAGGCGCGTTAGATACTTTTAATAGAGATGAGCTACAGGGAGTTATTGGTCATGAATTTAGCCACATATTAAATGGTGATATGAACATCAACATTAAATTGATTTCTGTTTTAGCAGGTATTTTGTTAATTGGTAAAATCGGTGAATCCCTCACTCACAGCAGTTCTTATGGCCGACGTCAACATTCAACCAGTTACTCTAACAACCGCAACTCAGGCAACAAGGGATGGGCGATTGGTTTAATGCTAATGGTAGTGGGTTATATTGGTTTATTTTTTGGCCGCCTTATTAAAGCCGCAATTTCTCGCCAGCGAGAGTTTTTGGCCGATGCATCAGCGGTACAATTTACTCGAAACCCGAATGGCATTGGTGAAGCACTATTTGCTATTCAGACTCATCAAAATGGCTCCCTGTTAGCCACCCCCAACGCAGAAGACATGAGCCACTTATGTTTTGGTGAAGCCGTCAAAGTAAAATTCTCAAGCCTATTGGCAACTCACCCCCCGCTTGATGAACGCATAAAAGCAATCGATCCGAGCTTGCCTGCCCGACTGCGTGCAAGGCAACGAAAACAAAAACCGTCAAAAACTAAGCAACATGGCCAAACAGCGACCTCTCCCACGACACCTCAACAATATGCAGCACTGCAACCTAGCTTACATTCAAAAACGGTACCGTCTTCCTCACCAGCAAGCACATACGACGGCACACCGATTGTATATCCTCCCAGCAAGCTAACAAGTGCACGCTCTTCATTAGCGTCTTGTTTAGCTCCCTCTTTAAAAGATAGCATCGGTCATCCAACACAAGAACATCAACGATATGCTCAACAATTATTAGCCAGCATCCCCACAACATTATTAGATACTGCACATTCTAGCGAGCATGCAGATGTCATCATCTACATGCTGATACTCGCTACAATGTCATCTCAGGGCAAAGAAGCCATCGAGATTATCAAACAGCAAACTGATGCCGATAAAGCCCACAAAACCATAACGTGTTATAAGCTACTCAAAACATGTAATGAAACAATTCGCCTACCCCTTCTCGAAATAGCCACTCAGAGCCTATCTATACAACGAGAACAAGATACCTCTCAATTACTATCACGCATCGAAACACTTATAAACCTGGACAAACAATTCACTTTATCTGAATTTGTAATTTTCAGCTTAGTAAAAAAACACATATCGCCAAACAAGAAAAAACATCACGCGATCAAACGCTACTCCGCTGTATTTACCGAAATACGACATATCTTGGCGGCCCTTAGCGCCACCAGCAATAAGACAGGTGAAATAAATACCAAAGCATTTCATCAGGCATATGCAACCTTTTCTACTGCTGAGGCCACCCCCTCATTACCTAGCATCCAACAATTAGATATTAGCCTTAAAAAACTAAGTCAACTTTCACCACTATTAAAACAACCGATCGTTGATGCATGTATTGACTGCATTTTGCACGACGACCATGTTTCCATCCGTGAAATAGAATTATTGCGTGCTATCTGCGAAACATTAGATTGCCCTATGCCACCACTTATCCCTGTCGATGTCCCTATTTAACAGGGCTCACATAACCTGACAGCTCCTGAGCCAACGTATCATAGGAATCTTTCACTTTAGGTATCAGTACATCAACATGCACCCAGTCATTCGAACGAGCTGACTTCTCTAATTCGCCCGCAATTTTCTGCAACTCCAACCCACCAAGATTAGCAGCTACGCCTTTAATTGTATGAGCTGAATGCAAAACATCAGGTGCATTCTCGCTAAAACCTGCCTGCTCTAGAGCCTGAATTTGCGATGGCATATCCTTGAGAAATAATGTGATTAATCTTTTTAAATGTTTCTCTTTACCGCCTAGCCGTTTTAACGCAGCGGCTTTACCCCATGCAGTTTTCGTCCCACTCTCACCCGCAACACAGCCTTTCGCTCGCGGAACAAACTCAACATCCAACCACTGACATAACATTTCTTTTAGCGCTGTCTGGTCCACCGGCTTAGTCAAATAGTCATTCATACCCGCCGCCAAGCACTTTTCTTTATCACCCAGCATCGCATTCGCTGTCATCGCAATAATAGGCAATTCTTTATTCCTCTGCCCTGCCTTTCCAGCTCGGATATTTCGTGTCGACTCATACCCATCCATTTCGGGCATTTGACAATCCATCAATATTAAACTGAAACCATTTTTTACCCCTGCACCACTTAACGCATGCATAGCCTCAATGCCATCATTAGCAATATCAGCATTTAACCCTATGTCTTCCAACACCCCCAATGCAACTTCTTGATTAATTACATTATCCTCAACCAATAGCAATCGTAAACCCTCAGGCCACACCACATCAACATCCTCAGGCTCGACTAACGTCTGCAAATAATGCCTTGTAACCAATGGATTTGCTTGCAGTAATGCACTCCCTCCATCTGCAACAACGCTTAATGCTGAAAATAAATCCGATGCTGTCGCTGGTTTAGAAAAATAGGCGCTAAAGCCCAAATCAGAAAAATACTGAGCATCCCCACGGTGCCCCATAGATGTCATCATGACTAATTTAATATCACTCAACGCTGTATCTGACTTAATTGCACGCCCTAACTCAGCACCGCTCATTCCTGGCATTTGC
Source organism: uncultured Gammaproteobacteria bacterium (assembly GCA_913063125.1). GTDB lineage: Bacteria > Pseudomonadota > Gammaproteobacteria > Pseudomonadales > Ketobacteraceae > 42-54-T18. Next base: position 10,631 of record CAJXZM010000153.1, on the reverse strand, counting down.
ATATCAAGTATCACTATATCAAACGGTTGCGCGCGCTCCTTTAAAATAGCCAATGCGGCTATTCCGCCATCAACTTCCTCCACACTTGCTCCCCAATCCTCCAACTGCTCTCGCATCACCATTCGATTTATCGCGTTATCATCAACAACAAGTAATGACAATTCACCGACGTTTATTTTGGGATAAAGCAGTGATTCAGCATTGTTATTTTTCACTAACACTATAAATTCAAAACAAGAACCTTCGCCCTCTTCTGATGCGACACTGATACTCCCTTTCATCAATTCACACAGCTGCCTAACAATTGAAAGCCCTAAACCTGTACCTCCATACTCTCGCGTTGTCGATGCGTCCACCTGTGTAAATGCATCGAACAAGTCCTTTCTTTTATCGACCGGAATCCCTATTCCTGTATCACGAACTGAGCAACTCAATACCGACTCATCTGGCCCAATTTTTTGTAACCTTGCCCGTACGACAATTTCACCACGCTGAGTAAATTTAATGGCATTGCCCACCAAATTCACTAAAATCTGTCGAATACGCCCTGGGTCACCTTTTACACGTGGCGAATCCATATTAACCGTATCCAAAATCAATTCCGTACCTTTTTCTTCGGCACGTAACGCCATAGATTCAGCAAATTCTTCAAATAAATGCCGCATATCGAAATCAAATTCTTCTAATTCCAACTTACCAGCATCAACCTTAGAGAAATCCAAAATATCATTAATTACGGTTAATAGTGCTTTTGCGCTAGACTGTGCAACGCTAGCTTTGTGACGCTGATCGCTGGTTAACTCCGTATTTTGCAACAAACCCAGCATGCCCAACACACCGTTCATTGGTGTACGTATCTCATGACTCATACTGGCGAGAAATTCACTCTTTGCTTGGACTGCACTTACTGCATCGTCTTTCGCATGAATTAGCGCTTGTTCCGTTCCTTTGCTCTTGGTAATTTCTGTACGGATAGCAATGTAACTTTTTGGCTTACCCTGTTCATCTAAAAACGGCACAATAGTAGTATCAACCCAATACAAATGACCTTTCTTTGCCCGATTACATATCGCCGCGTGCCACACCTCCCCTTGACTAACCTGAAGGTACATACTGCGCCAAAACGCCTCACCATGCAGTCCAGAATTAAGCATGCGATGGTTTTTTCCAATTAGTTCATTCTCCTGATATCCGCTAACCTCAACGAAACGTCCGTTAACAGATGTTATTGTCCCTCGAACATCCGTTATCGCAACAATCGCATGCTGGTCTAATGCATACTTCTGTTCCTTCAGCTCATTCAGTACCGCTTTCATCCTGTGCGTTTTATCTTCTAGTGCAATTTCATTTTGAGCATCGACAAAGACAGGTTGAACACTGCCCCCCCCAGCAGCAACGTTGGTGACAGCCTTGCTCGCGGCGACAAGAGCAACAATAGGGCGCGTTATTTGACGCGAAATAATAAGCGCCAACAGCATGACTACGATAGCGGTTGCAAGAACCAAACCCAGCGTCACTTTGCCTAACCACTCAGCGGCCTGCAAGGTGTCATTTAGGTTCACCTCACTAACCATCATCCACTTAATATTTAATACGTTAACCGGCAAGTACAAACCGATAACATCTTCCCCGTCTACCCCAACATATTCTGATGCCCCACCTTTAGCACCGAGGCTGTGACCACGAAACATATCAACTTTTTCGATTAATACCTGACTTTCATCTTCAATCGGAGTTCGCAAAAAACCTTGTTCACCCACTAAGTATTCGCGTAATTTTACTGAATTTTCATTCTGCAAAAATGCATATATCCTCGTCGTATTTAGCTTTATCACCACGACGCCCACTTTTTCACCCAACACATCTAATAACGGCGCCGCGATAAACCCTGACACCTCGTTATTTGATGGTGCATAACGTTCAAAATCCGAAAATCGAACAGAACCAGAAGTCAGTGATGCCTTTACTGCATTGGAGAATCCAGATGCTGAATAAAGGCCTTCAAATAAATTAGAGCCAAGATCGGCGCCATTGGCTGCACTAAAAAGAACATTCCCTTGATCATCAATAAGAAAAACATCCAAGATATAATCATACTGTTGCGTTAGATTGATCAAACCATCATGCGAAGCTTCTATTCGCATTGCCCAATCATCGCTTTTAACGTAAGTGTTTAATTTTTTTCCGCTTTCTTTCCACCCAGCACCTAACGCTTTCAATAATGCAAGATTTGCCTCCGAAGCTGCCTGGACATTGATATCCATCGCCCGATAGTCAAACCAGCTCTCAATAAACCCAGCATCTTTTTCAGCAATATTCTTTAAATTATCAATAGTCGCTAATGTTAAACTGTTGTTAGCGTGTTGATAGCTTACAAATGACACCAACGCTAATGGCAATAGCGTCAACAACAAGAACCACAAAACCAGGCTACGGGCAAGTGAATGAGAGTTCCCTTCAATTTCAGCCGAGGTTCTCGGACAATTATCTTGTTTCATCAGATCCCACTGTAAATAACTCCCTCTATTGTAAAAGAATGCTTTCAGACACACCTAGAAGCATACCTATTAAAAGCCTAGCCTAACCCGGAGTTCTTACCAGTCGCCACGTACAGACTCCTAAATCCCTGTATCAAGACACGTACTGGATGTTTAATTATTCTGAGCTAAACTCTAATAATGCAATCACCACTCACCCAACCGACGCTGCCATGAGCCTTTTTCAACCTATTGAAATATCACACAAAAATGCAAGTTCTGCGGACACATTCCACTTAGGTCCTCACAACTGCAGTGTTATGTTTACGAGCTATAAGAAAAGGACAGCTACGGGTAAACTCATCAATTTGAAAGATTCAAAAAACCGCTTAATCTCAGGGTCCATTTGTTTAACCATCAACGACAAAAACCAACAAATTCACGCAGGGGAGTGGTTTAGAATCCCCTCAAACACAGAACACACTCTTCACTATTTATCAGATTGTACCGTCATTGAGTTCTCGCTTGACCAGGCAGAGCCGCAAGAACCCAACAATTATTCTACGCTCTAAGCTGCCCCCCCCTAATTCACAACTATCTTTCTCACTAACAATTCATCAAGCTATTTGTAATCCCCTCCTTTCTGTATAACAATCTCTGTTCGTTACTGACGGAGAGATAACCATGATCACACTTTCACTTAACGGCAATGATCTCAGCATTGATGCTGATCCTGCCATGCCTTTACTATGGGTCATTCGCGATATTGTGCAATTGCAAGGCACCAAATTTGGTTGTGGTCAGGGTGTGTGTGGCGCCTGCACGGTACACCTAGATGGTATTGCCATACGCTCTTGTATCACTCCAGTATCCGCGGCGAAAGGGAAACAGATAACGACCATTGAAGGTTTGCAGGGGAGCACTGAAGCCGATGAGCACCCAGTTCAGCAGGCATGGATAAAAAACAACGTTCCACAATGTGGCTACTGTCAATCGGGACAGATAATGTCTGCCAGTGCACTGCTTGCAAGAAACACTTCACCAACCGACGATGATATCACCCAAGCAATGTCAGGTAACATTTGTCGCTGCGGCACCTATCCAAAAATCCGCCAAGCAATTCATGATGCCGCTAAGAACCTTTCCTCTCCTGCCTCGTCGAAAGCATCAATGGCACCATCAACAGAAAACTTCCAATCTGATCTTTCAAGCTAAGGGGCTCACTATGAATACTACAACCAGTCGTAGAAATTTTCTCAAAGCCGCGGGCCTCACGGGAACCGGCTTAGCATTTTCCCTCCCCCTTAGTGGATGCGCGAGCAACCCCCAACACCATGGAAATCATAATTGGCACGCCAATGCTTGGCTTGAACTTACACCTGACAATCGCATCTTGTTTTATCTACATCGCACAGAGATGGGGCAAGGAACCATGACAGGGCTGACAACGCTTATTGCTGAAGAGTTAGAAGTAGAGCCTCATCATATTGTGGTAAAAACCAGCGGAGTACATACCGATTACGTCAACCCTTTATACGGCATTCAAATTACAGGAGGCAGTAGCAGCACCGCCACGAATTGGATCCCGTTACGCACCGTTGCCGCCACAGCAAGAGAAATGCTACGTAATGCCGCTGCAAAGCGTTGGAATGTTAAACCGGAAGCCGTCCAGATCCAAGACGGCAAAGCTCATTATCAAAAATACAGTTTTACTTACGGAGAACTCGTTGATATTGCGAAAGATCTTTCAGTACCTTCCGTAACACTAAAAACTCCAGACCAATTCAAGAAAATAGGCAAGCCAAGTATTCGTCTTGACGCTCCAATGAAATCCAAAGGTACCGCTCGGTTTGGCATTGATTCAGCCCCAAAGGGTTGCTTAAAAGCATCCGTCGTTCGGTGCCCCGTTATTGGTGGCACAGTAGAAAGCTGGGATGCCAACAATGCATTTGATATGCCTGGTGTTAAAAAGATCGTTGCCATCCCCAACGGTGTCGCCGTTATTGCTCTTAGCTGGTGGCAAGCGAAAGAGGCAGCAAAAAAACTCACCATCAAGTGGAACAAACCCGAATTCTCCAAATTATCCGACGCGAGCATCCTTGAAGGCTATCGCGAAGCGCTCAAGAATAACAACGGAAAAACTGCTAGGGATGACGGTGATACCACCTCAGCTTTTGATGATTCACAGCAAGTTATTGAGGCTGAATATCGTGTTCCTTACTTGGCTCACGCAACAATGGAACCGATGAACTGCAGCGTTGTACTAAACAGCGATCACTGTGAAGTATGGGCACCAACACAGGGGCCCGATCTAGCAGCCGCAGCCGCTGAGCATGCATCAGGATTGCGCCGCAGCCAAATAACGATTAATACAACATTAATGGGTGGCGGTTTTGGCCGTCGCTTAAATCAAGATTTTGTTGAAGAAGCAGTTTATATCGCCAAGGAATCAGGACTTCCTATCCAGTTAATTTGGTCTCGTGAAGATGATATTCAAAATGATTTCTATCGCCCAGCAGCCGTTGCTCAATTAAAAGGTAGCATAAACGCACAAGGGCAAGTCGACGCTTTGTACTACAAAAGTGCCAGCCCAAACATTATGCCATATACTTTCAAAGAAGCTTCTGCCGTTGTGCTACCCGCGTGGTTGCCAGACGGTATGGTAAAAGCCGTGGGCTCCTTAGGGCCAACCGTTTACGGCGACCTTCTATTGGATGAGACCAGCGTTGAAGGTGCATCAGACAGCCCTTATGATGTAGAAAATTTTGAAGTCCGGCACGTCCAACATGATCCAGGGCTACGCGTTGGATTCTGGCGCTCCGTCGGACATTCTTACAACGGCTTTTTCATGGAAAGCTTTATTGACGAACTGGCCCATGCTAGTAATAAAGATGCTTACCTATTCAGGCTTGAGTTATTAAAGAATAACATCAAGATGACGCAAGTGTTATCGACCGTTGCGGATAAAGGACTATGGGGGAAACCCCTAGAAGATAAAAATTCCGGCCCAAGATCCCAAGGTATCGCGGTTCATTATTCTTTTAACAGTTATGTCGCACTACTTGCAGAGGTATCCGTTCACAATACCAAGGTGAAGGTTCATAAAATCACCTGTGCTGTACATTGTGGCCAAACAATTAACCCAGACATTGTCAAAGCACAAATGTCTGGCGGCATTGTATTTGGACTTACACAAGCAATGAAGGGCAAGATCAGTATTAAGGATGGCGCAGTCCAAGAAACCAACTTCCACAACTATGAACTGCTACGCATGAATGAAGTACCAGAAATTGAAGTATATATCATCCCAAGTAGCGATGCTCCCACTGGCGTTGGGGAGCCTGCCGTACCGGTGGTAGCTCCAGCAATCGCCAATGCAATATTTGCAGCAACAGGAAAACGCTTACGTGCATTACCACTAACATTGGGCAGTTAAATGCCAGCACTTATCAAAGCGCTGGCATAACAGTCGATGCAAAGCTCTAAACAACGTTCGCGACAATGCTTGCAACAACGCCTCCCCGGTTTTTTAATACTTGCCGCGGGACAAGGAAAGCGCTTTGGTGGCAACAAATTAACGGCAATGCTGGATAACAAACGTGTAATCCAGCATTGCTTAGATACATTAACCCGTCTCAACCACCCTATTGCTATTGTTTATGAGTATCGCAATATTGAGCTTTCTCATTGCATTTCAACGTACCCTATCCAAAAAATCCCTTTTGATTCGGCACAACGTGGAATGGGGGCAAGCTTGGCTTATGGCGTAGAACAAACAAGTGATTGGAACGGCTGGGTTATTTGTCTGGGGGATATGCCTTGGGTTTCAGTAGACACCTATCAAAATATTGCCAACAACCTACGATATCACCCTATTACGAGACCCTCCATCATCAACACTTCACCAACTCAAACACCAGGGCACCCTGTAGGGTTTCAGCGACAGTTCAAACAAGAGTTACAGGCATTAACAGGTGACGAGGGTGCGAAATACATTATTTCTCGACATAAACACAGCCTTTATTCCATGGAAACCTCAGATTATGGAATAGTACTAGACATTGACCTCCCATCTGACTTAAATAGACCTCCTTAAACCGCTGATGACAAAGAGCTCTAATGCAACAAGAATCGCCAGAAACCAAAACAGTCGCAACAGATGTAACAGGGGCGCCTAGCAACGTACAAAACGCCACTGAAAGCGCCACTGAGAACACTGCTGAGAACGCTACTGAGAACACCCCCGATAGTAACGCAGCAGAACCGGTTAACATGGAACCCGTTGCAGCTCCCAAAACTCCGTTTAGCGACTTAGATTTAGATCCTCGCTTACAACAAGCCATTGCTGATATTGGTTTTACTCATTGCAGCTCGATTCAAGCAGAGTCGTTACCTCACGGCCTTGAAGGCAAAGATCTCATCGGTAAAGCGCAAACCGGTACGGGAAAAACCGCCGCATTTCTTATCACGGTTATTAACACCCTACTTAAACGGCCTGAGCAGAAGGAGCGCTATAATGGTGAACCTCGCACACTGATACTCGCGCCTACTCGTGAACTGGCCATGCAAATTGAAAAGGATGCCATTGACCTTATAAAACACACGCCTCTCACATTGATGAGTATCGTGGGCGGCATGGACTACAAGAAACAACAAAACCGTTTAGAAAATGAAATCATTGATATCGTCGTTGGTACACCTGGGCGTTTAATTGATTTTTTAAATAACAAAAAGCTATTTTTATCCGAAATTGAATTCCTTGTTATTGATGAAGCCGACCGCATGCTAGACATGGGATTCATCCCTGATGTAAAACGCTTGATTCGTCAAGCACCTCAAAATGAGTACCGCCAAACCTTATTATTTAGCGCCACCTTTAACCAAGATATTATCAATCTTTCCGAAAGCTGGACATTTCATCCGGTCCATATTGAGATCGAACCTGAAAGCCTTGCCAATACAAATGTAGAGAAGAATGTCTACATTACAACCAGCGAAGAAAAATTCACTCTGCTCTACAATATCATCATGCAAAAAGATCTAGAGCGCGTCATTGTATTCTGTAATCGACGCGATGAGACACGAAAGCTAATGGAGCGTTTAAAACGGAAAAACATTCAAGCTGCCGTCCTTTCTGGTGAAATACCACAACATAAGCGCATGCGAACACTGGAAGACTTTCGCAGTGGTAAACTTCGGGTGTTAGTTGCAACGGATGTTGCTGGCCGAGGCATCCATATCGACGGGATCAGCCACGTCGTAAACTATACGCTACCGGAAGACCCGGAAGACTACGTACATCGCATTGGCCGAACAGGTCGTGCCGGAAATACAGGAATATCCATCAGCTTTGCCTGCGAAGAGGATGCGTTCCAAATTCCAGATATCGAAGAGCTTATCAAAGAGAAGCTGATTTGCTTACAGCCAGAGAAATGGATGCTAAAAGAGATCAGTTAAAGGTATTAACTAAAGACCATCCATAAAAAAACCAGTATCTAATGATACTGGTTTTTTTATGGATGGTCTTGCAACAACAGCAATTCCCGTCCGGAAAGCTTAAATTTACTAGGCCTGCATTTCTACAGGAACATAAGGCTCACCCCAGTTTTGACACAGAGCTTCTCTTAATGCCTGCACATTATCAACACCAATGCGTGCGATTAACTGTGCTTCGATTTCCGAAAGCCCTAACACTGTGTTCTGACCAATCTCATGGCCTTTATCAGTGTAAGTAACAATTTTAGCGCGTCGATCTGACGGATCAGGCTCTAAACTCACATAGCCAAAGCCAACAAGCTCATTAATTGTTTGATGAATCGCTTGCCGTGTCACACTCATTCTCGCAGCAATCTCTGAAGGACGCGTAACGCCCTCACCAATACTAATAAACACTTGAGATTGAGCTTTCGTAATTTGCGCCCAACCACGCTCTTTTAAAGTATTCTGTAAGCCTTCTTCGGCCCAGTAAAATGCGCGCATAAAAAGCTGCGCCAAATTGGTATTTATCGGAACTGTCATAATACTTCACTGTCACAAAATTAATGGAATACAGGGTTTTCACCCACTCACTTCTGCCTACTACCTTTTGCTTTTGATGTCGGAGATCATTACATCCTTTTCTTGCCAAATTCCGCCAAGCCATTGTCTCAGCTCATCACGAAATCCTGGATCACCCTCATAATCTCCTAAAGCCATCCTTTCTGGAATTGGTCTCTCAACAATTTTAACGGTGATTTTTTTCACGCGCCCAAACATCAGATCCCAAAACTCAAAATTCTCATCGTGATACACGATAGTCACGTCAACCATAGACTGCAATTGACCGCCCATTGCTGACAACACAAAAGCAACACCTCCTGCTTTTGGATTCAACAAATGTTCATATGCAGACTGATGTTTCACTTTCTTCTTTTCATTAAAACGCGTGCCTTCAACAAAGTTCATCACCGACACAGGTATCTCTTTAAATTTCGCACAAGCTTTCTGAGTCGTTTCTAAGTCCTTGCCTTTCATCTTGGGGTGTTTTTGCAAAAAGTCTCGACTGAACCGCTTCATAAACGGGAAATCTAACGCCCACCAAGCTAAACCTAATACAGGCACCCAAATTAGCTCTTGCTTCAAAAAAAACTTCAGAAAAGGAATTTTCCGCCAAAACACTTTCTGCAAAACAACAATATCTACCCACGACTGATGATTACACGTCACCAAATACCAACCGCCATATCGTAGCGAATCAGGTATATCTACATCGATATCCAGTCGCTGCGCTAACCCAAGGATCACACCGTTAATGTAGACCCATGTCTCAGCAATCCAAATCAACACCTGTGTCAGCGCTTTCTGAACAGATTTCAATGGAATTAGTATTTTAACCAAAGATAATAAAAGTAAAGGTGTGCATAAACTCACCGTATTAATTATCACCAATGTAAACGTTAACAACGCCTTTAGCGGGCCAGGCAAAAACGACAACATAATCGGTACAACTTAATAAATTCTTAGCATCACAAGACCCCTAACTACGTTAGCCGTCTCTGTATTTGCGCCTATTATGCCACACCTGAGTGATATATAAACACCCTTGACAGTCAGCCACCTCGGCAAAAAAGTACGAAAAGTTACAAAACTACTGATGCAATCCCGCCCTTCCCAGCAAAATGGAACTAATTCAATGAAAACCCTCTCTAATATTAAAATAATATGTGATTTTGTGACTAAAACCAGCAAATTACTTTATTATATCGCCATAAGTGACACGGTGTTTATTAGATTATTGGGAATCCTGTTACAAGATCACTACAAAATTGCTTTCGTTTTCTTTGAAAACAAAAGCGACAATGAGCTACCGCCGATTATTTATAAAGCTCCCTGATAATCCCTTCAACCGCGAGTTAGTCAAACACAAAAAGTGTATACATACAGGTACCTTATGACGCTTGAACGCAGCGCTTCAATAAAAACAAATAACTTAACAGCAGCTCTCAATATTATTGTAAGCCTACTTATATGTACACTTACAAGCACCCCAGTGTACGCCGACGAAACATCACTCAATTTGGCAATCGACACATACCTTAACGGTTTCCGCGCCTGCAACGAAGCCAACAACCTCCGCTCCTCAGACTTAGCTCAAGCAAAAGCCAACTTCAGCTACTATACACAGCAATTAAATAAATCCATTGCAATTGACGAAGCTATCTTGCTGACATCCTCTCGTGAAATGGAAACAAATATCAAATACTGCAAACGCGTAGAATCCAACATTCAACGCGCCGAGGCCACACCCTTACTTGAGCAAGGCGTCGATTTTTGCAAATCGTCTAAAGCAGCGCTATCGGATAACAACCTTACCCTGGCAGCAAGCGAAATAAGCCAATACCAAGAATTCAAAGAGCAAGCATTAATCATTGCTCCTGACTTAATGGAAGTTTTTGTACTTGCCAGCAAAATTCGCACCTGCACCCGTATAGAAGAGAAGCTTCAAAAAGCAACGGACTCTGCAGCGCAAGCAGAAGACGAAATGAAAAAAGCCATTATCGCCTACCAAGACTTTAAAGCTCAATGCAAAAGCGCCTGGCAAGTCACAAACAAACAAAATTTCGGCATATACCAACTATCAAAAGCCAACAAACTTCTCACCCAGGCCCATAAACG
>CAJXZM010000152.1 GCA_913063125.1 uncultured Gammaproteobacteria bacterium | reverse complement strand
AGCGGTGCTTAGATCAGTGTAGATCGTAGGTGATTGAGTCATTGTTCCTAAGTCCTCACGGCTTTTGGCCGATGTTTTATCAAAAAATAATGCGGTTGTGTACGGTGAATTCGGTGATGCTATGGCTTGATTCACTGTACGTGTCAGGGTGTTTGTCGGTGGCAAACAAAAGCACATTTTGCAGTCTATTTGTCGCCCAATCACACTGACTGAATTTCTGGGTGCGCTAGTATGGCAAATTCAGGCGTAAAAGGCTAAACCTTTCCATGTTCGCTTAGGGTTCGTTTTTCTTGTAAATGTGACATTTTAGATCGACTGTGGTAACGCTATTTCTTCGAAAGTAGGCGCTCACTTCCCTGTAAGTCTTTGAGCATGGTGTATCTTTTGCTGTTAAATCTAAATGCTAATGATTTTCGATTATGAATTTCAGCTGGGCCTATGAAAACCGCACTTACACTTTATCCATTTGCAAAATACCCAATATAGATATGGTTAATGGGTATTGGTGTCATTATTGGGATTAGATGCGTCAAATAGCATGTGGACATCCATTTTGTCGAAGATATGGCTGGCGTTGCAAAACTCACAATTCATCGTGATCTGCTCTTGTTCCGCTAAAATATCGTCTAGTTCATCCTTCCCAACAGACACCAGTGCCTTACTCATGCGTTCACGGCTGCAGGAGCATTTGAAAGTAACCGGTTGCGCATCAAATAACCTGACAGATTCTTCGTGATAGAGTCTGTGTAGTAACTCTTCAATTGGAAGGGAGAGGTGTTCTTCCGCCTTTAGTGTGTCAGCAAGGGCGACGGCACGAATCCAGTCTTCTGCTTTGTCATCTTCAGATTTGTCTAACATTGCGCTGTCGGTAGAATTGTACGGTAATACCTGAATCATAAACCCAGCAGCTCGACCGTCACCTTCATTAAGCCAGATACGCGTATCTAACTGTTCAGATTGTTGAAAGTAGTGCTCTAAACATCGACTTAAGTTCTCATGTTCTAGTGGCACAATACCTTGGTACGCTTCACCCTTTGTCGGCTCGATGGTAATGGCGAGGTGTGCAGAGTCAAGTAATTGAGTAAACGTAAGGCTGTCAGTTTCACCTTGCCAGCGTGCAATCGCACGTAGGTGTTTGTCATGAGTACATTCAACCGTTGCGAGTTGAAGGGGCCCATTACCTCTAGCCTGTAATGTTAGGCGACCTTCAAATTTTAATGTAGAACTCAGCATGGTAGCGGCCACCATCATTTCTCCAAGCAAGCCGCGTACTGCAAGAGGGTAGTCGTGTTTTGCTATAACGGCTTGATAAGTGGACTCTATTCGGCACCATTCCCCTCGAATCGAACTGTCGTCGATCATAAAGCGTTGGCTGGTATCTTGATGTTCCATCGTTAGTCCTGTGTTTGCTGCTGGTTAAACTGAATGATTTTTCGGCGTTGCTTTTTCGTGGGGCGACCTTCACTGGTGAGACCGCTTTGAGCGCTACGTTGCAGACGCCTTTGTTCCGAGTTTTGTTCCCGCTCAGTGACGCTTTCATCGGTTTCTTTATAGAGCTCAGCGGCCATTGTTGCATTACCGCGTTTATCACTTATTTTGGTGATAATGATGGTTTTCTCATCATTACTCTGGCGTAAGCGAATGGTTGCACCAAGAGAAACTTCCTTGCTTGGTTTTACTCGCTGATCTTCATAGTGAACTTTGCCACCATCAATCATATCTTTAGCGATGCTACGTGTTTTGTAGAATCGAGCGGCCCACAACCATTTGTCGAGGCGCACTTTTAGCGCACTACCGTTGTCATTCTTGTTGTTCTGTGTGGCGCTGGCGTTGCCAGCCTGTTTCGATGATTTTGACATAGCTATATGAAGATCAGGTTGCAAGTGTGGTTAAGCGAGCTGTTTTAACGGGGGAGGCATTATAGAGCTAAAACAGTCAATGGGAACAAACTCTTGTGTATCTATGATAGGTTTTTTGCTATCGGGTTTTAGTATCGCCAAGGTGTGTCCAATTCCCGCGGTTTTTGCAGAGCGTAATACCGTAAGGTTGTCATCAATCAATAAGGTGCTTCGCTCGTCATAAGGTACTTCTCGAGCAAGTACGTCCCAAAACAACATATCCTCTTTGGGTAGGCCAAAATCGTGAGAGCTAATGATACCGTCTAGGTGAAGCCCTATATCCGTGTGCTCCATTTTTAGTTCTAAACTCTTTCGATGCGCGTTGGTGACAAGGATCGCTCGCCGGCCAGATTCCTTTACGTTCTTTAAGAAGGTGATTGCATTTGGTCGAGGGCTAATCAAATGAGCAACATCTCGTTTAAGTGCAGCAACATCAATGCCTAATCCTTCACTCCAAAAATCCAAACAATACCAATTTAAGGTGCCTTGGTGACTCTTAAATTGTTCATACAGTTGGGCTTTTGCATTTTCGAGGGTAAGATCGTTGATCTCGGCATAGTGGGCCGGCAGATGCTCTAGCCAAAAGTGGTTATCAAAATACAGATCCAGCAATGTACCGTCCATGTCCAGCAATACAGTGTCGATATGGTCCCAGTCGATCATGATGGTATCTCCTCGAAAGTAAATGATATAAGCAGCGAACAACACTGCTAATTGAACAACTAATTAGAGCCACTACCAGTATGCATACAAAACCCGAAATTTTAAAGAAAGAGCTGATTGCACGAAGCCGTTTATTTGGAATTGAGCGTGTTGAGCTTAAGTTTTCAAATGGAGAGGAGCGAGAATACGAACGATTGCGAACTCCGACCATACCGGCTGTGATGATTGTTGCCTTAAAAGACGATAAAACGGTGTTGTTGATTAGAGAGTACTGCTGCGGAACGGAAAACTATCAGTTAACGTTACCCAAAGGCGCGATGGATTTAGGTGAGTCAGTTTTTGAGGCAGCAAACCGAGAATTAATGGAAGAGGTTGGTTATGGAGCGCACAAATTTACAGAATTAAAACAGTTAACATTGTCACCGGGGTATATGGGTCATACTATTCATGTAGTGCTGGCTGAGAACCTGTATGAAAAACGACTTGAAGGGGACGAACCCGAGCCGTTAGAGGTGATTGAGCATTCTCTTGAAGATATGGAAGCGTTGATTGGCGCGGAAGATTTCACGGAGGCGCGAGCACTGGCTGCACTATATATGGTACGGGATATAATGCGGGATATAGCACGGGATACTATTAAAGAAAAAGGTGTAGAGTAATGTCGAGTGATTGGGCTATAGCGGTAGACAAAAGTGTTGCGCTGAGCGTAGAGGATGTCTATCGCGCTTGGTTAGAGCCAGCATTGGTTAAACGTTGGATGGCGCCAGGAACGATGCGTGTGTCTGAACCAACGATTGATGCCCGCCCAGATGGGGAGTGGCAATTGGTAATGATTGATGTGGATGGAAGCCCTCATAAAGCATCGGGAAAATATACCTCGTTAACTGAGCCCTCAGCATTAGCATTAACCTGGGCTTGGGATGGTGGGCATTACACGACGCAGATTACCGTGACTATTGATGCGGGTGCGAACGGAAAAACGGACGTTTGTCTCGAGCAACGGGGTTTTCCTTCAATGGATGTGGCTCAAAGTCATGAGGCGGGGTGGGCGGGTTGTCTGGATAAGCTGGGCAAGTTGCAATTAGACAGCTAGGAATGAAGTCCTGTGAAACAACCAAAAATGCCAACCATGATTATGGTTGGCATTTTTGGTTGTTGAGGTTATTGAATCACTAATCCAGTCGGGTAACGGTGATAACTGCTGCAGGGTTGTCAAAGCGGTGATCAGCCGTTAATACAGAGCTGCTTAGCCCATCTTGACTGGAAACTATACCGCTGTGAAAGCGCACTCGGTCGCTGCTATCGGAGCGAGAAGCGTTAAAGCCTTCGCCACCATCTGCTGGACCAGGAATGGTTCCCGCTGCTTCAGTATTGCTTTCTGTTCCTGCATCCCAGACGGGCGCGCTGTAACTGACGCTTTCACCAGATTCTAGCGCTGCGAGAGACGTGGCATTAATGCCAGTATACGCATCGTTGGTGTTTACTAGCATGCTGATAACACTGAGGCTTACGCCGTTCTGTGCGTCCACTTCAAGTTGTACGCTTTCGTAAGTTCCGGGGGCGATTACGCCAGCACCGGAGTCACTGGTAAGGTAGGCGCTGTGGTCGCTGGCGTCCGACAGTACGTCACTATTATCTCCCTGTTCGGCGAGCACCTCTAATGCGGTTGACGCGGATTCGCCATCAACCCAGGCTTGATAGCCTGATGTATGAAGTATTACTGCAATAGGTGAAAAAGGCTGATTAGGGGTAACGTTACTAACGCTGACCTCGTAGGTACGCATATCGACGGTGCTGTCATGAGAACTGCTGCTGCCACAACCGGTTAATAGCATGCTAGTACCAATAGCGGCGGTAACCATAGCGGTTCGAAGGTCAATTTTTAAAAATGACATAATGATGACTCCTCTATACAGTTAGGTTATTGGACAACAACAGTGATACGAGCAATAGGGTTGAGCCAGCGGTGTACACTGTTGTCTAAATCACTGATGCCGCCAGTGCTGTTGTCATCACCAATTGATCCACGATGAATGTGAACGTTGGTGTTGCTATCACTAGTGGCAACACCTGAACCACCGGTTCCTGTGCCAAAGTCTATAGGAGCAGGGATGCTAGTGGTTAACTCATCGTTTGCTTCGGTGCCCGCATCGTACGCATTAATAGTGAACGAATAAGTACCTGCTGCGCTAGGAATCTCCCATGAGTTAAGCCCAACAAAGCCATCGTTAGTAGGAAGCATCATACCCACAATGGATAAATAATTATTAGCAGTGCCGTCTGTATCAAGCGTTGACGTTGTGGTGCTAGCTCCTGGAGCGAGTAGTGAACCGGCAGGGTTTTCTACGGTAGTGGGAGATGTGCCTGCAATGTCCGCAACTAAACCACTGATATCTCCGCCTTCTGCCATTGCTTCAAGAGATGCGTTTGCTGAAGTACCCGTTTGAAAAAGTTTGGTTGAGCTATCGTGAGCAGCAACGAGTAACGGTGTAAAATAAATGCCATTTGTCAGGTTTTCTATTTTGACGGTAAATTGTTCTGCTTGTACGTTAGCGGAAATAGCTGATAGGCCAAGCATAGTGGCAATGACAGTTTTTTTTATGTTCATTTTTTTCTCTCGTTGGGTTTGCTTGTGTTGTAGGAGATGAGCTTACGAGAGATAGAATACGAAATAGATGTCACGCCAAAGTAACGTTCTTATATAGAAAGCATAAACAATTTATAAACAAAGTGTAAACTGCTGGATAAAAAATGCTCAGCGCGAAGTCTGTGTTAAAGGAAAGAATAGAGCGTGTGTCTCATTGTGCTATTGGGTTTGCGGGTTTTATGGCGGTAACGTATTGATTTGTATGTATAAGATTTTGCTTGGTGAAATATCGAAAGGCTACCGTGAAATTAGATAGCCTTTCTCGCTTAATTTCCTAGTGCATTAGCTTTTTTTGATTTCTTTGCAGCCTTCTTTTCCTTTGCGGTTAAGAGGGGTTTCTTTTTTTCATTTTTTTTATTGTCTTGTCCTTTGCTCATTATATTTATCCATAGTCAATAAGTGCATTAGTCTCAAGCCAGTTTGAACTAACTTGAGGGGAGTACCTAAGCATTAACATCAATGAAAAATGCGACGTCGACACAAAGGGATATAAGTATGGTCTTAATAACGGACAACTTAAAGGAATTGTTGTTTTTTCTAAAGTGGTTTGATAATAACATCAAGGTTGAGGGGCGCATTTAGCGGTACCCATTTTAACCCATTGAATCTATAAGATAACTTGGGGGTATTGATCAGATCTTTGCTTTAGGGGTATGTGGCTGCTTTTATGTCTTAAGCTGTTTGCAGTTCATGATCTCGATAAAATACCCCTAATAGAGTATCCTGTTGATTATTGAATTTATTGTTGTTGTTTATGATTATTAAAGTAGAAAATTTACCGGTTCCCGAAGTCACATGTTCTAACTGTCAGGCATGTTGTTGTCATTTAGAAGTCATCATTATTTCAGAAACTGGCGTTCCTAGGCAGCATATTTATGTTGATGAGCATGGAAGCGAAACTATGTTGCGATTAGACGATGGTTGGTGCTCAGCTTTAAATCGAGACACATTAATGTGTTCTATCTATGAAAGTCGACCATGGGTTTGTCGAGAGTTTGAGATGGGATCATATGAATGTATAACTGAACGAAAAGATAAAGCGTAGGATAACATCTGTTAATGGGTTGGCTGTAGACTGCGTCTTAAATGGGTGGTTTGGGAGTGTGAGATGAGCGCGCGTGTTTTGATTTTGGTCACGTTAGCTATATCTCAGCTTCGACTGCTATATCAAAGAAAAAGCAGGTGCCCTGATGTAATGTGCTATCGACATTGAGTTGAATCTCATGCAACGCTAGTAACCGCTGGCAAATGGCTAATCCTAGCCCAGTCCCTTTTTGATAAGGTTCTAGCGCATTTTTTGAACGGTAGTAGGGCTCAAAAATATAGGGTAAATCTTCTTCGCTAATACCTTGTCCGGTATCTGAAATGGCAATGCGAATGCTGCCTGTTGGATTTGTTGGTGTGGCATTTGCTGATATCGTGACAGTACCGTTATCTGGCGTGTAGTGAATCGCGTTTTCAACAAGGTTTTGAATGACGCGTTCTAGTTTGGCGATATCGCCATTAACAGAACTGTTTTCTAGTTCACATTGTACCTTTAGCTGAATGTGTTTTTTCTGTGCTATGCCCTCTAAGCTGGCATATAAGTCACTCAGTGAATCCTCTATGGAGAATGACTGGCTGTTCAGTGATACTTGATTGTTGTCCAAGCGTGCAAGTTCAAAAAGCTCATTGATCATGCTATCAAGACGTAAACAGTTCGCTTGTGATTTTGCAATAAAATCGAGTTTTTCTGAATCCTCTAAGGAGTCAAATTTTAACGCCAAGGTTTCTAAATATGCAGTTGTCCCAGTGAGAGGGGTTCGCAAGTCATGGGAAACGTAGGCCAAAAATTCTTTACGAACTTTGTCGAGTTTTTCTAATCGCTCTAATAACTCTACGATTTGTTGTGCCATGTGATGAAATGATGATGACAGTTGGGATACTTCTGAGCTGTTAATGCTGCGTTCTGTCTTGTGGGTGGTGGCAGAGTGAGCATTTTGTTGTTTGTTACTTGCAGGAAGCTGCTTAAATCCTGACTGTTCAAAGGCAGTGATTTCTAAGGTTAATACGCGTAATGGTTTGGTTAGTGCGTAAAATAACAAAAGAGAAGCCGCCAGTAGAAATAACAATGCAGCCCCCATACCAAAAAGGCCAATTTGCCAGGCTTTACTCAATTGTAATGCTGTGGATATGCTGTCGTAATTCTCACCACCAATGATGATATATAAATATCCAATCATTTTATCTTTATGCTGTATAGAGGCAGCGGAAAAAATCTTCATTCGAGTTGACGATCGAGGGTCGTCCCCTAAAAGAGGAAGTTCCGGTTCGCCACGCGTAAATTGTTGAATGGGAGCAATATTAATATGGCGAAGTTTAATCTTTTCTTCTGGAGCATCGTAAGCGAGTAATTTACCTTGAGCATCTACAACATATAACTCAATGGATGGGCCTAATACCATCATCATGTGAAAGGCTTTTTTTATGCTCTCCTTGTTAAAGCTCCCATCTTCATCAATCGACAGATCATGGACAATATGCTCTGCCAGTTTTAAATGTAAGCGCTGAGATGTTTCATCTTGGATTGATTGGCTTGATTGTTCAAACAGCCAAGCCAAAAGGACGGCCATTACAAGAAAGACGGCAAGTAAAACAATGGATATTCGACGGTATAAACTATGTGTGATTTTCATGGTTTAGTTTGTTTTCGCAAATTTATAACCAACACCCCATACGGTTTGTATGTAATCCGTTTTATCGGCTCGCTTGAGCTTTTTACGTAAGCGGTTGATATGGGTGTTGACGGTGTGTTCGTATCCGTCGTGGCTATAACCCCATACGGTATCGAGTAGTTGGTGTCGGGTAAATACTTGACCTGCATTTTCCGCAAGGTGAGTGAGTAAATTGAACTCACGGGCGGTGAGTTCGATGAGCTTCCCCTCTAGAAGGATCTCATGTTGATCGACGCTGATTTCTAGCCCCTCAAAGCTCAGAGTGTTTTGTTTGGGAGGGGCAGGGGTGTTTCTTTGGGCGCGTCTTAATAATGCTTTTACGCGTGCTTGGCACTCTCGTACGCTGAAGGGTTTGGTTAAATAATCATCTGCGCCAAGTTCTAATCCAATCACTCTATCCGCTTCACCATCAAGAGAGGTGAGCATCATGATTAAAAGGTCTGGTTTAAGTTGGCGAAGTTCGCGGCATAAATCCAAACCGTTATAGCCTGGTAGCATGATGTCAAGAATCACTAAATCAAAGTCATTGTTTGATATGAGGTAATTCTTTGCGTTTAAGCCATCGTTAAATAGCTGGACGTCAAAATTGAGGTCTTTTAAGTGGTAGGTCAGCATTTCCCCAATGGCGGGGTCATCTTCTACAACAATAATACGAGGCATTTTCAGTTCCAGGGCTATTTTTCACAGCATAGAGCGTTTGTTGGGCTAAAGTCTAATGGAATTGTTGGAATAACGACAAAAAATACATCTACTTAGAAGAGGTAAGGAGGTTAGCTTTGAATATCGCAACTATACTCGGGGGTGCGTTACTAAGAAATATGGGGGTTTTATGTTGTTGCGTAGATTGGAGGTGAGCATGTTACGTCGGTGGAGCGCTGCTTTGGCATGCATAATGCTATGGGGGGGCTGTGTAAGCTTCGCTCAAGCAACACAGTCGTTGCGGATATTCACGTGGGATGGTTACGTCACCGATGCTGACATAGGCAATGTTAATACCCTGCTGGCGGAAAAAGGTTATGACATAAAAGTAGAGGTAATTGATACTTTTGCAGATGACGCAGATCAGATGTTTAATGTCATTCGCTCAGGTCATGTTGATGTTGCTTTCTTAACGCTGTTTTTTATAAAAATGAAGGATCAGCGCGTACAGCGATTGTTACAGCCGATTGATACTGCCTCACCGCGCCTGTCGAACTACACGTCACTTGAACCTACGCTAACGGATATTCCTATCGGTATGGACGGCAGTGATAAGCTTTATATCCCTTGGGGAGGAGGAGCTTATGGGTTTTATGCCAACCGCGACGAGGTTGATAAAAAAGATCTGCCTGTGTCGTTAGCAGATCTGTGGAAGCCCAAATGGAAGGGGAGAGTGTCTTTTAACCGCAGTCAGGAATGGTACAACATTGGTATTACTCTCATGGCGATGGGGAAATCTCCCTTTTATATCAATCAATTGGTAGAACAGAATAAGCGTGAAGAGTTGTTGCGGTTAAAGGCCGATAACAGTGACTTCATGAATAAACTTACGCTGTTGTATGGTAACGCGGGAAATTTGTGGAACAGCGGGCCAGTATTTAACGATAAGTTACATATTGTGAGTAGCTGGGGGCCGGAGATTGTTAGGGAGAATAAAAAAGGTGCGGATTGGCAATTAATACAATTTAAAGAAGGAAACATGGTGTGGCTCGATACGATTAACTTTGTGAATACGCTGCAGGGTAAAAAGCTAGAGGCGGCGGAAATTTTTGCTAATTACTTTATTGGCAAACAGGTTCAGGATCGTATTGTTAACTCATTGTCTATGGTGGCGGCTTCAACTTTGGTGGATAGGAATCCGCTGATTGATAATAGTCCAGCATTCTTCCAAAACGAACGGTTTGTACCACCGTACGACACGGTGTCGGGAAATGTAGTGAAATCGTTAACGAACAGGGCGTTGGTGAAGTCTGAAATGTTGATGTCTAAGAAAGGTGTGGCCAAGTAGACTGAGATAAAGATTGTAGAAATAAAAAAGCCCATGCAATGTATGGGCTTTTTTACCCTTTTTGTAGCTGGGCCCAATTATCAAATAATCACAAACACTCGCCGTTATTGCCCTCTATTGTAGAATCAAAAACATTCCCGCGATCCAATAACTGACTTTCTAGATCAAATGCAAGATCCTTACATAGAACTTCGTTAGACGTCATAGAAAAAAAATCACCTCCCACCGAAGTAATTCCTTCTAATCCGGTTAACGACGTTAGGCTGTAATTATTATCAATAATAAGATCACTTCCTACTGAAGTAATCACTTCCAATCCTGTTAACGACGTTAGGGTGTTATTGTAGCTAATTTCCAAACTTCCCCCCACTGAAGAAACCCCTTCCAGCGTGGTTAACGAGGCTAGGGTGTCATTATTAGAAATGTGAAGTGCGCCCTCCACCGAAGTAATCCCTTCCAATCCGGCTAGCGAGGTTAGGGCGTCATTATTAGAAATGTGAAGTGCGCCCTCCACCGAAGTAATCCCTTCCAATCCAGTTAGCGAGGCTAGGGTATCATTATCAGAAATAATAAGATTGCCCTCCATCGAAGTAATTCCTTCCAATCCTGTTAACGAGGCTAGGGTGTCATTCTGAGAAATAATAAGGTCGCCCTCCAAAGAAGTGATTCCTTCCAATCCGGTTAACGAAGTTAGGGTGTTAATAAAGTCAATTTTCAAACTGCCTCCCACCGAAGTAACCCCTTCCAATCCGGTTAGAGAGGCTAGGGCGTCATTCCTAGCAATTTCAAGATCCCCGCCCACTGAAATAATTCCTTCCAATCCGGTTAGCGAGGCTAGGGTGTCATTATATGAAATTCTAAGATTGCCCTCCACCGAAGTGATTCCTGCCAATCCGGTTAACGCTGTTAGGGCTGGACTATCGTTAATGTCAAGATTCCCCCCCACCGAAGTAATCCGTTCCAATCCAGTTAACGCTGTTAGGGCTGAGTTATCGCGAATAGAAAGATCCCCCGCCACTGAAGTAATCCCTTCTAATCCGGTTAGCGAGGTTAGGGTGTCATTCCAAGCAATTTCAAGATAGCCCCCCACCGAAGTGATTCCTTCCAGCCCGGTTAGCGAGGTCAGTGAAGTAAAACTAATTATAAGATTGCCGGTGATTGTCGTATAACCAGCAATCTCATCAATACTCGTCAAATTTCCTACTACGTAATCACCTTCCCAAATGACTTCTGTTGTTTCACCACTGCTACTGCCACCACCTCCTCCACAACTGGAGAGCAATAGCACGATCATGGTGATGAGAGAAAATTTAATTTGTGTACGCATGTCTATAATATACTCGGAGAAAGAAATGAATGAATGAGTGCATTATAGGCAAGAAAAATCATTACAATGTTAAATGTTGTATATATGTCCTGCTTGTTAGAGGGGAGAGCAACCAAGTCAACCTTAAGGTATATCGATTTAGTGGATGTAGCTGCCATATTTTGAAGCGTCTTTATCTTTGTAGCGTTTGGCTGATTTTCCTGTAAGTATTATGCTACGGAATAGCCTCAAACGTATGGGAGTGAAGAGCAAAGAAAAACAACAAAACTTCCTGGTTGAAATTACAACAACAAATGAGATTTTTCATTTTGTTAGCTGTCTAGCATATAGGCTTAAAGCTCGCTATACATCTTCTGTTGCTTTCTATATCCAATCCCAGCTACCTCGGGAACCTTGGTGAATCGTTTGTATGCGCTAGCATTGTACAAAAAACCTTTGTGCTTCATGACTGTAATATCATCGAGAGTATAAGCATCCTTATTCATTACTTTGCCTACTTTTACGAGATACCAATCCAAGCAGCTAAATAAAACGAAAACAGAGAAGGCGATAATAATTATCGTAACCATGAATTCCATTAAAGTTCCCTTTTTAGTCTATAACTGTTCGGAGTGTAACTGTTTTGTAACTAAAATAAAGTGAGAGATAAAGGAAATTTTAATTAAGGCTCGTTTTTCAGAACTGATATAAGTTAGGGGCGATGTTGTAGGCGAATTGGATTTTATGTCAGGTTAAGAGGCGAGTGTTTTTGAGTGGACACATTGCGGATACTTTTCACTAGACCAAAAAAAACAGCAAAACGCTTTTGGCGTAAGGTGCTGTTTTAATTGTACAAATATGGTGCGCTCTCGGAATCGAAACAAGGACGCGAGGATTTTCAAATCTCAGTATAAGGCAATAAAATCAATAGCTTATGTTTTGTTCTGCTGCTATTTGACACTGAAATGACACTTTTGCACTGGATTTAGAGCATTAGTATAGATATTTCTAGCTGGTGCCTTTTACTACCCTGCTTTCGTACATTAATTGTTCGCCAGCTCAAGTCCGACAGCTGCGCTTGGTTAGGCATTTTTTGCCTCTATTCGATCTAAAAGATTAAGAACATCTTCGGTAAATCTTTCTAATACTATATTCAGTGTCCATGCCTTTTTACCAAACTCGACACCTTTAAATTGAATCGCGATCTTGCTGTCACCTTTCCAGATACCTTCTGGTAGAACAGGCTTGGCGACGGTATCTGCATGTATTATTTTGTCGCAAACCTGTTTCAGTGTTGCCGGTCTATCAATCAATTTTTCGTCATAATAAAGCCAAGATGATTCCGGGAGCTCTATATTTGGATCTAAAATTGCTTTTTGATACAAATTTACTCTGATAGCAACAGCAAGATTTAGCAAACTACTAGAAATTAAATTTTGAAGTACAGATTCCAAATTTTCAGTTATTTTTAAGCGGCAATCACCCGAAGAAAAACTGCTAGTTGTAAAGTCCATCCCGTGACAAATAAGACAAAGGCGCCTTATTTCACTGAAATCTTGTCGGTGTCTTAAAATTAGATCTCTCATCTGACTATTTTCCTAACGCTTGGCTCTACGGTTTGGTGCAGTTAGCGGATTTAGTCCTGCGAAGCGCAAAAATTTCAACGACTGTACCAAAATCCGTAGCAACCACTTGTTTATACCATTTTCACGGCAAATTGCTTAATAGATGAAGCTTCAACTATAAGTTCTAAAGCCACTTCTGAGTTTTGAAACTGAAACTTTAGGCCATCAGCATAACCTTGATTGTTTACTAAACTCCAAGCCCATAATAGTTCCTTACCAATAAATTCCGAGAAAAATATTACGCTGTTGCTTTTGATAAGATCATTAATCTCAATTTTACTGCATATTTCTATTTCATCTGTATCTTCAACTACCCGAATGAGACATTTAACTTGCTCGAATGTTAACTCAATGGCTGAAACTTCGTTCGGAAGCTCAGGAAAAGAAAACCCTTCAACTTTTAATAACCTCCCCGCCGAATCAACCAATTCAAATAACTTCATATGATGACCGTACTTGGTATAACGCCCGTGTAACCTGCAAATTGTAGTGTAGGTTTTTGTGCAATATGTAGCGAAGCGAAATGCACAAAAAGCCGGAGCGAAAATTTGTCAGGTTGACACGTTTATTAGGCTTTTGTAATAAACAGTTTTTAAATCTGTTAGTTCTTGTTCTGAACTAGCTAAAGAGGAATCAATATATCTTTTCCCATCTTTACAGCAGTAAATATGAGACATTTGACCGGCCTCATCTTTGGCCTCAATGATTTCCATTAAATCAGACACTGAATATTCACCATTATTATCACAGCGGCGAGACAATAATGATATACAGCTGCCTTTGAATACTGCTTGGTCTATGAACTGCAAAGTGTCATGTACAGACCCAAACATAAATCTATTCACAAATATACAGCCGTCCTCGTTTTCAACTTCTGCATCTACGAGGAATATATTGAAATTTAGACTAAGCTCAACAAGTGGGAATCTTCTTTTTTCTGGCCCACCAAATAATTTATCAATCGGGCTTTCTGATTCCCATTCTTTCTGGATTTCAAAATACATTTTGTTGTACTCCGTATTATTTGTTCGTTTAAACGTTTTGTTAGCTTAATTATCGCGCGAATTATTTAATTGTTCTATTGCTTCATTAACAGCAAACACAATTTCAGGATCCTTTCCTTTTAGTTCAATTAGCATTTTTTCATGATATATACATAACGAAACGTCATCTTCTTCTATAGAAGAGCAATCTTTAAAATCTAGCTTACACTCGCCGGTTATAGGGTTTATCAATACAACTTCTTCTTCTTCAAGTTTTTCTCTCAGCTTCTCAATTGTACTTTCATAATCGTTAACTAATGATTGAATATCTTCTTTGGTTGCGTGATCAGATGGAGTGATATTTTTATATACCATATTGGCTAAAACACTTGCTCCTATTGCCAAAGTCAGCTTGGATAACTCGATCAGTACTGCATAATACTCGAGAGCACTATGTGAGGCATTAATATGAAGTTCGAACTTTTCTTTTAGCTGATGAGGATAAGTTTTTTGCACCATTTCGAAAGCTAAGTTGTCTATTTTTTCTTCTATTTGATTGCTCATAATTTTCCATTAAGCTAACAGCTTATTCTATTGAGATCACATTAAGACTCTTTCGTGACTTTTCAAATCTCATTTTCTGGTTACGATAATTTCTAATGAATTCAACAATTTAGATTTTAAATTACCAACAGTTTAGCATCCAATTTGTAGAAAGCGAGCGCCTGTTTTTTTCGCGACCTCTATCCTCAATTATAGAAGCACCTCTATAGCCTTACTTCTTAAATATCAACACCTTAACCATCCCCCTTGCGTGAATCGGCGACCAATCATTTTGGTGCTCACGAGACCTGTGTCTTTCAAATTGTGTGGGGGGGGCACATTTACCTGCATGTATAGGTAGTACGAAAAAGTGAGTAGAATATGTCGGCGTTGACGGGATGAGCTAAGGTTAATTTTTCAGGTCATTTAACTGGTTTACGGCGCTTTCTTGGTTGATGGTTC
Source organism: uncultured Gammaproteobacteria bacterium (assembly GCA_913063125.1). Classification (GTDB taxonomy): domain Bacteria; phylum Pseudomonadota; class Gammaproteobacteria; order Pseudomonadales; family Ketobacteraceae; genus 42-54-T18. Next base: position 112 of record CAJXZM010000152.1, on the reverse strand, counting down.
GGGTGTTTCGATATGACATCGTTGTTGATAGTGAGCTATGGTCAGCCAACATTTGTACCACTTGGGGGTCAACGTTCCTGTTTAACAGTTCAGTGATCAATGTAGCCCGCAT
>CAJXZM010000151.1 GCA_913063125.1 uncultured Gammaproteobacteria bacterium | reverse complement strand
CTATGGTCAGCCAACATTTGTACCACTTGGGGGTCAACGTTCCTGTTTAACAGTTCAGTGATCAATGTAGCCCGCATTCCATGGTGGAACGGCTTGATGGGCAGCAAGTTGGCAGATTTACAGACAATTGACATTTGACGGCTAATATCACCTCTATCATGACGCCACAACGATCCATCGCCCTTATCCAGGTAATATTTTTCTTTCTTGCTGCGGCTGGCTAAATCTTTGGTTAGAAATTCAAATAACTCATCATTGATGGGCTTGGTCGGCCACTTCATACTTTTATTCTGAAAATCCAACTCCTTGTTATCTTGGATTTTTATCTGCCGTATTTTTAGATCAATATGTTTGATCTGTAAGCACCAAATGGGGGCGACACGTAACAATGTGTTTGTTGCCAACATATAAGAGCGATAAAGGTTTACGAACTTTACCCTTTCGGCGGGTGTCTTTGCTGTTTCAATTCCCTCTAGGAGCGCTTTTCCCAATTGGTCTCATCCATGGAAAAAGTTTCCATGTCCTTCTCGATCACCCTGGGGCTCTTGATGCGAATTAGGTTGTCTATTAATTCACAGTCATAGGCCCAACCAAGGAATATTTTCAAATGTCGAAGGTGCTTTTTCTGCGTTTGACCAGACATTGTTTTGTTGCCATGCCCTTTGGCTTTCTTCAAGAAGGCTAAAAAAATGATGTTATGTTCGCGAGATATTTCATTTACGGCGTGATCACCGCAGGCTGCAATATAAAGGGATAACGATTGTTCATACATACTCATCGTTTTACGAGTATTGGTAACATCCATTTCTTTTATCCAAATATCCTTAGCCTGTTTTACGGTCATTTTTTTTCGTATGCGTTGGGCTTTCTTTTTGTCCTCTTTCGCTTGGTTGCTGCGTAGCTCATGTAGCTTTGCATGGTAAAGCTGATTCAGGGTTGCGATTGCTTGATCTTTGGAAAAAGCTGAAATGGTTTGTTGGCTGCATAGAATGCGCCGTATCCCTCGTCTACCTGAGACCCAGCCGATTACCGGATCACTTGGAAACTCCCCAATCCAGTTATTACCGCGTTTACTAAAGTGTTGTCTAGCCACGGATTCTAGTCTCATGCCAAGCAACGCGCCCTAAAATCTCAACAAGCCCCTCGTCATCCTTGGGGACGATGATCTCACCATACATTGGGTTCTCCGCGCTTAATTTTAAAGACCCGTCCAGCTGGCGTTGCATTACTCGTATGGTTAGGTTCCCACCAATTCTCATTGCAAAGGTACCGTTACCCGTCAGGTGTGTTTGATTCAAAATGCACACCCTCGCTATTTGGAAGGTCGGTGCCATTGCCTCATCAAGGGTTTTGATGGCTACAGCGGCATCTGGAGGTAAATTAAAATCTATATCAAAAAATTCCTTGTCCATATGAAAAGGTGAAGAACCTGACCCATCAAAAAATGGAATCGAGACCGTTTCATTACCCTGCATCGTAAACAGCCCTTTCTTATCTCCTTTTCCTGTTTCAATCCAGCTCATGCTAAAGCCAGCAATGCGGCATAACGTGGCAATGCGGGTAAACGCAACCCCATTGGGGTCTGACTTGTAGCGGTAAACCTGTGATTGCGATATATCCAGTTCACAAAGTCATTCGGGTTTCCGGTAAGGAGTTCAAACTTATTAATGAAGATGTGCGCCTGCACCTTTTTAACCCTGGTGTGGCTACCTTTACGGTGCAATCAGAACAAAAGCTATCAGGCATTGTTCATTTTTCTTTAGGTTATGATCCTGACAAATTACAACGTTATTTTATTGGTTTCATTGAAAACAGTATGGCCCTTGATGGGCAGCAACAACAATTGTTTTGTCGTGAGCTGTCAGCAACGTTAAACCGGTTGTTGCCCTTAAATTTGCGTAACGTCACCTTAAACGAAACACTGGAAGCCATTAGCCAGGATTCTGGTTTAGTATTTGTGACACCAGAACAAGACTACAGCAACACAAAAGCCCCTTCGTTTTATTCTATGGGTGGTGGTTACCACTGCATGGATTCGCTAGCGAAAGTTTTTTCCATTGACCAATTACTTTGGCAGCAACAAGGCGATGGTCGAATTTATGTGGGTAGTTGGCAACATAGCTATTGGGTTAACAAACCTGCAGAGATCCCCTCTGAATGGCAAACAGGGTTTGGTGTGGCGAATCGATCACGTATTCCAGTGATACCAAAAATTCGACCTGGTGTTCTGTTATCCACGGGTGAAACCATTACCCAAGTTCATTTGGATCAAAACCATATCAATCTCACATGGAGTAAAAAGCCGTGGATGAAGCGATTAAAAAAATAGTGCTACGGTTATTTCCAGAGCTTACCGGCACGTATCATTTGCCGCGATTTGCCAGAGTGGTTGCCATTAGTGATCCATTAGAAAAGCCTGAATTAGCGGATGACTTTAGACCACGCTATGCGGTGGATATCGAAGTGCTAACGCCACAGGGGGAAGTTGATGAAGAGCTTCCCCGTTATCGTTGTGTGCCGCTACCGGTTCAGTGTGCGGGTAGCGAGCGTGGTCAATACGGTTTTCCAGATCCGGGAGCATTGGTTGAGGTGGGTTTTGCTTATGGGTTACCGGATCATATTTTTATTCGAGCCGTGTTGGGTCATCAACAGGGTATTCCGGGTGTTAAGCCAGGCGATATGGTCTGGCAGCAATCTGAAACGGTAAAACAGAAAGTCACTGCAAAAGGGGATTGGTTGCGTGAAACTCATGGTGGTATTCATGACCAGTGCAACACCAGAAAAGTAGATGCGATCGAAAACCAAGAGAGCTATCAAAACTCGCATGAAAAAGTTAGTCAGCACAGCATTGAAGAGGTAGCCGGTAAAAAAATCATTGAAGCGCTGGGTGCATTAAAATTATTAAGTGGTGGCCATTGTAATCTATCGTCGGTGGATAATTTAAACCTAACTACCGCCACCGATCAAAATCAAGTCGTGGGTCGAAACAGGAACACCACGATAAAAGATAATGACACAGCCAATGTGGGGGGCGATAAAACAGCAACAGTTGATGGTGATCGATCATTAACGATCGAAAAAAGTGATACTCAGGATATTGGATCCGGTAGAACGACAACTATTGGTGGTAGTGAAAATCATACCGTTGGATCCAATCGCACGTTAACCATCACTGGGTCCGATACGCAACAAACCGGGCAAAGAACCGTTAACGTTAATGGCAATCATACGAATATCGCAACGGCCATAAGAAATATACAGGCGCAGGTCGTGCAAATGATCGCGAATGCTTCGGTATTGATCTCTGCTCCTTCTATAGCGTTAATCTCACCAACAATTGCAATTGGTGCTCCGGGTGGGCCGGATGTGTTGCAGGTCATCGCGGCGCTTTGCGATGTTGTTAGTCAGTTGGCAAGTACTACTGCTGCACATACGCATGTGAATAATGGTGCCGCTCCTCCATCGTCGTCGGGTGATCATGGGGCACAGTCTGCAGCGGCAGTGGCTTTGAAAGCGTCGCTTGAAACGGTTATGCCTTAATGTCTGGTCACGACTTTAACGTAAAAAATGGTTGCTAGTGTCGGTTGACAATAAAGTGTCATTCTATGAGATCGGAACTCGCTTAATGTTGACTCAAGCAAGGCGATCACCGCTTAGGCTGATGAGATGCAAGTCTATTGACGGCTGTCGTTTATAAAGCGGCCGGTCGAACCATTTCATGTGAGAATCAAAAAACCTGAAAGCGTACGTTCAGATTCAATAACGCAGCCAACAACGGCAAGTCTGCCCAAGGAGCATAGCGACTGATGTTGCTTGGCCTTGTTAGCTGCCGTACCATGATTGAAAGTGAGAGCTATATATTTCGCCGTTTTTAGATTTATACCTTATTTCACCTTTTATGCCATTGGTTTTTTCCAACAGTTTCATAAATGAACCGGGACATAAATCACTTTCTGTCTTGCCAAGCAGTATCTGTGGTTCACTAGGTTTAAGTCTATGGGGCTTATCTATCCACGCAATTTTGTAACAAATTGGATTTAGCCCTTGATTTTCAAGATACTTAAACCATTTGTTTTTATCATCTATTGTGTAAATAGCTCCACTATCTTCAATGGTTAACTCTACAACGACAGCAGTACCTTCGCCTGTGTTTTCCATAAAATAACCATTTTTTCCGCTACCACCCTCTGCAAAAAGTGTTGCCTCGATATATGGTCTCTCGCTTTCAGCTTTTGATGACTGATCTGAAAAATATTTTATTCCGTCCCAGCTCAATGAAAGGCTAGCTATTACTAATGCAAGTGATGCAATTTTACTGCTGGTATCCATGATGTTCCTTATCAGCTAAACGCTGGTAGTTGTGGTAGCGGGGGCTTTTAGGTGCAAAGCGACGACCCGGCTGTCCGACAGGCTGCGGTTGTTAGGCATTTATACTGCCATTAATAGAAAGATATAAGCTACCGGCACCAACAAATAGGCTTATAGCGCCGACAACAAAGCTCCAGCGTGTAAACCTCTTCTGCTTTAAAAGCTCATTTTGATTTGATGCATAAAGCTCGCTGAGAGAGGCTGCAAGTTGTGAAACTTTATTTGATTCAGGATTATCCATGATGCTGGTTAGTTGGTTGAGCTGTATGCTTATATTTTCAGGTAGCTCGGCGAACGGCTCATTTTTCTGATGTTCGTTAATTAATTCTCTCAACGAAGCGAGGGCTTCTGATAGTTTTTCATCCTCACCAGAAACGGCATCTGCGTGCATTATTCTTAGACTTAATAAAATACCTTTTCTGTCCTGTGACCATCGCTCCGAGATATGCAGCATGTCTTCATATGTAAGCTGCCCCTTAGTAATACCGGCTTTGACTTGCTGTCGAAATCTCTTCTTCCAATTATTTCGTGCAGAATCGATTAGCATCGGTATGGTTGCTATTGTAATTGCCCCTATAGTCAGACCGACTGCAGGTAATATTTCCATCAATATGCTCATCTCTATCCTTGTTGCCTAACGCCGGAGGTCAAATTACACGCCCTTGTTAAGCATTTGTAGCTACTTTAGCTAACTCTAGCCTTAAATTATCAACACTCTTTTCTAACACTAAGTGGGCTGCTGCAGAAGGCTTTAAAAATCTCTCACCGTCGATATTTCCTTTTTTATACTCTTCTTTGTGAGCAGCAGAAATATCATTAATCTTTTCTCTGTTAGACAAAACTACTTCATAAGCTGGCTTCAGCTCAGGTACATAAATATTCATGATCATTTCAATTCTTTGAAAATCAATATCATGCTTTTTGTCTTCATTAGTAATGTCATCTAAATAATCATTGTAAGAAATATCCCCTTTCATAACTAAAGAAAGCTTGAAGAAAATCACGAAGAAGTCATTTACCCAGTGCCCAAGAATTACATAAAGCTCTTCTATGCGTTCTCTTTTTACTTTATCTTGATTTAACTCTTTCTCATGCATTAGCTGGAGTTGAAGCCTAGATAAACTCGACTTATTAGATAGGAATACTCCAATAATTCCGATTGTCGCACCTAACATAACGCCAACCAGTCCTATCCATGTTTTCGAATCTACAGACTGCGCTATCTCAATCATGCGATCTTCCTTTTAGCCTTTTCGTTGCGTGCAATCAAGACCTTGTTATTATCGCGACCTAGATTGGTCAATTATAGAAATACAACTTAGCCCTACAACCCTGATAATATCAAAGATTCCCTTCTTTTTAACATAGGGCTGTATATATGGCCAGTATTTTTGAGCTGGAGCTATTTAATGAATAAATCACTATTTATTGAAGCCGTGAGTACCGAGCTAAGAGCCTTTACTTCGAACGTCTCCTTTTGCTTGTCCTCGTTATATAGCTAGGTCTTTAACTGCTTGGCCGTGCAGTTGGAACATTCAGTATTTCATATTTTTTCAATGGTTTGAGGTGTGTTGCATCTTGTGTCTGTATCGCCAGAGCCCATGAAATCAGCCTCCTCTGCACCAGAAGTGATTGTTTTCTGACTAATAAAGCCAAGAAAATCACTCCTCCCCACGCCTGCGCGGTTTGGGTACTTTGTGGTTCATTGAAATGCAAAATGTAGCCATAGGGTCGCGCTATAAGGGCTGTACGGGGTTCTTACTTTTCACAGATTGAACAGTTGGGAAGAGAATTGAACGTTCTTAGCAAGGCTGTTTATGGATGCAGCCCACGTAGTACGTGGTTTTTTGAGTGAGAGCTAAGGATTTTTGTCAGCTAGATATTTAATCCATGATGACAGTGATGGCCGTGTTTTCTTGGCTGACTTTTCCCATTTGGTTTTTTGCACAGGGAGGGGGGGCTAATCTCGAAACGTGCAGTTAGGCTGGTTGGGTTTAGAGTCAAATGAATAAAAATAATATGGACGCTGTTTTCGAGTGGACACATTATGGACACTTTTCACCAGGCCAAAAAAAACAGCAAAACGCTTTTGACGTAAGTTGCTGTTTTAATTGTACTAATATGGTGCCCGGTCTCGGAATCGAACCAAGGACACGAGGATTTTCAATCCTCTGCTCTACCGACTGAGCTAACCGGGCTAAGAAGGCGCACATTAAACCTTTACTTGAGCTTGGAGTCAACCCCTTCTTTCATAAAGTTATTTTTCTTCTGGTACATAACCCTCTGGACGCTCGTAATCATCACCATCCATGAACTTTTCAAACTCTTCAGAAAGAAACGTTTGAGTGCTAGCGTCCATTAAATTCAGGCGTTTTTCGTTAATCATCATGGTTTGATGTGCTAACCACTCTTGCCAGGCTTGTTTCGATACGTTGGCAAACACTGCTTCGCCTTTTGTGCCGGGGTAGGGTGCTCTTTCTAGACCTTCTAATTCTTGCTTATGCTTTCGACACAGAACGGTACGACTCATAATTGCCTCATGTTAATTTGCTTAGTAGTTTTTTTACAGGTGCGGCTAACCCTAACTTACTGGGGGCGCTGGGGTTAAACCAGGTATGCTGGTCACTGTCTGAGACAGTAAGCGGCGAATGGTTTAGCCGAATGATAACCGGAGTTATCATTAAGTGGTAGTGCGAGAAAGTATGCTTAAACTCTGACCATTGTTCAATTTCTTGAATGCTTGGGCCAGAATGAATTGCCTGGCGTAATACTGGAGGGGCTGTATCAAGCATGTCATTAAGATTTGCGGAGGCTGGTGTGCACTCCGGAAAACTGTAAAGGCCGCCCCAGATGCCATTATCTGGCCGCTGCTCTAAATAGACACTGCCTTCGCTATTGAGCGTGATTAACATGTGGACATGTTTCTTTGGCATTGCCTTTTTGGGCTTTTTGTTAGGGAAGTCGCTCTGGCAGTTATTTGCGTAGGATTTACAGTCTGCGCTGACGGGGCAGATTGTACATTGGGGTTTGGCGCGGGTGCACAGTGTCGCGCCAAGGTCCATCATTGCTTGTGTATAATCTCGGCTGCGGTTGTTGGGGGTGTACGTTTCGGCAAGATCCCACAGGGTGTTTTGAGTCTGAGTGTTGCCTGGCCATCCCTCAATGCATTGGTGGCGAGTGAGTACTCGCTTTACGTTGCCATCTAATATGGTGGCGGGTTGCTCAAAGGCGATAGAAACAATCGCTGCTGCGGTGGAGCGCCCGATACCGGGTAATTCAACGAGACCATCAACCGTTGTGGGAAAATCACCTTGAAGGCTGGTGCTCACGTGTTGTGCTGCTTTGTAGAGGTTGCGTGCGCGAGCGTAATAACCTAATCCCGTCCACAAGTGCAGTACTTCATCGATATCTGCATTTGCTAATGCATTTACGTCGGGAAAGTTTGCCATGAATGTTTCAAAGTAGGGTATTACGGTGGTTACCTGCGTTTGTTGCAGCATTATTTCTGAAACCCAGACGCGATAGGCATTGATATCGTGTTGCCAGGGCAGGTTTTTACGACCGTGATCATCAAACCAATGCAGTACGTGCTGGGCAAATGAAGGTGTACTGATTTTCTGGGGCAGCGTAGGGTTGTCGTTTTGTGGCATGTGATCTGGTTACAACTCTGTGATTATTCTTGGCTAATAGGTTGCTCAATTGATTGAGCTGAGTGAGAATCTGGCCGTATAGTGTACCAGGTACAATATGCGATGAAATGGGGCCATTTAGAATGGCCTCTTTAGCACTGGCGCTTTCAGAGGTTCAACTATACTGTTTGAATGTGAATATTTTCGTCTATATGGAGGTGCTTGGTTAGAATGACGTCTAACTGATTGAAATTGTTATGAAACGTATAAGCTGGGCGAGCTTTGTAACGCCAACAATTCAAGGTAAATTTATGCTGGTGATGCTTTTAGTGTCACTGGTACCTCTGCTCGTGTTCGGGTTATTGTCATACTACCAAGCCAGGGACGTGGTGATTAGTCAGGTAGGTGAGCGGTTGCAGGCAGGTTCTAATCTAGCGATGTCACAAATAGATAGAACGTTTGCGTTTAGTAAGGAAAATATTCACTCCTGGGCTGAGCTTGAGATCATGCAGGAAGTAGCCAAGGGGGACCCTGAGGGAACGGTGAGTGCGATGCTGGAGGACTATCAGCGTTCTTACGGTATCTATAGTAACCTCGTCGTTGCTGATATTGATGGCAGTATTGTTGCTGCTGGTGATCAAGATTTATTAGGTGTAGATGTTGCCAAAGCGCCCTGGTTTGTCGAAACCATGCGACAACGAGCGCCGCGAATGGGGGAGTTGCGATTAGACCCTTATATCGGCGGTTATGGCGTATCGATCAGTGTCCCTGTTTTTAAAGAATATTCTGATGAAGATGTTGTCGGGATATTAAATGCGAGCTTCAGTTGGACTGAGCTGCTTACGACCGTAAATTCCATGGAAGTGGTCAGCGAAGGACAAAGCGCAAAGGGTTATGCGATTTTGATTGATCGTGATGGTTATATCATCGCGGCGCCTGGTTTTATTTTGCTTGAAGATGACGGGAGTACTGCAGATAGCGATATGTTGCGCGTTTTTGGTAAGCGCTGGTGGGCAGCCGAGGACCCTTATGTATTGCAGCAATTATTGAATGTGCCTGATCAGCGCTATATTCGTAAGGGCGAGCAGCGTTTGTTGGTGGTGAATACCCCCGCTCAATCTTTTGATAACCTTGCGGTTACAGGCTGGAGTTTATTGCTGATTCGAGATGCGGAAGATGCACTAGAGGCGGTAGCTTCTATTCGGGAGCGGGCTCTGTTAATTGCGCTGATTACGGCTATTTCTATTGTAGGTTTGGCGTATTTGCTGGCATGGCAAATCACCCGCCCTATAACGTTATTGTCTGCTTGGTCAAAAGACTTGGCAAAGGGGGACTTAAGCCAAGAAATTGATATTAATACTTCCGACGAAATAGGGCAGTTAGCGGGTGCGCTGGATGAAATGCGGGTCGATATCAAGGGATATATGGATGACCTCAGTGAGGCTAAGGAGCGTTTTAAGAGTCTAATCGATTCGGTAGATTGTGTGGTTTGGGAGGCGGAAGTTAAGCCTATTCGAATTATTAGTGTTAGTGGTCAGGTGGGTCATGTGTTGGGGTATAGCGCTCAAACAATGCGAGACACTATGGGTAATTGGGAAAGCTGGGTTCATGAAGATCATTATACTGCTGTGAACGATACTTTTCGATTGGCCGTTGAAAATGCGCAGGATACTTTCGTAGAATTTAAAGCAAAACATGCTGATGGGCATTGGGTGTGGTTAAAAGCGTTTGTCTCTGTTGCTATTGAAGGGCTTGAAGTTATTGGTCTGCGCGGTGTTATGGTGGATATATCTGATATCGTTAAGGCATCGGAAGAGATGAAGGACGCTCGTGATTTGGCGGTGAAAACAGCTGAGAGTAAATCTCGCTTTTTGGCCATTGTTAGCCATGAAATTCGCACCCCTATGAATGGCATGTTAGGCATGCTGGATATGCTTAAAGATGCGGGGCTGGGTGCTGATGAGCAGTCAAAACTTGATATGGCCTGCCAGTCTGGTAAAAATTTAGTGGCATTGGTTGATGATGTGATGGATTTCACCAAGCTTGAGTCTGGGGAAATGGAATTCAACTATAGCCAGGTGGATATTCAGCAACTATTTCATGAGGTGATTGCTCTGGTCGCTCCAGATGCCTATAAAAAAGGCTTGGACATAGGGGTGATAAAAGAGGCGAACTTACCGCGTTATATTCTTGCTGATGCCGTTAAGCTACGACAAGTGTTGTTAGCATTACTCTCCAATGCGGTTAAGTTTACCAGTCATGGCTCTGTTTTGTTGTGGGCAGAGATGCTTGCGCAAGGGAGATTGTACGTAGAAATAAAAGATACCGGGGTAGGGATCTCCAAAGAAGGGCAGGACGAGATATTTAAGCCCTTTACACAAGAGGATGTCTCTACAACAAGGCGTTTTGAGGGTTCGGGGTTAGGGTTAGCATTGTGCCAGCGTCTTATTGAGGCAATGGGTGGCAGTGTTGGTGTCAAATCTATTAAAGGGGTTGGTTCGTCATTCTATATCGAATTGGGTGTTGAGGAAGTTGGGGAAAGTAGTCCTCACATTGCTGAGCTACGACACCGTTTTCAAGGTCATTGCCCCAGCAGTTCGGCACTATTGATTGGTGATTTACCGGCAACTAAAATGGTGTTGCAGATTGCCTGTCAGCAATGGGGAGTAGGATTCCATTGGGAGCCAAAAGAATCTCGGGTTGTTAGAAATCTTGATGAAATCCTTCGTGCTGATAGCTACCGGTGGATTTTTATCGCTCAGGAGATGAGTGATCGGTTCTGGGAGCGAATGAACCCTTACCTTAGTGAGAATGATGGTGTCCAGGTAATTCAGCTTCGCCTTCCGAATGAACGGTATGGCCAGCGACCTTTGCCTCACTTGTATGTGCCCTTTTCTCAAGAATCACTGTCGGATTTGATGCTTGATGGGCATATTGACGATTTGCTTGGGGGGAAAAAAGTACCTTTGGACACGAAGTTGGTTTCAGCTAAGGCTGCGGAAAGCCCCAAATCATTACTCGGTGATGGATTTCGGCGGGTGTTGGTGGTTGATGATAATCCAGTAAATCGTAAAGTGGCTTGTGGTTTTTTGAAGAAGTTAGGCTTCCAAACCGATGTTGCAGAAGATGGCAAGCAAGCGCTAGATGCGGTGGCAAAGAATACTTATGGCATGATTTTTATGGATTGTCAGATGCCTGTTATGGATGGCTATGAGGCAACTAAGGCGATTCGAAAGGGTTTTGCAGATGAAATGCTACCCATCATTGCGATAACTGCAAATGCGATGGAAGGAGATAAAGAGAAGTGTTTTGCTGCTGGCATGGATGACTATATTGCGAAACCGTTGCGAATGGACAAGCTGAAAGCAACAGTTACGGTTTGGGTAAAAAGGCTACAAAGGGCATAGTTAAACTAAGGTTATTGCCACGATTATTCTGAAAGTAGCAAGTTTGCTGTTTTTTTGTTCTCACTCTTCGTTTGATATTCGAATCCTGCTGATGAAACGTATATAATCCCTTATTTCATTGATTCATTGAGAGCCTTATGACTGAGCGTATAGCCCTGGTAGAGAGAAATACCCTGGAAACACAGATTAAAGTATCGGTGAACCTTGATGGTACCGGTAAAAGTAAGTTTGATACTGGGTTGCCGTTTCTTGAGCACATGATGGACCAGATAGCTCGCCATGGTTTAATTGACTTGGATATTCACGCTGTTGGTGATTTGCACATAGATGCTCACCACACTGCGGAAGATATTGGGATTACTCTTGGTCAGGCGTTAGCTAAAGCGATAGGGGATAAGAAAGGTATTGGTCGTTATGGGCACGCTTACGTGCCATTAGATGAGGCTTTGTCACGGGTGGTGCTTGATTTATCTGGACGTCCAGGCTTATGCATGGATGTGAAGTTTACCCGCGCTAGCATTGGTGGGTTTGATACAGAATTGTTTTTTGAGTTCTTTCAGGGGCTCACTAATCACGCATTAATGACCCTGCATATTGATAATTTGAAAGGGCATAATGCTCACCACCAAGCGGAGACTATCTTTAAAGCATTTGGTCGTGCTTTACGTGCTGCGGTGACAGTTGATCAGCGTTTGGATGGTGGTATGCCTTCAACTAAAGGTGTTCTGTAGCTATGGTTGGACGTTCGGTAGAAAGTACTACGGGAAGTGTCAAGAACACAGTTGCCGTTATTGATTACGGCATGGGGAATTTACACTCAGCAGCTAAGGCATTGGAGCATGTAGCGCCTAATGCTCAGGTTATTGTTACTGCTGATCCAGAGAAGATTTTATCGGCAGATCGAGTGGTTTTTCCTGGTGTGGGAGCTATCCGTGATTGTATGGGAGAGATTCGACGTTTGGGTCTCGATCAGGTGGTAAATGAAGCCATCAAGAGCAAGCCATTTTTGGCCATCTGTGTTGGCCTGCAAAGTATGATGACACGTAGTGAAGAGAATGATGGTGTACCTTGTTTAGATATCTTTTCTGGTGACGTGAAGTTCTTTGGCGAGCAGTTAAAAGATACTGATGGCAGTATTTTGAAGGTGCCTCATATGGGCTGGAATCAGGTGTCTCAAGTGCAAGTGGGCCACCCTCTGTGGCAGGGTATTGAGGATAACGCGCGTTTTTATTTTGTGCATAGTTACTATATCTCTGTGGCAAACGAAAAGCTTATTGCTGGTCGGACGGAATACGGTTTTCCGTTTACGTCAGTGGTTGCACAAGACAATGTATTTGCAGTGCAGTTTCACCCAGAGAAAAGTCAGCATTCTGGGTTGGCGCTGTTAGGTAATTTTATGCGCTGGGATGGCCAAAGCTAGGTCAGCAGAAAATACGGTAATAAATATTTCTGTCAGGTGAAAGGTTTAAAATAATGGGTTTAGCAAAACGAATTATCCCTTGTTTGGATGTTGATAATGGCCGTGTTGTAAAAGGCGTGCAGTTTGTTGATATCCGTGATGCAGGTGACCCTGTAGAGGTTGCTCGTCGTTATGATGAGGAAGGCGCAGATGAGATTACCTTTCTTGATATTACGGCAACTCACGAAGGGCGAGCGACAACGGTGAAAACCGTAGAAAAAATGGCATCGGAAGTTTTTATTCCCTTGACTGTGGGTGGCGGTATTCGGGAGTTAGAAGATATTCGTCGTATGTTAAATGCAGGAGCAGATAAGATTGCCATTAATTCCGCCGCTGTGTTTAATCCGGAGTTTGTTGGTGAGGCCGCGGCAAAATTTGGCTCTCAATGTATTGTTGTAGCCATTGATGCGAAGCGCGTTAGTTTACCTGGGCAGCCACCTCGTTGGGAAATCTTTACTCATGGCGGTCGTAAGCCTACCGGTATTGATGCCGTTGAATGGGCGAAGAAGATGGTTAGCTACGGTGCAGGGGAAATTTTGTTAACGAGTATGGATCGTGACGGTACTAAAAACGGGTTTGATCTTGATGTGACGTCAGCCATTAGTGAGGCGGTACATGTGCCCATTATTGCGTCAGGAGGTGTCGGGAATTTGCAGCATCTTGCCGATGGCGTGACGAAGGGAAAAGCAGACGCGGTGCTGGCGGCTAGTATTTTTCACTTTGCCGAATATACAGTGCAAGAAGCTAAAATATTTATGGCTGCTCAGGGAATTGAAATGCGGTTGTAGGGATTGTTGTATAGGTTTCGTTAAGAAATAAGTAAAAAAGGTGGAGGTTTTTTAGGTCCTCTGCCTTTTTTACGGTAGTTGCATTTGAGAAACAACGGACTCTAATGCGGTGTCAAACATGTTGTTTTCTTCAATTCGTATCGCTTCACCTCGTAATATATGTAAGGCTAATGCTGCTTTGTCCATCTCTAGGGGCTCGCTGGTTTCAATACATTTAAAACTGTATTTTCCGAGAACAATGGATTTGTCGTTTAGGCGGTAGCGCTTTGTGTTGGCGCTCTCTTTTGATGTAGAGCCTTCCGATGTTGAGTCTTCTGGTTTGTTTGATGTGATTTCAAAAATAGTATCAAGAGGTAGGCGATTAACCTGTTTGAAAATAACGTCTAACTCTTGCATGTCATTTAAACTGTTGCTGTCTTTTATGTCAGACTTAAGGGTGTTGTCTGCGGCGTTGATGGTATCCCAGTCTACATCCTCATTGTCGCCGTCAATGTCAAAGGCACTGATGGAGTCAAAACGGGAGAATAAGCCCGCTGTAGGGTCAATGATTTCTGTTGGAGTATCGAGTTCTACTGCGTCAAATTCTGCACTGTGTTCTGATTCAGTCTCTTCGAGGATTCTGCCTTTTAAGCAAAGGAATACGTCTAAGGAATCATTGCAGTCTTCTTCTACATCTTTTCCGTCAATACCTCGGATAATTTGCAAATGCATCTGAATCATTTGTTCTTGTAGCGCATCACGAATTTCGATATTTAGACCGTAGTGATCAAATAGGCCTCGTGTGCCTTGAATGATTTTGGGTAGGCGGCGTAATATTTCTCTTTTGCCAACATCATCGGCATTAACCTGTGTGCTCCAAAGGGTAGATGCGTATATTTCTGTGGCGGTGTTCCATTCTTCGCTACCTTCACCCTTGCGGATTAATATTTTGGCAAGAATCGCCCCCCAAACCATTCTTAATAGTTTGTGGAAGTTTAGCTCTTTATTAAGTAGCGCTTGTTGCGATTCTAAGAAATCCTGAATGGTGGAATTTTTAATGGCTTTACTGTATTCAGCGTTGTCATAGCTACCGTCAGACCATTTGATAGAGTAGATAGAGTCCTCTATGTATTCTTGTAGCTGATTACTATGCTCTTCAAAAATACTGACATCACCGCTAAATTCTTGTAGCAATGAGGTGACGGAGTCTCTTAATTCGTAATAACCTTCTTCTGCGGAATCTGATACGCGTAGCCCTAGCTTTCCGAGGGTATTAATATACTGTCGGACAGGGTGGTCGGCGGACTGAAACATTTTGCTGTCGGTTAATGCAACTTGCATAACGGATGCTTGAATGCGGGAAACTTGGCAAAAAACTTCGTCAATCAAGCCGCCATTGT
>CAJXZM010000150.1 GCA_913063125.1 uncultured Gammaproteobacteria bacterium | reverse complement strand
GCAGGTATGTTTGTGGGTGTCTTTGCGGCATTCATTCCTTTGCCAATTCAAATGTTCCTTGCGATAAGCCTTTCATTAGTTGCTCGTGGAAATATCGCTGTTGCTGCAGCATCCACCTGGATCAGCAACCCATTCACCTATGGGCCGCTGTATTACTTTTGTTATCTTGTTGGTACGCTTTTCCTGGGAGAACCTCTTGGTACAGACGGCCAGCCCATAGCCTTCGAACTCACGGCTATTATTGGAAACATATGGACAATCGGAAAACCACTACTGTTAGGATGTGTCATTATTGGTACCGTCCTTGGCTTCCTCAGTTATGTTGTCGTTCGCAACCTTTGGCGCTGGCACATATTACGCAGCTGGAATACTAGACGACTACAACGCAAAGAAAACAATAAGAATTAAGAAAATACGCTCCTAAATCTTATTACTTAACGCTCTTAAAAACTTTCCAAGTTTTCAACACTCATCAAGTGTCCATCTTCCATTTTCAACACTCGCTCAACCTTGCCAGCCAAGCCTAAATCATGAGTAACAATCAAGAAAGAAATCCCTAAATCTTGATTGAGTTCAGACATCAACAGTTGAATTTCTTTCGCTGTATGAATATCCAAATTCCCCGTTGGCTCATCCGCCAGCACAACGGTAGGCTCCGTCACCAAAGCTCGCGCTATCGCTACTCGCTGACGCTCCCCACCGGATAATTCTGCCGGTTTATGATCCAGCCGGTGAGACAACCCTACTCTCTCAAGCATTTTTTTCGCTCGATTCCGAGCTGACTTCACAGGCTCGGTCTTTCGCAACATCAGTGGCATTGCAACATTTTCTAATGCTGAAAACTCGGCTAACAAATGGTGAAACTGATAAACGATACCAATATGTTGATTTCTTACATCTCCACGCTGACGATCAGATAAAGCACTAAAGTCCTGGCCACTAACTCTAACCTGCCCTGAACTTGGAGTATCCAAGCCTCCAATCATATGCAACAAGGTTGTTTTTCCAGATCCTGAGTTGCCTATAACTGCAACAAACTCACCTTTCTTTAATTGGAAACTTATTCCTTTCAGTACATCAACACCAATAGGGCCTTCAGCATAAGACTTTTTTAAATCTACACACTCTAATGCAATATCACCTCCACCTTCAATCCTATTAGTCATAACGCAAAGCCTCGGCAGGTTGAACTTTGGAGGCCTTCAAGGCGGGGTAAATTGTCGCTAAAAAGCTCATAACAAATGCAATCACACTAACAAAAATAACATTATCAAGCCGCAATTCTGATGGTAAATAGTTAACAAAATACTGGGCAAACAAAGGCGTATCCAATACTTTTTCTAGCCACGATGCAAAGTCACTGATATTCAGTGCACCCAACACTCCAAGCGAAGTGCCTAAAAATGTTCCCATAAAGCCAATAAACGTACCTTGCACCATGAAAATACCCATGATTGTTTTAGGGCTTGCTCCTAAAGTGCGCAATATTGCGATATCAGATGTTTTATCGGTAACAACCATCACCAAACTAGACACAATATTAAATGCCGCCACCGCTACAATAAGCAATAGCAATAATGCCATCATGGTTTTTTCTAGCTTAATCGCCTGAAACAGGTTCCCATGAGTTCGTGTCCAATCCGAGGCGTAATATTTACCAGGAAGGTTTGCAACGATATCCCAAGATACACGCCCAGCTTTAAAGAGGTCATGTAAACTAAGTCTAACGCCATGTACACGCCCTTTAATTTTCGCTAACTTCGCCGCATCAATCAAATTCACGTAGGCCATCAAACCATCAAGTTCAGCACCTACTTTAAAAATACCACTTACGGTAAAGCGTTTAAAACGAGGCAATACGCCAGCAGGGGTAACCGATGCCTCTGGCAGCACCAGTGTCACCTTATCACCTACCGCTAAACCTAGGTTGCTTGCTAAGCCTGCTCCAAGCACCATATTGAACGAACCAGGCGTTAAATCATTGACACTTCCTGCTTGCATATGCTCAGCAATGATAGAAACATCTTTCTCAAGCGAGGGCTCCACACCGGTCAAAAATACGCCACTAACTGTGCCTTGATGCGTTAGCATGCCCTGCAATTGAATAAAGGGGGCCGCAGCTTTGACTTCCCCATTCTTTTTAGCCTCGTCTACAACCTGCTCCCATTCGGAAAATGGTTTATAACCTAAAATACTGGCTTGAGGAACCATTCCAAGAATGCGTTGTTGTAATTCACGATCAAAGCCGTTCATAACAGAAAGTACGACAATCAATACCGCCACACCCAGGGTCAAACCCATGATGGAGGTAAGTGATATAAATGATATAAAGTGGTTTCTTCGCTTCGCTCGGGTGTAGCGCAGCCCCACATATAAGGATATAGGTTTAAACATTCGCGCATTAAACCATAGGGGTAATATAAATGCACACGATAATCAACAACTTGCCTTCCTGCGCGCAGTCTAAAACGGTATTTATTACTAGTGGATCTGCTGTTAAAAACGAACAATTCCAACTAAAGTAATAGAAACAAACTATAGGCAAGCCCTTAATATGCTTCAAGATGATATCAATAGACGGGATTTTTTTCGGCTTGAAGATCGAGTCCACCTAATCAAGCACCCGATTGAAAAGCACCTCATCAGTGAAGACCCCTATAACGAGAAGTTTGGTATTCCAAAAGAGGCGTTACTTTTCAGCCAATTACGCGCACTCGAAAGTGACGCACAAAGTCTCATGCCGCTAATAATAGACACCAATAACGCGGTAGCCACCTATCTCAAGACCATCGATCAAAAAATAGACTGCATCACACGATATCTTGTTAGTGATAGCAAAGGGGAGAACATTGCACAAAAAGAAAACGTATCCCTTAGCGAAGGCGGCATCTCATTTATCCACCACACCCCTCTTGATCTTGATAGCTACATCCACCTAACAATGGTGTTATTCCCATCTTACAGTTCAATTTCTACCATTGGTCAAGTAAAGGGTTGCGCCACGTTAGACAGCCTACCTACAATTTACCGAGTTGGCGTTGAATTCACCGTTCTACTTGAGAATGACCGAAAACAGCTATCACGCCACATCCGACGTAAACAATCATTAGAATTACGTGAACACCCGCCTAAAAGCAACGAAAATAGATAGTAAAATCCGTAAGATATCTGCTATAACTAACTGAAGAGCTGTCTTTTTTAAGGAGTGTCGTTATGAACAAATTTTTGAGTTTTTCGGTTGCAATGCTGCTAAGTTATCCCAGCATAAGTATTGCGGAGTCCATTGCTGTACCTATTGGACAACAAGGTGCTGCAAACCAGAATATTGAACGCCCGGCTCGAGGCAGCTCAAAAGCACAGGTATCCAGTCAATTCGGCAACCCTAAGCAACAAACAGCCTCTATAGGTGAACCGCCTATATCGCAATGGAAATATGATGATTTCACTGTCTATTTTGAAGATAACTATGCCATTCATAGCGTCCTTCACCCTTAGGCACTATGATTATTGCGCAAAACCAACAAAGCCAAATGCTTCTCCCGCAAGTATGGTTGACATAGTTACGCCCAGATTAATCTCCGATGGGGGACTGCCCTAACCCGGCCAAGGGATCAAGCGGGGTTAGTCTCCAACAAGCTACCATCATCGTTACTTGCAAACATCAGCACACCTATATTAATCTCACTCATGCTAGCTAGCCAACACCAACGACCCTTATCATCTGCAGATACCCCCCCCCCTACAACGATATCTGGTGTCATGACCGTGGTCCTCTTTCCATATGTAAAAGCACCAAAGAATTTTAGAAATTGAACTATTGGATCTGAGTGAACAAAATGCAAACATCCACGTCTAGCACTATCATAGTAGGCCACCGCGGCGCTCGACAAGAAGCCCCTGAAAATACACTTGATGGTTTTCGGCTATTACGTAATTTAGACATACACCACGTCGAGCTTGATCTACACCTCTCCAAAGACAATCAGTTGGTCGTCATTCACGACAAAACGGTTGATAGAACAACTGCTCACTCCGGATACATCTCAGACTTTACCGCTTCAAAACTTTCAAAAATGAATGCAGCACATCACTTTCCTAATTGGGGCAGTCATTCTAGCATCCCCCTATTGGATGAGATATTAGCGGAATGGCAAGAGCTAAAAAGCATTCAGTTAGAGATAAAACCCCCCAATAAAAAGCAATTCGCTAAATTAGCCCAAGAATTAACAACCCTTATTCAGCGACACCAACTAGAAAAACAAGCAATCGTTACCTCCAGCGACACTCGTTTCTTGAGCTATATGCAACAACACGCCCCTCTGATTAAGCGAGGCTTTGTAGCGGAGCGCTTTAGCCGAAATCCTGTCGGTATCTGTAAAAGACTCCATTGCCACTATTTAGTTTTAGATTGGCGTAGGTGTAACCAAAGGCTTGTACGCCAAGCACATGAACTCAATCTTCACGTTTCAGTGTGGACTGTGAATACGATTAATGCTGCGCAAATCGTTTCATCGCACGGTGTCGATAGCATCATCACCGATGTACCGTCTCGGCTAACCCCCCTTTTTCATAATAAATGACAGCAACACAAACGCCTATGCACACACCACTACAGTCAAAAACCATACGCATTATCACAATTCCTATTACCCTCGCAATAATCGGCTTATTATTATCTGGATGTGAGAGCAGTCGCTATTATTACCAAGTCGCCGAGGGTCATATAAAAATAATGGCTGCTAGAGAACCAATTCAAGACTTAATCGTCAGCGGCGAACTTCCTACAAAAGAAATAACCCAACTTAAGCGCGTCATGGAATTACGATCCTACGCCGATACAGAATTACAGTTGCCCGTTGGTAATCATTACAGTGAATATGTGGATTTAAAACGCCCTCACGTCGTTTGGAACGTTATCGCTGCACCCGAATTCTCCATGACACCACAAAAATGGTGCTTTCCTATTGCCGGGTGCGTGAATTACAAAGGTTATTTCTCTAAAGCTTCAGCAGAGGAATACGCAGCACAACTTGATGACAACAATCTCGACACATACGTGGGGGGAGTTGCAGCCTACAGCACATTAGGCTGGTTCGACGATCCTGTATTAAATACCTTCCTATTTCGAGGGGATGCTAGCTTAGCAGGCCTGCTATTTCATGAGCTGAGCCACAAATTGCTCTACATTAAAGGGGATTCCGTATTCAATGAGAGCTTTGCCACAACGGTAGAGATTGAAGGACTAACACGTTGGCTTAAAACCCTATCAAGAGATGAATTATTGGCAAAGCATTTAATCCGAAAAAAGCGACATCAACAGTTTATCGATCTAATTCTTAAACATCGAAAACGTAGAATTACTCTTTATAACAGCGCTATAAATGACACGCAAAAACGATTAAAAAAACATGAAGTCATTGAAGCCCTAAGAGAAGAGTACCAACAACTAAAAGAACACACGTGGCACGGATACTCCGGTTATGACAAATGGTTCGAAGGCCCCCTCAATAACGCACAACTGAGTACAATAGCAACATACAACGCGTTAGTTTCGGGGCTCCAGGGCTTATTAGAACAGAATAACCATAACCTTTCTGCATTCTACCAACAATGCAAAGAGTTAATAGAACTGGACAAAAAAGCTCGTCATGCTTATTTAAAAAACATCTCAACTAAGCATAAACTTAAGCCATAAACTCAAGTTAGCTCTTCTAACCCACCCGTATGTTCTGCAATGTTACGTTTTGGCATAAAGCTATCAGCACTAGACTCCATCATTTCCTGTGCAAAGTGTTTTGGAAACTCATTCGTCAGCAAACAACCCGCCACCGGATAAGGGTAAATCTCATCGTATCGTTTAATTTCCATTTGACTCACTCGCCGAAATATATGGGATCGATTTAATTGACTCGGTAACTCCAACCCTGCCGACGCAGCCAACTCCATTGTCGCGCTAACCGTTTCATCATGAAAACGTGCAATACGCTGCGCTTTATCTCCAACCACAAGGCCCACAGACAGTGTAGGATTTTGAGTCGCTATACCGACAGGGCATTCATTGGTATTACATAACAGAGACTGCACACATCCCAGAGCAACCATCATTCCTCTCGCACTGTTACAGGCATCAGCCCCCATCGCGATATTCTTTACTAAATGAAACCCTGTAAATACCTTACCGCTAGCGATAATTTTTATATCTTTCTTTAAATCAAAACCAATAAGTACATCACACACAAAACTTAAGGCATCTCTCAATGGCATACCCACGGAATTGGTATATTCCAAAGGCGCAGCTCCGGTCCCTCCTTCACCCCCATCTACGGTAATAAAGTCTGGACGAATACCGCTCAGAACCATTGCTTTACATAATGCAAAAAACTCACTCTGCCGCCCCACTGAAAATTTGAACCCTACTGGCTTGCCGCCTGACAGTTCGCGTAACTGTTGAATAAAATGCATCATTTCAATAGGCGTAGAAAAAGCGCTGTGGGCTGGAGGTGAATCGACACGAGTACCTGACTCCACCGCCCGAATACGCGCAATTTCCTCGGTGTTTTTATGAGCCGGCAGAATGCCTCCATGCCCCGGTTTTGCACCCTGAGACATTTTAATTTCTATCATTTTAACATTGTCTTTTGCCGCCATCGCTGCATATGTTTTAGGGCAAAACTTACCATCATTATCACGACAACCAAAGTATCCGGTACCCACTTGCCATATAAGATCACCACCATGCTCTAAGTGATATCGACTAACACTTCCCTCACCCGTGTTATGACAAAAACCACCAATACCTGCCCCCTTATTTAAGGCCAGTATCGCGTTACTACTCAAAGCACCAAAGCTCATCGCAGATATATTAAAAATACTCGCGCTATAAGGTTGAATACAATCAGCCCCACCAATTTCCACCCTAGGTTGCACGGCCTCAGAAGAAATATGTTTTGCCGCCATTGAGTGACCTATCCATTCATAGCCAACGCGTAACGTATCAACTTTAGTGCCATAGGGCACGGTATCAAGGTCCCCCTTTGCACGCTGATAAATCACAGAACGAAACATACGATTAATTGGCACCCCGTCCGTTTCCGACTCAAAGAAATACTGACGTAAAAACGGTCGCAGAAACTCCATAAACCACCGCCCCCGACCAAGAACGGGGTGCGTTCGCCAAAGGGCGTGACGAGTTTGCAACATATCAAACACACCCAACCCAACAACCGGTAAAATCATTACAAACAGCCAATGTATTGAAGGCCATACAAGCCCCAACAAAAAGACTACACAAACAGACAATACAGACGTGAAAACAAATTCTCTTCGCATCGAACAAAGATCCCTTAATTAGTCGCTACAATTTCTCAATAAATATAACGACTATTTACAAAATAGGGAATTTATTGTCCGCCGATATACCATTAATCTTGCATGTCGTCTAAAACTGATGGCCCTAGGATCTTAGTCTATACTTTACGCTAAGCTCTTGAAATCTAAGGGCTCCAAACTAGGCTGCGGTGTTCATGGATATCAACAATAAGAAAATTGACCCTTTTACTCAATTGGATAGTTTAATTCCGTTGATTTCTGATTTATTTGCCGCTATTAAGCAAAAAAGTGAAAAATCTCGCGACATCATGCAACATGTCATCGATAGAGTTATTCTTATTTCAGATAGCAAACCAGACGCCACACTTGCTGCCATCCATTTAAGCAATCAAGTATCACCGTTAAAACAACCTATCTATTGTGCGGCATTGGCTCATATGATCGGAAAGCAACATGAAATAAAACCTGACATTCAACAATCACTCATGTTTGCCATTCTGACGTGTAACATCACGTTTTATGAATTGCAGGTGTTACTGAATACCATTGAAGGCAGACTTACCGATGACCAGCGGGCTAAAATGCAGAAACATGCATTAAAAGGAGCACAGCTCGTTGAAAGCGCAGGTTTTATGAACCCAGTAATGACAAAAGCTATGCGCCAACACCATGAACGCCCAGATGGCAGCGGGTACCCTAATCACCTCAAAGGCGATGATATATCCACTCCGGCACTGATAATCGGTATTTGCGAAACATACACAGCAAGAATAGACAATCGCGCCTACAGAAAATCTATTCACCCTAAAGAAGCCCTCTCTCACCTCTTTAAAGAAGAAGACCCTCGCATCAAAAAGTTAA
This sequence comes from uncultured Gammaproteobacteria bacterium, assembly GCA_913063125.1. Taxonomy (GTDB): domain Bacteria; phylum Pseudomonadota; class Gammaproteobacteria; order Pseudomonadales; family Ketobacteraceae; genus 42-54-T18. The sequence continues at coordinate 7,089 of CAJXZM010000150.1, read as the reverse complement.
TGCTCAATTTTGCTAAAGCTATTGGTGTATACCCTCCAGGCACCTGGGTTAAGCTTGCAACCGGTGAAACGGCTATTGTCACTCGTGTACAAAAAATCAGCCCTGTTCCTATCGTTACGGCCTTATTTGATCCAGAAGATACACCTTACATGGGCGCCGTCGCTCGTGACTGCTCAAAGAAAGAAGCGCGCGTTGTTGGCGCAGCAACCCCGCCATGCCGCCCATCAGTCGATTTACCCGTTTTATTTGAATCCTAGCTATTTGAGATACAATTGTTTGTGTTTGTTATAAAACAGCATCTAGGAATTACATTCCTTAACGCCTACTTACACTGGTAACACAGAAGTAACAGGGATTATCAATTCTAATATCCTCTGTCATTGACCTTTAATCTTAGCCACATATAATCGTTTGTATGTTTTTTGGCCTTCCAACATATAACAAACAAATAAAAGATTGGATTAAATGACAACCATGAATTTACCCAAACACATCGTAACAATTTGCTCTTTTATATTGCTGCCTAGCGTATTACTAACAGGTTGTGGTGGAAGCAGCAGCCCTAGTGCTCCTGATGTTACGAAAGAGCAAGCTGATTCACGGGGCGGACTAGTTAATCAAAATGAAGAAAGCACTAAAGTACAATCCAAAACAGGCAACTTTGTCGACAGCCCCGTTAGCGGAATACAGTACAGAACACCTACATTTTCCGGTATAACGAATGCCGCCGGTACATTTCAATATAGCACTAACGAGATTATTGAGTTTTCCATAGGTAACTTAGTATTGGGCGCTGCGATTGCAAATAGCACGGTAACCCCTCTTGAGCTTGGCACTCTGAATGGATCGCTGCAAAATGGTAAGTTAGACTACCAAAACAACCATCAAGATAGAACAACCAACACCCTTCGGCTATTACAAACACTCGACAGTGATAGCTACCCAAACAATGGCATTTCTCTATCTGAGAATACGCGTATTTCCATTAATTCGCTTTCTGGTGACGCCATCAACTTCAATTTAGACGGAGAAGCGTTTGAAGCTCAACAGCCGCTACTTGATTTACTTTCTCTAGCGACCAACACCGGCGAGCTCATTTCTGCTGAGCAAGCGGTAGATCACTTCAAGACCACTCTGGAAACTTTACACTCCTTTTAAAAAGGAAAATCCTAAATTATCGAAGTCCCTTTTCTGATAGAAAAAACTTACTCATTTTCCAAATTGGTTTGTGGCAAACCCAGTACAGAAATACCCCGATAGTATCAGCCAAAAAATCTAGTAATGAAAAATCTCGATGCGATAACTGCCACTGTACGAGCTCAATAAAAAAACCATACGCAAGTAACGATGGGAAAACCACCTTCCAGAACGAATGGAACGGTAAAGCACCCGCAAGCAGATATGCAAGCACCACAAATGCCACCCCGTGTAATACCTTATCACTTACTGTAGCCGCCATACCGCCTGGCGGTGAACCAAATGCCAACCAACTAACTGCTATCACGCACACGAGAAAACCAAGGCGGTAAATCCCAAGATATACATTGGATGGTACTAAAATCATTTGCCGCTAGCCTCTGGAAAGAAAGGCAAGATTATAAACTATCCACCCGATACAAGCCATTTAGCGCAGCAACTCGATACGCCTCCGCCATCGTTGGGTAATTAAACGTCGTATTCACAAAATACTCTAACGTATTAGCACAACCTGGTTGGTTCATTATTGCTTGCCCAATATGCACAATCTCCGCAGCCTGATCCCCGAAACAATGAATACCCAATATTTCCAAGGATTCACGATGAAATAAAATCTTTAACATTCCGACCGTTTCACCAGAAATTTGCGCCCGAGCAATCGTTTTGAAAAAAGCTTGCCCTACGTCATAGGGGACTTTTTCTTTTGTTAGTTCTTGCTCCGTCTTTCCTATAGAACTGATTTCTGGAATCGTATAAATCCCGGTGGGGACTTCTTTTACTACGTATAAATCTTCTATCTCTGATACAGCACCACCGATGGATCGCCCTTGATCATAAGCGGCACTGGCTAAACTTGGCCAACCTATGACGTCTCCAGCAGCGTAGACATGCGGGACTATAGTTTGATAAGACTCATTAACGTCCAAGAGACCACGCTCATCTGCGCTCAACCCTACCGCTTCCAAGTTCAATCTATGTGTATTTCCAGAGCGACCGTTGCACCATAAAAACGCACCCCCTCTAACCAATTTACCAGACTTAAGGTGCACTAACACATCATTCTCTCGACACTCTACCTTTTCATATTCTTCATGGTTTCGAATTAACACGCCGATGTCACGTAGGTGATAACTTAGGGCATCGGAAATTTCTGTATCAAGAAAATCTAGCAGATGCTCACGTGTATTAATGAGTTCAACTCGAACGCCTAAACCACAAAAAATTGAGGCATACTCACACCCAATAACTCCAGCACCATAGATGACAATTTTTCTCGGTGTATCCACCATATTTAAGACCGAATCACTGTCATAAATTCTTGAAGCATTAAAGTCTACATTATTTGGCCGATAAGGTCGGGACCCCGTAGCGATAACAACTTTATCCGCAATAAGCGTTTCGATCGATCCGTCACTATTTGTCACCTCGATAGTATGACTGTCGGTAAACCTCGCCTCACCAAAATACAGTTTCACGTGATTACGACCATAAAAGGTAGTTCTAAGCGCTACCTGCTTTCCAATAATACGTTCGGCACGTTTTAGTACTTTGGGGAATGAGAACGACCGAGGTTCGCCAATATCCCGAAACATCGCATCGGTATTAAACCTAATGATCTGCTTGACTGCATGTCGCAATGCTTTTGATGGAATAGTTCCAAGATGCGCGCAATTACCACCAACGGCCGGTTTTTCTTCGACCATCGCTACGGTTTTACCGCTTTTACTCGCCCGCATTGCAGCACCTTCTCCCGAAGGTCCTGAACCAATTACAACAACATCAAAATGTGTAGGCATACGCTAATCGATTCATCGGTGTAGTTATATTTAGCGTAGCACAAATAAAAAACCCCATTAGATAGTCATCTAATGGGGTTTTAAGAAACGTAAGGCTTTTTAAGGGGTTATTTTTTGGTGGCATCATAAGCCATAGATGCATCAAAAGTAGCGTTATTCGTTGCCTCTGCATCAACCTCATCTTCACATTTGCTAGTATCGCTACCACAAATATCACATTTCCCACCCAGACCTATGTTGTTCAAGCCACCACAAGAGCCCTTAATGGGTTTGTCTTGAAAAATAACACCAACAGCCATTCCGGTAATAACGAGTCCAAAAATAATTAGTGTTAATACAAAAGTTGCCATTAGTGCCACCTTATTAAAAATAATCGTTCAAAAAAGTAGGTAGAGCCTATTTTATCAGACATCCTTCCTACCTCGAAATATAGTTCAGAAAACCATCAGTAGATTTCACTTCAAAACCAGATGGTGTTTTATAGATAAAATATGCTGATATCCCTAACTTGCTTGCCAATGCATATCCTTGCTCTGTACCAAGAACCATTAACGCTGTCGCTACCCCATCTGCGTAAGCAACGCTGGGATGTAAAACCGATACTGATGCCAATTCATGCGTGACAGGCTTACCTGTTCTCGGGTCAATTGTGTGAGAATACCGTGTACCCTCAAATTCATAAAAATTGCGGTAATCTCCAGACGTTGCTACACCTATTCGACGCAAAGAAAGCACCTTCTGAATCGCTCGTTGATGTATGTCAGCTTGCTCTATTGCAACTTTCCAATGTTGACCTGGGGCTTTGTCATCACCTGCTACAAGCTCCCCCCCAATATCAACCAAGAAGCGAGAAAGGCCCTGTTCACGCAGCAGTCCTGCGACCTTATCAACGGCAAAACCTTTCGCGATAGCCGACAAATCCACATACACTGGTTTTGATTTCGACAACTGTTTATCACCATGCCAAACCAATGCCTGATACCCAACCTGAGCAAGAGCCGCATTAATAGCCATATCCGAAGGTTTCTCTTTTAAACGACCACTAGGTCCAAACCCCCACAAATTCACAACAGGCCCTACTGTTACATCAAAAGCGCCTGCTGTTTTCACGCTAAGATCTAGCGCCATTTTCAACACAGTGATGGTGTCAGAGGACAACTCCATCGGCGTATTGATGGGCAGCTGATTAAAACGTGACAGCTCTGATTCAAGGTCATAAGTAGACATCAGGCTATTGATCTCAGATAGAACGGCTTCAATTTTTCCCGACAAAGCACCCTGGTCAATGGCACCTTCAGAAATAACCTTTACATTATACCAAGTCCCCATTGTAGGGCCGGACAAATGTAATAAAGCCTCAGCATTTTGCAATTCAACTTTTTGTGTCTCAGATTTTTGCAATTCAGAAACGTCACAGCCCGCAAGGCAAAATACAATAAGTAATAACCATCGTATTTGTGTTGCGGGCTGCAGATATCTAATCATGATACTTTTGATCTCAATATTCTTGAAATCTATTAACCACCAAAATCATCAAGGAAGATATTGTCACGCTCCACACCAAGATCGTCTAACATTTTAATAACAGCAGACGTCATCATTGGAGGCCCACACATATAGTACTCACAATCCTCTGGAGCTGAGTGATCTTTAAGATACTCCTCATACAGAACATTATGAATAAATCCCGTCAAACCGTCCCAGTTATCTTCTGGTTGCGGGTCTGATAACGCAATATGCCACTTGAAGTTATCATTCTCAGCTGCAAGTGTGTCGTACTCTTCTTTATAGAAAAGCTCGCGTAAGCTTCTTGCACCATACCAGTAACTCATATTTCGAGTTGCTTTCAAACGCTTGAGCTGATCAAAGATATGTGAACGCATTGGAGCCATTCCAGCACCACCACCAACAAATACCATTTCAGCATCATTATCCGAAGCAAAGAACTCACCAAATGGTCCGTATACTGCGACCTTGTCACCCTTCTTAAGGTTAAATACCCACGAAGACATCAAGCCAGGCGGAATACCCTGTGAACCAGGAGGTGGCGTTGCGACACGAATATTAAACTTCAATAAGCCTTTTTCATCAGGGTAGTTTGCCATTGAGTAAGCGCGGATGATTGGCTCAGTTGTAATAGACTCGTATTTAAAGAATCCAAACTTTTCCCAATCTTCGCGGTACTCGCTTTCAATATCAAAATCTTTGTATTGAACATTTGATGCAGGGCGTTCCAGCTGAACATAACCACCAGCTCGAAAATTTACATTTTCACCTTCAGGTAAGTCTAGAACAAGTTCCTTAATAAAAGTCGCAACATTGGGGTTACTATTAACAGTACATTCCCATTTCTTAACACCAAAGAACGCTTCATCAAGTTCGATCTTCATGTCTTGCTTAACAGCAACTTGACATGCTAAACGCCAACCTTCTTTTACTTCACGAGGCGTAAAGTGCGACTCTTCTGTCGGAAGAATATCTCCACCACCGTCAGATACGATGACTTTACATTGCGCACAAGTACCACCACCACCACAAGCCGAAGATACAAAAATCTTCTCATCAGCAAGAGTATTCAACAACTTGCCACCAGCAGCAACATCGACACCTTTTTCAGGGTCATCATTGATGTCAATATGGACTGCACCTGTACTTACCAGCTTTGAGCGGGCAATCAGAATCAGTACCACTAGACTTAATACTATGGCGGTAAACATGCCAACACCAAGCAGAATTGTATTTCCCATTATGCTAACTCCTCCGCTCGATTAAAGTTGTACGCCAGAAAACGACATAAAGCCCAAAGACATTAAACCCACTGTAATGAAGGTAATACCCAAGCCCTGTAACCCATCAGGCACATCGCTATATTTCATTTTTTCACGAATACCAGCCAACACGGCAATTGCCAATGCCCAGCCAACACCTGCACCAACACCGTAAACCACACTTTCACCAAAGTCATAATCTCGCTCTACCATGAAGAGAGAGGCTCCCATAATGGCACAGTTCACAGTGATCAACGGAAGAAAAACACCTAGCGCGTTATATAACGCCGGCATGTACTTATCCAATATCATTTCCAGCACTTGCACGACCGCAGCGATAACACCGATGTAACACAGCAACCCTAAGAAAGATAAATCTACCTCGGGCAAACCTGCCCATGCTAGCGCCCCATCCTTCAGCAAGTATTGGAAAAGCAAATTGTTAATTGGCACAGTAAGAAGCTGTACAACAATAACCGCAACACCCAATCCAATTGACGTTTGAATCTTTTTCGAAACGGCAATAAACGTACACATACCCAAGAAAAAGGCCAGTGCCATATTTTCTACAAATACCGCCTTAACAAAAAGGCTCATATAATGTTCCATTAGATACTCCTCCTCGTTTAGTGGTGAGATGCTTTTGTATTAGATGAGATTTTAAAATCCGGTTGCTCTACCTGTTCAGGCTTCCAAGAACGAAGCGCCCAAATAATCAAGCCTATTAGGAAAAACGCACTTGGAGGTAATAACAACATACCGTTAGGCACATACCACCCGCCATCGTTTACCACTGGAAGAACTTCAATTCCAAACAGCTTGCCAGATCCAAATAACTCGCGAATCACACCAAGAATCAGCAAGATCACGCTATAACCCAGGCCATTACCAATACCATCAATAAAACTTGGAATTGGGGGATTCTTCATTGCGTAAGCTTCAGCACGCCCCATTACGATACAGTTGGTAATTATCAAACCAACAAACACCGACAGGCTTTTACTTACTGAGTAAGCGTAAGCTTTCAGAAACTGATCAACTACGATAACCAACGAAGCGATAATCGCCATCTGTACGATGATACGAATACTGCCCGGTATTTGGTTTCGGATTATACTGATAAAGAAACTAGAAAATGCCGTTACCAAAGTTAATGCTAAACACATGGTAATCGTCGTATTTAAGTTACTCGTAACCGCCAGTGCTGAACAGATACCTAATATCTGCAAAACAATAGGGTTGGTATCAACAATAGGTCCAAACAGAACTTTCTTAGTATCAGTCATACTAATATCAGACATACTACACCCCTTCTGCTTTTAGTTTTG
>CAJXZM010000149.1 GCA_913063125.1 uncultured Gammaproteobacteria bacterium | reverse complement strand
GGCAAACATCTCTACCGGATGATCAATCTATGTTCTATTTTGATGGGTGATCTCACTCATCAAAGCGGAGAAGAGCCTATTGGCAGAACATGTTGGTTTTTATTATTAGGTTCTGTGTTTCAGTGATTAAACTATAACCCCAGCACCCCCACCTGTCCGTAGATTGAGTGTTAACAATGGTAACAGTTATGTATACGAGACTTTAGTTTAGTTACTGAGCAGTCACAATAAGGGTATACCTGACGTTTCCTTTTAGGGATACAGAGCGTTCATTTGACAGTAAACACGGCATTTCCTCCGAAACAACACCTATATCGTCAGTATCGGCCTAGAAAAAAACAATCGCACCACGAACATTTTTGATAAACTGCATGACCATTTAACCAACACCACTCAACAAGAGAACAAATCACTCAGCCATGCCCGTAACTCACTGTATTGCCCACGAAATCACTCGACACGACCCCGAAGAAACCGCCAAAGTTAACTACAGAAGCGATGAAATGGCCGTCGAAGACAACACAAACCAGCTATTGGAAGAGCTAAAGTCAGTATTTACCAGCCGCTCAAGCAAACGTTATGGGCAATTTAGTGACTCAAGTGCAGACTCACCCCTACCGGCATGGACTAGAGAGTACCTAGAAGGCCGAATCCCCTTCTTAACCTTAACGAAAAATGCCACTGAACTGTTTATTGAAATGCTTGACAGTACACCTACGTCTTTTTTTGGTCACTTATTATTTGTTGAAGAAGAAACTGCAAACTTTCGTTGGCTTCACATATTCCATTTACAACATCAGCCGGGGCTTCTCATAAACAACCGTTTAGAGATCACAGAAACCGAGTATGCAGATATTGCTCACATGGGGTTTGGGGCACGCATTAATCTCTCTTTGCTCACTGAAAACAGTTCAGAAAAATACGTCACTCTATCTAAAGGTCGCGGAGAACGTGTTATTCAAGAGCTATTAGGGGACTTCATCGGGTTTATGGATACCGTTGATATTACCGAAGATACCAACGAATTTATTAATATTGTTGAAGCATACTCTGAGAAGATGCCCGAAGATGCGGGACAAGAGTATAAAAGTCGCGTAGTAGACTACTGTATTGAACAAGGTAAAATTGGCGAACCTGTCGTGTATAAGGATCTGTCACATTACATTGACGAAGAAGCACCAGAACAATTTGAGTCCTTTGCTCAAGCACAGCAGGAAGAACGAGAATACAGCCCTAAAGCTGAATTTATTCCTGATAGAAAAAGCTTAAAACGCTATGTGACTTACAGCGGTAGAAATAAAGATATTAGCTTAAGCTTTGCTTCCAAACTCCTTGGGGAAGACATTCAATTTGATCGAAACAATGAAACCATTACGATCAAAAACCTCCCCAAAAGCTTATTAAAGCAGTTAAAAGAACAGTTTTGACCCAGTAAAACGCTAATACCATTCAACTCAACTATAACTACAACTACAACCGCCGCTTCCCATATTCAAAGGGCTTTTTCGAAAGGTTCTTACTGGCAGCGGCGATTTGATTCCAACGTCCAATCAACTTCTTCTGCAAACTTGTTTCAAGATTCAGCGCCGTTTTCTCATCTGCGACCCAGGTATCATTAAATAATTGCTTAGCAGCAGCCACTGCGTCCGGTGATCGTGTTGCAATTTCATTGGCCAGATCAAACGCCTCTTCAAGAGGAGTATCCGTTACACGAGTAACCAAACCCAATTCCTTCGCCTCAATACCTGAAATCAACCGCCCTGTCATCGCCAACTCTTTAGCGACATCAATGGAAACAAGCTCTCGCAATGTCACGCTAGCCGACATATCCGGGATCAACCCCCATTTGATTTCCATAACGGAAAACTCAGCATCAGGCATTGAAAAACGAAAGTCGGCACCCAAAGCTATCTGTAACCCACCGCCGTAACATTTGCCATGTACCACAGCAATTACTGGCACCGACAACTGACGCCAACAAAAGGCGACCTCTTGTGCTAAGTTAATGTACGACAACCCCGGCTTAACCAGTAATTTCCCAATAAGCAGAGGATTTTTCTTTATACCTGAGATGTCAAGACCTGCGCTAAATGCCTCTCCTTCGGCTTTAATGATAACGGCCCGGATTTGCTTATTTTTACGAATACGCTTAGCCGCACCAATCAACCCATCAAACATCGCCATATCAAGACCATTATATTTCTCTGGCCGGTTAAGCGTAACAATAGCAATATGGTTTTCGATAGATAGCAACACACGATCAGACATAACAGTCCCCTATAACAGAATATTGGGCCGTTATACCGCATAGTTACCGGGATTACTATTACAAGAACGCCTTAAGCGGATTTTTGTCCATTCCAGTTGGCACTTGGCACATTCTGACCTATTGCTTCTCGTGAGATTGGGGTAGGCTCCAGTGTTTGCATACAACGTAATAGCGAACCTAAATAATGAATAAAAAAACTACTGGAAAAATTACAACCCTACTAGCAGCCCTTCTTACAACCGCCGGCCTAGCGGGTTGTGCCGGTACTGCGCCGACCAATATAGGACTAAACGACAATCGATTGGCTCCCTGCCCCAGCTCACCTAATTGTGTGTGTAGCTATGACAAGGATGAAGGGCACACAATTGCCCCTATTCCATTAAAGGGTTCCACAGAAGAGACTAAAGCAGCGTTACTTGCCGCACTTGAAGCAATGGGGGCGACTGTTGTATCAGCTCAAGGTCCTTACATTCGAAGCGAATTCACCTCAAGCCTTATGGGTTTTGTAGACGATGTTGAGTTTTATATCGAAGCCTCAGGCATCCAGGTACGTTCAGCATCTCGCTTAGGTCACTCTGATTTTAGCGCAAACCGCAAGCGTGTCGAAAACATACGGTTAGCATTACACCCTTAACATAAAGCCCTTGATACGCCCCCCTAACGTTAACGCCCGATAGGGAATCTCTCTCGATAAACTCGTACACGCTCCTGCACTGCTGCCGCGAGCTTATCGGGTTCAAACTTTGACAAAAAGTTATCGCAACCCACTTTTTCTACCATTGCCTGGTTGAAAGCGCCACTTAATGACGTGTGCAATATCACATGAAGATCTTTAAGACGCGGGTCATTTCTAATTTCGGTGGTAAAACGGTAGCCATCCATTTCTGGCATTTCAGCATCCGTTATCACTAATACAAAGCGCTCCACCATATCCACGCCTTCGTCTGCTATCTTTTTAAGCATCGCTAACGCTTGAGCCCCATCCCTTGCACTGGTCACAGTTAATCCAATCTGCTCCACAGTTTCTTTTACCTGGGCCAATCCTACCGTCGAATCATCAACAGCAAACACGTCTAACCCCGCCGCAAGTGTTTGGATATCCTCTTGCAATATACCTTCTGAGATAGCCGTATTACAGGGCGCTATTTCTTGTAGCACCTTTTCAACATCAATAACTTCAACAATTTTATCGTTAACCTTAGTAATCGCAGTGAGATAATGGTCTCGTCCAGCCCCTTTGGGAGGTGGCATAATATCTTCCCAGTTCATATTAACAATATGGTCAACACTTTTCACCATAAACGCCTGAACCGTCATATTGTATTCTGCAATAATAATGTTGCAATTTTTTCTATCTGACAAAGGCGGCATGCCAATCGCTTGACCCAAATCGATAACAGGTATTGTAACCCCTCTCGCATGCGTCACACCAACAACACATGGGTGACTATTTGGCAACGTAGTCAACTTGGGCATCACCTGAACTTCTTGTATTTTGAACACATTAATAGCAAATATTTGCCCGCGCTCCAGCCGAAACATCAAAATTTCCAGCCGGTTCTCACCCACTAATTGAGTACGCTGATCGACTGTATCAAGTAAACTTGCCATTACACTATTTTCCTAAACACAAACACAAACATAAACATAAATATGAGTGTAGACGGTGACCGTGTATTTAGCTGAATATTCATACACTAGAACCGTTATAGCCAATCGCGATAAAAAACTGGCACTTATTCCTGGTGCCATTTTTAAAATAACCATATGAGAAAATAAAAATAAACCGACAAACTTACTATCACCTGTCATAAACCCGCTAGACTTATTTCATAAATACCTGTTCCCTGCCCCTCAGCCTCACATATAAGTTAACCAATGGATTCAGAAAACGTATTACTCGCCCGTCAACCTATATATGATAACAACCTTTCTGTTGTTGCTTATGAGCTTCTGTTTCGTCCGTCAAAAGCAGACCAACATAGTGATAATCAAGAGAACCAGGCTGATTGGGACGGTGACAAAGCAACATCTCAAGTCATCATCAATGCAATGGCAGAGATAGGCTTACATTCGGCGGCGGACAATAAACCTGCTTTTATCAATTTCACCCAACGCTGGCTAGAGTCGCCACCTCCCTTTGATAACAAAGCCGTTACTATAGAGCTGCTTGAGTCCATAAAGCCTTCACCGATAGTTTTAGAGTGCGTTCAATCACTGGTAAAAAACGGTTACACCGTTGCTTTGGATGATTTTGAGTTCAGTGAAGAGTGGATACCGTTACTTGAGTTGGTTCAAATTGTAAAAGTAGATGTACTCGTATACACAGGGGAAAAGCTAGAGAAACTGATCCAGCAATTAAAGCCCTTCCGCGTCAAACTGCTTGCAGAAAAAGTAGAAAACTATGCCGTATATGAACATTGCAAGACACTCGGTTTTGTCATGTTTCAAGGGTATTTCTTTTGTCGCCCTCAAAATATCACTGGCACCGCAATCCCTGCCAACAAGCTAGTAGTCATGAAGTTACTGGCGGAATTACAAAAGCCAGATGTCGAAGTGGCGGACCTTGAAAACCTTATCACTAACGACCCCTCTCTTAGCGTCAAACTATTACGTATCTTCGATTCCGCTGCTTTCACTTTACGCTCTAAAGTAGACAGCGTTCGGAAAGCCATTGTGCTATTTGGGTTAAAACAGTTGAGGTCATGGGCCAGTGTTATTGCCCTATCTCAACTCTCAGACAAACCAAATGAATTAATTGTTACAACGCTAACCCGGGCAAAAATGATGGAGAAAATGGCGAATCATATCCCTGGAGCCAACCCCGACAGCTTCTTTACTGCTGGGCTATTTTCAACGATCGATGCTTTTTTTGACCAAACTAAAGACGTCATTTTCAACTCATTACCTCTTGATGAATGCATCACCAGCGCCCTATTAAAGTTTGAGGGCGAAATGGGTGTTTCATTACGAAACGTTATTCACCAAGAACAGGGACACTGGGACCAGATCGAATGGGACCACTTAGCATTATATGAAATTGATGAAAATCGTATGGAAACAATTTATCTAGATGCGTTAAAATGGGCAGGTGAAATAGTTAGATCACTTGTATAGATGACGCTTAAATCTATATAACTTGCATTAATACTATTTCAACTAACTCCCACAAATTACTATACGGCCTCCCCTGTGATTGATATTGGCATAAACTTTACGGACAAAGCCTTTAGCAAGGATTTGCCTGAATGCATGTCTGCAGCACACGCAGCAGGCGTTACCCGAATGATTGTCACCGGAACGGATATTAAGGGTTCACGACAAGCAGTACAACTGGCAGAAACCTATCCAAAATCTTTGCTCTCCACCGCTGGTGTTCACCCTCATCACGCTAAGGATTGGCGACCCAGCGACTATGAAACACTAAAAAAACTAGCCCAATCAGACAAAGTTGTCGCTATAGGCGAAGCTGGACTCGATTTTAATCGTGACTTTTCACCCCGCGCACAACAGGAAGCGGTTTTTCAGTTTCAAATACACCTCGCTATAGAGCTTAACCTACCACTATTTCTCCACGAACGGGATGCCCATAAACGTCAGCTTATGATCTTGCAAGAATACAGCAACGATCTTCCCAACACCGTCATCCACTGCTTTACAGGGGATAAAACAGCTTTATTTAACTATCTAGATTTGGGTTGTTATATTGGAATTACTGGCTGGGTATGCGATGAAAGGCGAGGTAAAGTGCTACAGGAGTTAGTCAAACAAATACCCAGGGATCGATTAATGATTGAGACAGATGGGCCCTACCTACTTCCAAGAAACATTAAGCCAAAACCCAAATCCCGCCGCAACGAGTCCAAATATCTACCTCACATTGTAAATACAATAGCCCAATTACGTGAAGAAACCGTTGCAGCCATCACCGCACAAACAACAACAAATTCACGTCGATTCTTTTCAATATAAGCAGTACCAGCCACCAAAGACATTATTCCGATGCCGCAATACCAACATCCAAATTCTCAAACCAATTTAAGAATTGATTAACAGAATCTCCAGTGAAGATGCGTCCATGCTGCGGAACCATCATATCAATGTCCAACGCCCGTACTCGCCGCACCCAATTCAGCTTTGCTTCATTTGAGGGCATCCAACGCTGATGAAACAGCTTCATTTTTGGAATATGCTCATTAAAGTCGCCCACCTCCAACGGAGCCTCTGGTGCTTCCATAGCGGCACCGATATCACCACTAAAAAGGATTTTGGCTTTGGGGTCATAAACATTGAAGTTGCCAGAGGAATGAAGATAATGCGCGGGAATAAATTGAAGTTCAACATTACCGACCCTTACAGACCCACCCTCATCACGAATTGGCTCAAACTTAATAGAACTCATCCCAAAATGGCGAATAAACCCATCCCAAAGCCAAGAGCAATGTATCGTTGCATCCATTAGCACCTGATCCCATAACCCCAATGACGAAATAATGTCAGGGTCTTGATGAGAAGCAAATAGCGTTTTTATGTTCTCTATCGGCACAAATTTTAATGCCGCCGCCAGCATAGGTGCAAACAATTCAATACCGCCGGGATCAAGTATAATTGCCTCACCATCACTCACAATCATGAATTGATTCGTATCGATGATTTTTTCTGGTTTATCCTTGTCGCGACCAAACATTATCCATTGATGATCACCCTGATAAATTACCTTTGATAACATATCTAACCCTGTCTATGCCCACGAAGGGCTTCCATTATGTATATGTATTTAGTAGCGAAACTGACTTAGCGACATGAGCTTTAATCTCGCTAGCCTGGCTCTGAATACTATTGGCCATTTGCATCAAACCTTCCTTAAATTCCCCGGTTTGCTGCGCCTCTAGACGTGACGTTACAGCAATAACATCAATCGCACGCATATTACGTTGCACTTCATCGAGTTGTTCATAGAGTTCTTTTAATAATTTTTGAAACCCTTCCGACAAATGCTCAAGTTCGGCCTCAACCTTCTTTCCAAGCTTTGTTACCGTGCTTACTGCTTCAGCGTCATCCAGCATATCCCTTGCACGCTCAACCTGGGTAACAACCGCACTAGTTCGCCACTCTGTTACCGATACCATTGATAGCTGAACCGCCGTTATATTAATAGAGCGCGCCAATGTAATGGTTTTACTGGCTAATTCATCATAATAACTGGATATAACCGACAACCCAGCAGCCTGACTTCCAGCCCGTAACACAATAGCTGCAGCATTTTTAGCCGAGATAGTAAGCTGCTTTGCAATTACCTCTGCATGAAATAGCTCTGCGGCTACCGTTGCAGCAGCGATAGTTAATTTGGTGTGGTCAATCTGACGCATAAGCTCACTCTTAACACTGTCATCCCTAGTCTCTATTTTTAGAGTAGTAGACATCCTAGAGTTTGCTAATTAACTAAATACAAATCCTCGAAAAACCACAAAATACCCACCAATAACAATGTTTTAGGCAGCCGTCAGAATAAAGCCTTACTCACAAATTCCATTAATTCTTGCTCATCAAATGGCCAGCCCAGCTCATCTCCTGTTCGTTGTATTTTCAGAACAGGAATACGAACGCCATACTGCTCAATCAACGCATCCGAATTTGCTATATCAATAATAACTTTTTCAAAATAGTCCTGACTTAAGACGGCATCGATCACCTGCAAAGCCAAGTCACAAAGGTGACACGCTGAAGTACTATAAACACATAACACTTCTTTCATTTTTACATCCGCCCTGTTACATCAATAAAAAGTACACCAATAAAAAAGGCAGTATACCACTGCCTTTTTTATTGGTCGTTCTCATTATTTACAAGGCTATCAACCCAATATACTATCAATAAACCCCTTGAAAGCATCGTGTATTTGTACACCAACAGAATCATCGCCGTTTGATTCAGCATTACCGCCCCGCCCCCCTTGTGGCTCTGCATCATCTACAGGGACGAGCTCTGACAATATGTCTTTGAAAAGCGCCTGTTGATTGCTGGGTCTATTAGGGTTATCTAGCAATACATCATGTGACGCTAGTACCTGAGCGGCAAACTCCGACAATCGATCCATAATACTCTGTAATGGGTTGCTGCTGTTTTCTACAGTCTCTCCTTGATCAGCTGCAGCAACTTCTCTATACGTTTGTGCAACTGCAACAACTTCACTATGTGTCATGTTAACCGCAAAAGCCGCCAACTCTTCAGCGTCATAACCTACCGCCACGGCCTGCTCGAAGGCCTCACCTACATTTCCCGAGTAGAAAGAATCTGCTATATCATTAACTTGTGAGAACAAATCATTTAACGCCGCCAACTCACCTTCATCAAGGTCACCATCAACGGAGAAGGAAATATCGTAATAACTGCTTTGCTCTAACGCAAACCCTGACACAGAGCCTCGCGGTGTCACTTGCGAGCCAGAACGAAAATCAAGGCTTTCCCCCGCCCCAACATGAATAGTCACTTTATCCCCATCTTGAGTAACTACTTCCATATCAAATTGGTTATCTTGGCTAAAGAAGAGCGCATTAGATTGAGCTGCATATCGCTCATTACCTTTAGCGATAGAAGAAAACGCCCTTTCCACATCCAGCTCCTTCACCAAACCACGCTCACTTGCTGAGGTACTCTTACTGACGGATGCACGCTCATTTTCTGGCACTCCTGCAACAGCCTGAGTATCAGGACTTTCTACCCCAAACAACGTTTTTTCTAATCCAGCCATTCGCTCATCAAGTAATGATACCGTTTCAAAAAAAGTATCTTTGACTTCGCCACCAAACATATCCATAGCGGAAATGACTTCTTTAGCTTCTTTTAACCCTTGTTCAAGGCCTTTCATTGCCTGGCCAAACATTGATTGCAACTCTTCCTCACTTGCGCCATTTGCCCGCTCCGCCTCAATTCGGGACTCAATAAACCCCACAATCCTATCCGTCACCGCTTCTGGTGAAAAATCATCAGAAGCAAAACTAGCGCCCGAAGCTGTCGGGGCCAACAACTCTGCAGCTTCTGGTTTAACCAAGGCGATTTGTGCGTCCATTTTAGTTTTCAGTTCATGCTCAACCTTTTTTTGAGCAACCTGTACATCTTGCACCGTAAACTGTTGAATGGATAATGCATGAGCAGAAAA
The DNA here is from genome assembly GCA_913063125.1 of uncultured Gammaproteobacteria bacterium. Lineage (GTDB taxonomy): Bacteria > Pseudomonadota > Gammaproteobacteria > Pseudomonadales > Ketobacteraceae > 42-54-T18. The sequence goes on along the minus strand of CAJXZM010000149.1, from coordinate 6,038 downwards.
TGCAGACCTGCCAGTGCCAATGTGGTCACTATTACCAGGGGCCGTACCAATACCTTTATCTGCTTCGGCGCTAAAAGAACGACCATTCCCCCCTTGCAAGGGAGACTGGGAATGAAGTAAATGTCCAAGCGATATCATAATGATGTTCTCGCAAGTGAGATGAGGAAGAGAATGCAGCCATGGCTTTAGTAAAGTTTACTATTTATTGACTTTCTAATAGTCGTGACCCTATTAAAGACTACTATCGGCAGTTTTCCGCCATTCTTTAGTATAAATTTACTTTTTTCTTCTTTTACTAAGAACGTTATTATCAACAGATACAGCATTCGCTGACAACATGGCCAGAAAGTCGCATAAGCCGATTTTTAGTCCATAATGTTATTATGAAGTAGTTATACGCAGTAAAAATCCGTGTAGTAAAAAGAAAAGTAAAGAGATCCCCCCCCTATGAGTCAGGTTGAACTACTTATTCTCGCCCAGGTGGCGTTCTTTTTTGTCGCAGCAATGGTGTTTTTAGCACTGTTACTGCGCCGTCAAAAAAAGACTATCGCCCGCCTACAGCTAATGCTGACGGATTATCAAGAGGATGCTAGCGGCGAAACACTTATCAAGCAACTGCAGCTTGCAATTGATGACACAACTGCACATTGCGCCCAAGAAACAATAACACTGCGCCCCGAAGCTACCGCAGAAGATCAAGCCATATCACTACGATATGCAGCGCTAACGTATGAATTGCGTTTTTTGCAATCCAATAACGGTGAAGTCACTCCTTGGCGCACCATTATTCAACCCTACACCGAACTCGCTAAACTGTATTACGATCATATCGAATCCATCCCCGACAAAGTCAAGGTTAAGTTTAAGGGGCAAATGGCTGACATGGACAAAGAACAGCAACGCCTGGAAGATAACGTCAAGCAACTGAGCGGTGATTTAAAACAGCTCGCTCCAATTCAAGATTTTTTTAAGCAAGAATTTGATGATACTGCGTCAAAAAATGATATTGAATTAGGTCTCCACAATGCACTTGTCGCCTTATGCGATACCGTTGATCATGCTGAAGGTTTGCGAGAAGTGGTCTACCTAATTCACGAAGCCTATTACGATCACGATAACTCAACATCCGAAAGCACAACGATTCAGCCAACCCAGACTCCTCCACCAAACGTTGAACCAGGCAATCATACCTTTGCCCTCAACAACCTCATCACTGAGCAAAATAAACTAATCCATAATTTACGCACCCAGCTTAGCCAAACAGATGAGCTTGAAGGGGGTAGCGAATTAATGGCCCACCTTGATGTGCTTGAACAAAACTTTAATGCTGCTCAAGTACAAATTGACCAACTCGAAATCCAACTTAAAGAAGCCATAGAAAATTCCGAAACAGATAGCAGCAACGGCAGCGAAGAGGATGACTATTCGCAAAATGAAATGTTCGAATTAATAGAACAATTCACTGAAGAAAGCGCAGAAATGGTCGAACGATTGCATATGCTTCAAAACCAAAACAAACAATACAGTAAAGAAAATGATGAATTACGGGAACAATTAGAAGCAACCACAGATCCTGGTGACGACGGAGAAGAAGCCAAACCCCTGATCGCAGGGTTACAAATGAAGCTTGAATCGCAAAAAGACGAGATACTACAGCTGCAAAAGGAATTTAAAGAAGTAGAGGATAAATATTTAGCGTTATACGAAGAAACCATGGCCGATATTATAGGTACGTCTCCGACCGAGCCTAAGTCTTCTGGTGACACGGCACTAGCTCCCGAACCTGAAACCAAGCCAAACGAACAGCTCGTTACTAACACATCAGATATTGATGACATTCTCGCAAGTACCAACAATCAAGAAAATGAAAATACTGATGATCTCGTCACAGATAGTTCTGACATTGATGATCTATTAGCGAGTGTCAACCCAGGGAAAAACACATAAAAACCACACCCCCCTCTACATTTGAACATTAAACCCTACGTTCTACTTTTTGATCGTTGCCGCAACCCTGCTAATATTTTTCACAAATGCTGGATCAATCAACTCATCCTTATTCATTAAGATAGCCATCGCATCTTCAACTTTTTTCATGATGCCGCTCAGCTTTATGCTCTTCGGATCTCCCGGCGCAACACCAAGCGTCGATCGAAGCTCGACACCAAACTTCTGCATTACTCGGCCACTAATTAATTTATTCTTATTCAAGTTTGCATCTAGCTTTGAAAACACGCCATTACTTCGCAGTATCAATTGCTCCATTTGTTTTTTCTGTCGGTCTGCAGCACCTGCCAATACAATCAAATTCAAGCTAGCCGCCGCTCCTTGCATTAATGTTCCCAAATTATCTTTAAGACGACCACATTTCTCCACGTCGTTAATGGGCATATCCTCCACCATCAACGCACATTCATCTTCAAAAATAAAATAATTGGTTTTATCGCTGGCAACTTTACCTTTTGACTCCTTGGACGTAAAACGCTCTTCGACATCACTGGGAACATTACCTTGATTAAAATAGAAATAATCTCTGCCCACTTTCACTCTAAGCGTAGGATTAACACCGTAAGTCCCAACAGATCTAACAACCTCATTGCCCAATTTATCTAACGTGGTACAACGAAAACCTGTCAGCATAAATAAAATAACAATACCCAAATCAGAATTCGCCATGAAAGCATTATAGGCAGCATCAGAGGTAGACTCTAATTCACGTTCCAAGCCAGAAACACGAAGCTGGAGAGCCTTCATATCTCCAGCCACCACTTCTGCGTCTTGCTGCTCTACGCGTACAACTGCTTGACTAGCACTACCTTCCTGTTCAGTACCAGCAATTTCTTTAACGCCTTTCTCTTCGCCTTGCTGGGTCGTTTGTGTTCGCTGTGCGGCATCCAGTGCAATTTTAAGTTGCAGGTTTTCTTCCGTCACTTCCTCCAAACGTGCTTGCAGGGACTGCATTTTCTCAAGCATTTGATCCGACGGCCCTGCATCAGATTTTTTATCATTTAATGCCTTTTCATAATTCTTTTCACGCTTTGCATATTCTTTTATTGTCTTCTCTAACTGACTGATAACGTTGCGTTGTATATTAGCAACATCATCAGAACCGTCATAATGTGAGCGGTGACCATGAGTTTCATTCTCATCACTGCGAATACTATCGACTTCCTTCGCAATTTTTTCGTTCAATTCAAAAAAGAATTTTCTAAAACGCTCAGAGTTATCTAAACGCTCACGATAAATCTGCATCAGAGCATCCACTCGATTGTCCTGCACATTAGCATCCATGCTTTGTACAAACTTTTCATGGGTGGAGTACGCCAATATGATAGGCTGAATACGTGCGCGAATAATGCGCCAAAAATTAGGATCTTCCGGGTTAAATGGCAAAGCTGAACGCTCAGCCTGCAAAAAATTACATCGCATCACTGCCACTTGATTATCCATCACATCGTCAGGATCCAGCAGCAATGAATCCTCAACACCCAGCCCGCTCATGCGCTGCTGGGTGTACTCAATACCTGCATTAATGTAATCAATAGCGGGAAGTTTGCCCTGAAAGCGTAACTTCCTATCAAAAGAATTCATCTACTAAGCCTATTGGTTCTTTTTGACCTCTTTTCAATAGCTTAGCAGATGACACCAATAGCGCCCGCACTGTACTCCATCTCCCCGTTATAAGTGCTCAATTAACCAGCAGCGATGGATAGGTTTACCACGTTCAAAATCCAAACCGATACTCAGCTGAGTGATTTCTTTAACATCAAAGTTCCTGCTAACCCGTTCATCTAATTCGAATTTTCGATAATTATTAGAAAAAATCAAGGTGCCGCCCGGCTCCAAGCGCTTCATAGCAAGCTCAATTAAGCGCAGGTGATCATCCTGGATGTCCATATGTTTCCCCATTTTCTTCGAATTTGAAAATGTAGGTGGGTCCATAAAGATCAAATCATATTGCTCTTGGCATTTCATTAACCAAATACCACAATCTGCCCGTTCTATTGTGTGAGCCTCTTCTGAAAACCCATTTAACAACAAATTAGATCGAGCCCAATCAGCATAGGGGTTTGACATATCCACCGTTGTTGTGTGTTTTGCGCCGCCCCAAGCAGCATGCACAGATGCCGTTCCCGTATAAGCGTACAGATTCAAAAAACGTTTACCTTTCGCATGTTGCTGAATCCACAAACGGATAGGGCGGTGATCTAAGAACAACCCTGTATCCAAATAGTCATGAAAATTCAGCAACAAGCGTGGTCCATGTTCAGCAACTTCATATAATTTCGAGTCGCTATTCATTTTCTGGTACTGCGTTTTACCCTTTTGCTTCGATCGCGTTTTAACAAACACATAACGCTTATTCACCCCAAATGTGGCAGACAAGGTCTCCACAGCAATTGATAATCGGTGTTCCGCTTTCTTCTCATCAATCGTTTTTGGGGCTTTATATTCTTGAACATGGAAATAACCATCGTACCAATCAATCGCAACGTTATATTCCGGCATATCCGCATCGTATAACCGATAACTCGCTATATCGTTCTTCTTTATCCATTTGGTGAGTTTACGGAAATTCTTTTTCAACCGATTGGAGAAATCAGCCCCCTCCCCTTCCACAGGAACATCTCTAAGCGACAATGGGTGAACAATAGGCAATGTAGCCTCTGCGTCAACAGGTGCCGTTGAGAGCCTTAAATAACACCGTATAGCCCCGTTATACAACCGTATTGTCTCTAACTGTACTAACCCCATGGAATCGAGGAACTCAATACCATTGCTGATGATTGCCGTTTTCCAGCCCCCGCAATGTTGCCCAAAGGTTCTACCCATGCAACGATAAAGATGCATCAGTTGATCACCGTGGCCTAAACGTTCACCGTAGGGAGGGTTACATAAAATAACCCCCGACTCCGCATCATTCTTCGGTAATGTAAACTGCGCAAGCTCACGTCGTTCAATATGGATTTTCCCAGATAACCCCGCTCGTTGAACGTTATTAATCGCGACGCTAATAACGTCTTTATCCGCATCGTAGCCTCGTATCGCTGGCCAAACCTTCGCCATACCCAACGTACGTCGCCCCTGAGCTTCTTCCCGTAACGACTCCCACATTACCTCGTCATGCTGCTTCCAGCCCTGGAAACCATAATAATCACGCTCCAATCCTGGCGCAATATCCCCAACCACCATAGCCGCTTCAACTAACAGCGTACCAGAACCACACATCGGGTCGACAATTTGACCAACACCCTCAGCATCCACTCCAGCTGCCGCGACAACTGCTGCTGCCAGGGTTTCTTTTAAAGGAGCCTGACCGGCTTCTGTTCTATACCCCCTTAAATGCAAAGGTGCTCCCGAGAAATCAATACTGATGGTCGCTTTGCCTGCCGCACGAAACAAAAACACCATCACATCAGGCCTTGTTTTCTGAATAGAAGGGCGCGGCTTCTGATTACGGGTAAAGCGATCAACAATGGCATCTTTAAGCTTTAGTGCCAAATAATGACTATTTTCTTTCTCATCTTTCGCCACGCCACACTGCACCGCCATGGTGCAATCTTCACCTATGTGATCGCTCCACGGCAACATGGTGGCTTGCTCATAAAGATCGTCACTGTCATCAGCAGAAAAGTGTGACAGAGTTCTCAAAACACGAGATCCAAGTCGACTCCATAGACAAATCCGATAAGCGGTCTCTAGATCTGCCTGGCAGTGGACTGCACCGGACACTACCTCACACTGTTTTCCTCCAAGCGTCTGAATTTCATCTAATAATAATTTTTCAACCCCTCCTGCGCAGGTGACAACATAGGGATGTAATGAGGCAGTAGACATAGTATTTCCTAGATTTCGTCAGCATAAAGCTGAATTTAATTCAATATTATTCAAACAGTTATAACGTAATTCATGCGTTTTACGGCATTTTTCGCCTATTCCAAGCAATACTATAAAAAACCTTTTTTTATGCTTTTTTATTAGAAGACAAAACATCAAAAATTCGATATTTATATAGTGTCTCCCAAACAAACACATCA
>CAJXZM010000148.1 GCA_913063125.1 uncultured Gammaproteobacteria bacterium | reverse complement strand
CGTCAAAGTCATCTTCGTCTAAGTTATCTTCGTCAAAGTCGCCTTCGTCAAAGTCATCTTCGTCTAAGTTATCTTCGTCAAAGTCGCCTTCGTCAAAGTCATCTTCGTCTAAGTTATCTTCGCCAAAGTCACCTTCGTCAAAGCTATCCTCGTCAAAGTCGCCTTCGTCAAAGTCGCCTTCATCAAAGTCATCTTCGTCCCAGTTGTTATCGGTTAAAAGCGAGCTCGCATTTATACGGTAGGTTTTACCTAGAACAGTGACAGTATTATTTTCAAGGTCTATTGCTTCAATTTTTGCAGTGACCATCGCTTCGTTGTCGGGCTCTACGAAAATATATTTTGCGGCTATGGAGCCGTCTTCGTTTGCTGTGCCTTCAACTTGAACATTGGCGTCAATCACAAGTAGTGAGACATCACCAAACTCAAACAGAGTATCTTCACTAATTGATACCTTAACTCCTGCAACTTCAAAGTTGTTTTCGCTTAGCGTTTTAGTTACCAGTCCTTCCACTTCAACCAATTCACCAAACGCTGCGTCTGCACCTTCAACAAGTTCAATGTCATTGGCTTGTAGAACAATTTTTCCTGTACTTGACTGGCTAAAGGAGCCGTATATTTCAACGGACACACCCTCTGCTAATAATGCTTGTACAGCATTGAGGTTATCAGCTTGACTATAATCCACCAATAATTGGCTGATGCTAAATGTCATTGCAGCCACATCCAATTGGCTTACCGTTCCGATTAAATCAAATTCCCCCAAATCTTGATCGGAGTGACCGATATAGCTTGCTTGCCATTGGCCTTTGTTATTTGAAATGCCGCTAATTTCAACAATTTGTCCTATTTTTAAGCTACTTAAATTTGTGCCTTCAAAGATGGTTTCTTCGTTCACCAGGATGGTTTGGCCTAGCACTACAAAACTTTTGCCCGCCACGTCGACACTATCAACAGGGCCTTGTAAGCTATCATCGTAAACCAGCTCAGTCGCAGTGGCGGTACCATCAGCGTTATACTCAGCATTAACAGTAATGACTTGCCCCAGTTTTATATCACTTTGCGTACCGTTGGTTCCATCCAGGTTAATGCTAGCGCTACTAATGTCGAATTTTGTTCCATTAACAGTAATATTGCTGCCCGACTTTCTTGTTACTGCACCAGTGCTCACGCCTTTGCCGCTATATTTTGAAGCTTCTGTGTTGGTATTTGCTTGCTGAGAGTTAGTGGGGGAGTCTGAACCTCCGCCAGACCCACCGCAACCGACAATGAGCCCCGCTAAAGCTGTCACTAATAACTTCTTTTTAAAATCTGATTTCATGGTGATGCTTCCCATCTTGGATGAATTGAATTTAACTCGGCCTTAATATGGTGAGTGCCGTATTTACGAACTGACGCTACAGCCCTGAGCCATGACTTAATCCTAACGAGTCTATTTGTCAGGTGTGTTCCTATAATGTTCTGAATTTGTCGGTTAAGTGGTGTTGAGTAGGTACTCTTGCAGGTGCTGTAGATAGGCGAGTTAGAGGGGGTTCTGAGGCTATTCTGAGTAATAAGTAGCAGTATTTTTTGGTTGCGAGAAATACAAAACACTAACAAAGGAGAGGTAATACGGCTTTTGTAAGCGCTTTGTTAGCAAAATGTAGTGCTTTTCTACGATTCTACTCAGCTATACTGTATATCGGCGGTATACCTCGATCAGGTCACATTCTGCTCGCAGGTGTAACGAAAAATTGGAATAGATGTTGCTGAAAGAAGCTTGCAATCATGTTTGTACGAATTTATAGCGGTATAATAATATCAACACTTATCTCCATTTCATGCTGCTATGTCGCTTATCAGTATATTAACCAAGTACGCTCCGCAAACTATACATTGAACTTATTCAGCGGTACGCAAGAGCTGATAACAGAAGGGGTTGACAGGCACAAAGGTGAAAAACAGCGACAATGGGTATCGTTGGTTCAAAAATTGATAGGTTTACCTATAAGTTTGATAAATCAAAACGAATCCTCTCTCGAGGAAAAAGAACTAGAAAGGCTTTCAAGAGATAAAATTTTCATTAAAACGTTAGAAGATGGGGTCCATAGTCAAATATGGACCCAAGCCTCAAACGCAAAACTGATTAGCGTAACGTTAAAGAATGTTGCTGAACAACAATTACGTATAACGGCATTTCTAATCCTTAACGAAATCGGGCGCTACCCTCGATCTGATCAACTTGCCCAATTATCCCGACTAAAGCGGTATTTTTATTACGACATCAACATATTAGAAAGGGGCAAGTTACGACTTGATCAACAACAGTTAAAACGTTTAGAGCGTGGGGATGTTGTTGTTACCTTGAGTAAAAATGATGACAGTGAAGACGTCCTGAAAGTTTATAGCCGGTATAAAAGTACTCGCCAGTATTTAACTATTGGGCCGATCCCTATTTATAATTCTAGTCCATTATGGTTGGTGGCTACTCTTGTATCGATGGCATTTGGTGTTACCGGACTCATAATTTATTTTCTGGTTAGACGGTTAGAAAAAAGAATTCGAACCATCAGTCATGTTGTCGCTAATTTTGGACCTGCGACATTGGACACTCGACTGGATTCTAGTGATTATGATTCTATCGGTGAATTGGCAGGTGGCATCAACGTAATGGCTAGCCGAATCCAAAACTTGCTTAACGATCAACAGGAGATAACGCAGGCGATATCCCATGAATTACGCACGCCTATTTCAAGAATGAAGTTCCGTGTTGAAATTCTTAAAGAGTCGGCTGTAACACCTGGATCTGAAGCTTTGGAAAAACTCAACAAGCTTACGAATGACATCAGAGAGCTAGACCAATTAGTTGAGGAGCTGCTGGCATTTCAGATGCTGGATTCTGCGAAAAATGAGACGTTCAAGGAAGTTGATCTTTCTAAAATTATTCTCTCTGTAGTGAGTGAAATATACGAGCCTTTCCAAGACATCAGGGTGGATTTATCCATTCCTGATTGTGCGATTGTCGTACAAGGAGACGTTGGTCAACTTCGACGTTTGCTGCAGAATTTGCTGGTGAACGCATTTAAACACGCAACAACTACCGTTAAAGTTAGTTTAGAGGATTCTCCTGTAGTACTGAAAGTGAGCGATGATGGGGATGGAATCCCTGAAGAATATCGTCAACGCATTTTTACTCCTTTTGTACGGTTGGACTCTAGTCGCAATCGAAAAACAGGTGGTTTTGGTTTAGGTTTAGCCATTATTGAACGTATTTCAAGGCGACACAATGCAGAGGTATGCGCTTCAGATTCGGAAATTGGAGGGGCCACATTTATTGTTAAATTTGGTGGAGAAACGAGTTTAAGCTCCATTGGTCGTGTCACTTGATTAGCGTAGTTACCTGGACTTTATTGTTGCTAGTTGTCTTTTCCCCTGTAGCGCGGGCAAATGACGTTGATAGCGAGGGTTCTTCCACGCAAGAGATCGATGCCAATATGGCGGCAAGGAAACTCCAGCAACTGGATAGCTCTACACTAGAGTTCGATTTTTTTGAAGTGCAATTGGAAAATAGAACTGATACAGATGAATATAGCCTTTTTAAAGCGTTAGAACTTTTGGATCAAACTGAAAGCAGCGATAGTCTTTATCAGGAAAATATGCCGTTAGACAAAGAAGAACAAGCCCTTGAGGTGTTCGAACCGGAACCTCACGAGATATCAGAAAATATGGACGAAGAACTGGAATCGGTTCTAGATCAAGAAATTAGCGAAGAATTAAATGATTTCTAAGAAGAATAAGGAATTACCATGATAACGAGATGGCATCTGACCGGGTTGTTTTTACTCATTCTAGCGTTTTTTCCCTCTAGCTGGGCTGCTGAGGCATCTAACCGAGAAATTAGCGCAAGGGTTGGCGAAGCAGTAAAATTAAGGAAACAAAATGAATTTAACTCAGCGCTGAGAATTCTCTACGACTTAAGATCTGTGAGCTCAAAAAACATTTTGGTGCGAGTGGAGCTCGCTGCAACGTTATTCAGGGCGGGTTATTTCGGTGAAGGCAGTGTGATATTTAGAAAACTTCTGGCTGATAGGAGCACTCCTGAAAATATCCGAAAGAATATAAGTTTTTATATAAACAAGAATAAAAAATCTATTCGCAGAAGAGATGAAGTGGATAGAGATCTGTCTTATATCAAGGATGCTAATGAACCTATTGCAGAAAAGATTAGAAAATTATCGCTACTCGCTGAGTTAAATACCAACTATTTTCCGGCCCGGATATATCTTATAGCGCTGTGCATTAGAGGGCATAAAGCAGAGTGCGCTAAACATTACATTTCAACTACCAAAATAAGTCGCCTTTCTCCCCGTGATGAACTTCGACTGAAAGAAATGAAAGAAAGATATGCTCGGAATTTCGACCCCCAGAAGAGATTTAGTGGAAGTTTATCCATAACGATAGGTTCTGATAGCAATATAACGGGGGGTAGTGATAGCGAATATCTACTGGATAATCTTGATCAAGGCTTTGATGAAGAAGGCTTTGATGAAGAGGACTTTGAGGAAGAAGGCTTTGATGAAGAGGGCTTTGATGAAGAGGGCTTTGAGGAAGAAGGCTTTGATGAAGAGGACTTTGAGGAAGAAGGCTTTGAGGAAGAAGATTTTGATGAAGGGGACTTTGACGAAGGAGACGTTGATGCCGAAGAAACGAGCGGTTTATTCACGCGTATTAATGGAAACGTACAGTATCGATATAGCAAACCGATAGTTAGCGAAGGTAATCATCTGTATACATACGAGAACGGGGTAAGTGTCTCTTATTATGAACGCCAACATTTTGATGACATCGCATCCAATCGTAATTATCAAGTGGTACAGCTAGGTGGTTTTTTGGGTAAGCGAAATGTCGATAAAAGCAATTGGTTACTACCGTTATCAGTTAAAATGGTTAGGCTGGATGGTCGAGACTATGCTATTTATTATGATGGTGGAATATCTTATTCTTGGAATGGATTTGGGTCAAAATGGCGGGTTTCTGAAGACATAAGCTATCGGGACTATTCGGATTCTGATAGTAACAGGGGAGAGAGCCTGCTTTTTGAAACTGATTTAGGCGTAAGCCGACCATTAAGTGATAGCCTGACGTTAGGCAGTATGGTTGGTTACGGAGTGCTAAATACGCCAGATGAAGATTTTCGTTCTTATCGTCGTTTTATTGTTTCATCTTCGTTAACATATCGGGCGACAAGGCACCTTAAGATTGTTACAGGGTTCTCTTATCAGGCAACACGTTATGACGGCGAGAATTTTTTGTTTTATGACTTTTCCAGAGAAGACGATTATCTTAACCTGTATATTGAAAGCGATTATCGACTTAGCAATATGTGGTCGTTAACGGCAAGATTATCAAAATCAAACCGTTCTTCAAATCAGAATCGTTATGAATACGATAGAAATACCTTTAGCTTAGGTCTAAAGGTCAGTTTTTAGGATTGCTTATGTCAGATAAGATACAAATAGTATTGGTAGAAGATGATCACGAGCTTGCAGAGATCACCAAGGAATACCTTGAATCAAAAGATCTGGATATTACTATCGTTGGAGATGGACTGGAGGCCGTTGAAGTGATAATAAAACAGCAACCAGATCTTGTTATTTTGGATCTGATGTTACCGGGTTTAGATGGGATATCGGTTTGCAAACATGTAAGAAGTCGATATCACGGGCCAATTATCATGCTAACGGCCTCTGCGGATCCATTCGATCAAGTCGTTGGGCTAGAAATTGGTGCAGATGATTTTGTTCAAAAACCCGTAGAACCCAGGATTTTGCTCGCGAGAATTCGTGCACGGTTACGACCGCAAAAAAGCCTTTCAGAAAGTCCGGAACAACCAGCATCATCCAAAGATTTGTTTTTTTCAGCCTTGACGATTAGAAGAGGTTCCCGGCAAGTTTTTGTTGATGGTAATCAAGTAGAACTGACAGGCCCTGAATATGATGTGCTATTATGCTTGGTAGAAAGTACCGGGGAAATACAAAACAGGGATGCACTTTTTCATGCTATACGAGGGATTGAGTATGACGGAAAAAGCAGAATGATAGATATAATAATTTCTCAAATACGACATAAGCTGTTTGAATTTGGATATGACAACTTACATATCAAAACGGTGAGAAACAGGGGGTATTTGTTTGTGCCTGAACTCTAGTCGTATTTTTACCCAGATAGATCTGTTGGTGAAGTATTTCTGAACAATACGTAAGATTGTTAAGCGTAACTATTACTACGAAACCTATACTATGAAACCTACAATTAAAACGTTGATTCATGCGAAGAATGAACCAAAGAAAATTTGGCTGAGCGGTTCTGATTATATTGTGTCAAATGTTGGCATTCCAATGATTTTGTTTTTCGCTGAAACGGTTGATACTGAACGGTTTCAGAGGGCGTTGGAGCAAGTGGTAGGCGATTGGTATATCTTGGCGGGTAGGATTCGGGCCAAAAAAAATGAATCGGCTTATATTGATTGTAACGATGAGGGATTGGTTTTTGAGGTATTTGAACATAGTGGTTCCATGCCAAAGCCCAGTGTTAATAAACCGTTACGCAATGGCCTTCGAAAGTATCATCCCCTTATACTACCGTGGCGGGTAGAAAATAAAAGCCAGGCCCCTTGTGTTGTCCAGTTGCATCATTTTACGAAAGGCACTATTTTCTCGTTGACCTGTTGCCATAGTGTTGCAGATGGTTGGGGTATGTGGGCTGTTATTGATGCGATTTCTAACGCTATGCTTGGTGAGACGTATATTAAGCCTGATCATAGCCGTGATACTGTACTAGATATTGCAGAGGGTTATATCGGTAATAGCGGCAGACGTCCGCAATCGTCGCGGTTAACCGATACCAACTATTTTCAGAAAGTAATTTTTACACTGCGTTTGTTAAAAAAGGTCGCTTTTCCAAAGCCCAATGAAATTATGCATTTATCTGCGGAAGCCATTGAAGAGCTGAGGGCGTTAGAACCTGATGTTCGCCTTAGTCGCCAGGATATTGCGATAGGTATCATTGTTATGGGCATGCAATTGGGTAGTGTTGGTGCGTTAGCCAATATGCGCTTGGATAAAACGTCACGTATTCAGAAAAATTATTCAGGTAATGCGCTGACATACCGTGAATTTTCCATGAGTGATGAGGAGGTGAAGGGTGTTGAGGGCGTTGAGTATTCAATCCTCTACTTTGCTCAAAGATGGCGTGATGCGACAATCAATGATGATGGTAGTGATGCCATCGAATATATGGCGCACTTGGAGCATCGGCTAAAAGAGGGGACTATTAAAAAGGTTGTGCCTCTCAGTATGTTCAAGGTTTTTGCCGATGGAATTTTAATTAATAACTACAGCGTATTCCCTATTTATAAAGTTGATTTTGGTGGTGGATCGGCAAAGTGGTATGAAATGTCCCCCTTCCCTTTTAGAGGAGTGTTAATTACCAATACTCCAGAAAATGACGGTGGTCTGCTGTTGAATTTGACAGCAGACCAATGGCAACTGGATGCCGTTAGAGAGCTTCTTAAGGATAATCGTGTTCGCTGAAACTGCTAGCGTTCCATAAAACGTACTAATGATTTTGTGGCCATTTTAAAGTTTCTATTGAGTGCGGCTTTTCCAATGGGGCCCAAAAGGGACAGCGGGAGAGCGGGCTCATAAGCGACGGTATGGGTAAATCGAGTGGTGGTTGAATCCAGTACTTCTAACCGATAATCTTCCAACAACGCTTTCACAAAGGGAAGGCTTGTTTTAGTGAAGTAGAATGCGAAGCGTTGGTTGTCCTCCCAAAGAATAAAGTGCTCGTAGACCTTCATTGCGCCAAGATTGACAGTCCGTGTGGTACCGACGCCAAAGGGCTTAGGACTTGTCCACTCAACGCCTACAATACCGGTAAACCATTGCGGCCAGGAGTTTTCATCCTCGAAGACGGCAAATATCTGTTCTGGTGTTGCCGAAATATCAACGCTATTGATGATCTTAACCGGCGCTGATTCAAGAAAATTCATATCTACTGACTGACAAGCTGGCATATTTGTCTCCTGATGAAGTAAGGGCGATCTATTTTTAACAATATTCTACGCCAATAATGCGCCCACAACTAATGACAAGCACAGTGGAGTGACTATCAGTGAATCTAATGTCATAACGTTTGAATTTGAAGAGAAAAAAATTGCTTAGACGATCAGAAAAAGGACATTGAAAAAGAGCATAAGGATAACAGCATGCCAAATGCTGGTATTATGAAACCACTTGATGGAAATATGGTCGGATTAGGTGGTGTATGAAATGTTACATTATAGATATGCGTAATTCCTGTGAAGGGTAGAGTGAGCACATATGGAAAATATAGATCTTGTACAGCGGTGGCGAGAGTTGTTTACAAATTCCGAAACAAATAAGGTCGACAGTATCTATAATGATGTTTTGGATCATTATTCTGAAAGCCATAGGCATTACCATACAATAGACCATGTGAAAGCGTGTCTACGTCATCTTGATGGCGTGGAAAATGTCGTTAACCGTCGGGAAGTTGAGATAGCGTTCTGGTTCCATGATGTGATATACAACCCTCTTAATAAGGATAACGAAGATCAAAGTGCGGTTTTTGCTTGTAGTGCGTTAGCAGCGCTAGGGGAAAGTGACGAAATTATCGACAGCGTAAAGCGCCTTGTTGTTCTTACAAGGCACCCATCTGATCCAAAAGAATTGCATGAGAAGTATCTCATTGATATTGATTTGAGTATATTGGGATCAAATGAGGATGTTTACGATAAGTATGAGCATTGGATTCGACAAGAATATCGCATGGTTCCGTCAATACTTTATAAGAGGGGGCGAAAGAAAGTATTGCGTTCTTTTCTTGATCAGCCAAAAATATATTCGACTGAATTATTTAACGGTAAATACGAGGAGAATGCACGGATCAACTTAGAGAGTGCGGTACGCCGACTGTAAGTTATTTATCTATCGGAGGGTTCTATGCGAATGATGTATCGTCTTCAAATTTGGTTGCAGAAACACCTGATTGCCTGTTTTTTGTTTATGACTGTGAGTTTTATCGGTTTTGGTGTTCTAAGCTTTGATCTGATTCGGGTGGTCGCTGCAAACGCGGACTATCTTTCGAGCTATGGCCTTATGGCACTTAAAGACGGTGGTTTGCAGCAGTTATTGGAGTTATGCCTGAAAGCTTTGGTCGCTATGGTGTTTTGGATTTCATTTAAGCTTTGTGAGTTGAACCTTGTAAAGGCTATTTCTCAGCCTTGTTAATAGTACGTTGTTGATAAAGCCGCTCAATAAACATGACGGTATTTGGGTATTGTTGTTGCCACCGGTTGATATCATCCCTCATTGCTTGTGGTAATTTATCAAATTCCATTTTAACGCCATCGGCTTTTCCGCCTCCGTAGCCTTCAGGTAAAAGCCATAGTCCCGACATGGCAGCCAATGATATATCGACGTAATCAATTTTGTCGCCGCTAAGAATAGATGTGCTTTCGCCTGTGATTTTCTGTTCTATGTCTGACAAGAAAATCTCTATTTTGCTAACAGCTCTGGCGTAACCTTTGTCTCCAATTCTAAATGCTTTACGTATTAAAAAGGACAATACGGGAAATAGAATGATGATTGCTTGGCGTTGCCATGTGGGTAGGGATGGACAGTTTCGTCCCCATAACTGCTGGGCAACTTCTTTGTCATCTAAAATATGATAGTAGCCCCATACTTGGAGGTCGACGCCATAGGAATCAATTTGCTTTTCTAGTGCTAAGCGTTCTGGTGTGGGAGTGAGGAATTGTGCTTGTTCTGGGAGCTCGCCGTAATATCGTCCCCAAAGGTATCGAAGGATATCGGAAGAATTACTGATAACAGATCGTGTGGCACCTGTACGGATGCGTAATTGTGGGACTGTTCTGCTGGTAAAAAATACCCCTAGCGTACCACCAACGGGCTTCTCTTCGTAATCAAGGCCTAATATGTCCATGTTCCAGCGAACTTTTTCAACAAAATGGCTTGCCGAAATGGTGTCCAACTGAAGGTCTGGCACCTGTGCTGGTTTTAGCAGGGCACTTAGTGATATTCCCCATCGCCATAGTAACATTGCAACAATAATTATAAGCGTAAAGGGTACAGATACTGCTCCCCAGGAAATGAATAAAGGCAGCGCAAGTAAGCATGTTGCAAATATAAGTGTTCGATTACCAGTCATTCTGTAGGCTCATTGGTGGGGGCTGAAAGAGCTTTGAATAGTAACGTCATTTGATTGATAAACAAATGGCAAAACTGAATTTCTCTATTTCGAAATATCTTAGATGTTCATTGAGGAGAGTTTTATCTGTAGAGCGTTAATGCGGTATAGTTATGGCGGTTTGATATGATCAAAATAAATAATGGACGTTAAACTGCAACAATTTCTATTGAGAAAAACCTGTAACCTAAAGGGTTCAAAGGTGTGTAGTTATTGCCGTTAGCAAAATCCGTAATGCAGAAAAGAGCAGAGATTGGTTGATGCGAAAGAGTTGTATCAATAAGAATGTGCCCCCTATAAAGCAATGAATTACGCGCTAAAGAATGATAAGCACCAGAACCCCGGTGCTTATCAGCACGTAAAAATGCCTTTAACCGCATTTTTTTACTAACATTGCGTTAGCTTAATTTGCTGCGACGACGAGAAAGCCCTAGTCCTACGATACCTAGTCCAAAAAGGGCGAGTGTCGAAGGCTCAGGTACAGCTGTTACACTGACATTATCGATAAAGCCACCTAAAGTATTTTGACTACCATCAGCTTCAAACCCTAGAAACATCGTGCTATGTGTAGCTTGGATAGAGTATTCATAATTAATCCATTCACTGCTCGTGCCAATTGTAAGGTCGTGAATATCACTGATTTCGATGAGGTCTGACGCTGTAGGCCCACCCCAGTAGGCGTTAATGCCGTTATCATTGCTACCGTTGTTTGTCCGGGCGTGATACCAAAATGACAAGTCATACCAGGAGCCAACCGACAAGTTGTTCAGTTCCTGTATCATAAAACTATTCGATCCAGCTCCGTGTGAATCTAGCTCTACGTACTGATCTCCGTCTTGAGCACCCACAACTGTATTGCGCTGTATTTCAATGCCTGCACCCGTATGAGTGTCCCATCCAGTAATTGAATCGTAAACTTGCCATTGTGTACCTGTTAAGCCAGGGGTTCCGTCTTCAAAAGATCCATTAGTAATAAGGTTGGCACTTACATTTGTGGAAAGAATGGATAGGGCCAGCATACAGCCTATTGTTGCAATTTTTTTAGTCATAACCTTTTGAGCCTACTTCTGTGAAAAAGATAAAGTGTGAATTCCGTCACACTTAGGCAAGTTGTATGCCAAGCTAATAAATGTGAGTAATATCAATAAATTAACTAATATTTCTTCGTTTTCAGAAGCGTCAATGTAAAGTTTTCCGACGCCATGGTATTCAAAGTGTGGTGTGCTGTTTACGATTGATTTGGCAGAAAATAACATACCTTTGGCATCCGAAAACCTTCAACCATTTTGAGCCGCAGGCACACTAGTATGACGTAATGGTTAATCGTCAGCATAGTGGGGTTCGGATATGGGAACGGATTTAGGAGCCGATTTAGGTGTCAATGTTACACAGGCGGTGAATGTTGAGGGGCAAGATAGGTGTCCTGATGACTTTCAGTATTGGGATAACCTTGATAGGCCCAGTGTAAAAAAAATGCGCAGTTTATTGAAGTTCCTTGTTGGCTTTGATCCCGTGTTACCCGATGGTCGGATTCGTGAATTCGCCCAGTCGTATTATGCTAGTGATCCTATTGCGGAAGCTGTTATTGCCGACCTTTATAAACCAGGGCAGGCGGGTAAGGCGCGGGATATGCTGTTACAGGCGTTAGAGCAGGGCGTGGAATCATTGCTGGACGCCCCACCGTCTTTGGTTACTCTTTTTGAAGAATTGGATAGTGCACCTAGTTGGATGGATGCTGAAAAGGTGGATCATGGTGCAAGGGTGTTTCGTCGTTATGGCTGGTTTATGTTTCATTTCCTGGGAGCGATTACATTAGAGGGTTATCGGGAGTCATCGGTTGCTAAGCCTTTGGCATTTACGGGGGCATATGATGGTAGCACCGCCTATAAGCGCTTTTTAGAAACGTGCAACTTTTGGAATGATGTTGCTCAGCCCGGTGGGTTAGATAAAGGTGGGAAAGGGCGCACAACGGCGGTTCGCGTGCGTGTTATGCATGTTGTGGTGCGAAGGCATTTAGCAAATCATAAACTATGGGATGAGAAAGCGTGGGGCGTGCCGATCAGTCAGGCGGATTCTATGGTGACGTTGGCAGCCGGAAGTGTCGGGCTGGGTTTGGGATTAAAAAAGATGGGGTTTCGTTTTGATAAAAAAGATATTGAAGCGTTACTGCATTTTTGGCGGTATGTGGGGTATTTAATGGGTGTGCAGCCCCGTTGGTATCCCGAAAGTTACGAGGATGGAGTACGGTTCTTTTTTACGATTTTTGCTAAGGGCGTGAAAGGTTCGGGTGAGGATGGCACTCGTCTCTCTCAAGGTTACCTAAAAGCGTTTGAGCCGGACAAAAATGCACCATTATGGAAACGTTTTAAACAGACCTTAAATTATCGTTATCAGGTGGGCATGACGCAGTACTTTATAACCCCACAAACCCATAAGCATTATGATTTACCTGATGGGGGGCTATGGAAATGGTTTCCGGCAACGAATATACCGTTTATCTTTGCATTGGAAACCGCGAGAAAGAAGAGTAGTACCTTGGATGATTGGTTAGATAAAAAGGTACGACAGCATTCAGAACGTTGGTTGAAACAGGAATTAGGGCAGTATAAACCTCAATATAAACCGGTAGATAAATTAACCCGTTAGCAAAGCAAATACCTAGTAGGTATTACTCCGCATTTATGGGTAGAATAATAGTGACCTGTTTATCCGGTGTGACTATTTGTGTATATACCTATTGATCAAATCCATCAGCGGACTAAATGCTGTGAACTTCTTGGTGTTCCGAGGGAGCAGCTTGTTGCCCATGCTGACGTGGATGAGAATGCTTTGCAGGGTGATATTGTACCGCTTAGATGTTTCATTCGACTTATTGAGGCTGCGTTGGTAGTAACCGATGATCCTAATATAGGTATTGTGTTAGGAAAACAGCTTAATTTTATGAAGCATGGCGCTGTTGGTGCACTGGCATTTGCGTCACCAACGGGGGTGGAATCGCTGTTGGCATTTGTGAATCACTCGCAACAAGCCAATGCACCGTTTATGAAAATTCAGCAGCATGTTGAGGGTGAGGAAATTAGGATAACCTTAACCCCGTCGCTATCGGTACAATCCATTAAAAAGTTTGTAGTGGATACCGCATTGTCATCGTGTATTACGATGATTCGAGCGATGATGTCTGGAATAGGGGGAGACTCTCTGATTAAAAAAGCGATTAAATATTTTTCTGTGACTTATGCCGCACCGGGTGCAATTCAAGCGCTTGAGCGGTATCAGAATGCGCTAGTCGTGCCGGTTAAATTTGGTCAGCCAGAGTGCCAAATTGTTTTTCATCGCAATATTGTAGGTAAAGAAAATCCTTATTTTAGTTCTGGACTAATTGAGTCTATGACTAAGGCGATTAAGCCCATTCCCTCGGATGATGGAGAGCCTTTGGTCAGTAGAATTGAACAATATCTGGCGGCGTATGATTTTCGGTTTCCAGCGTTAAAAGTAATAGCGGCCCAGTTGGGCATGTCTGAGCGTACCTTACATCGGAGGTTGGCAGAGCAGGGAGTAAAGTATAGAGAAATTTGTGATGGGCTTCGAGCAGGGCAAGCTAGAGAGTGGATGGCAAGATCGATGCCTGTAGACGAAGTTGCTTATCGCTTAGGGTACTTCGATGCGGCGTCATTTTATAAAGCGTTTAAACGGTGGGAAGGGGTGTCGCCTAGTGATTATCGGAGGCTAATAAAGGAGGGTAGTACCCTGTAGATAGGAGACTTATAAAATAAGCGCTGCATTGTAAAGCGCAGCGCCTTTTTATATTTCAGTCAGCTGATTGAGCTGAGTCTTTTTCCAGCTGTCTACTAGCGCTTAATTTTATAATCTGACGTTTTAAGAACCCAGGTATTATCCGACAACCCTTCTTCCCTCAACTTGAATTTTTGAACCTTGTTGGTAGGAGTATAAGGTAAGGTCGAGACAAAATTCATATACTGAGGCACAAAGTAATATGGTGCGTTATCGTTAATAAACTCAGCAAGTTCTTCGTAGGTAAGTTTACTACCCTCTGCCAAAATAACATTAAGCTTTAATTCTGACTCACCCGGTACATCTTTGGATGGTATTCCAAATGCAGCAACATCTTTAACATCAGGATGTTTACGAACAGACATCTCGACGGCCATGGAGGAGATGTTTCTTCCTGCATAACGTAAGGCGTCGTTCTTACGATCGACAAACCAAAACGCACCCGTTGGATCGAGTTTCCCCAAATCTCCAGAGTGATACCATTCGCCTGTGTAAGCTTTTTTATCTGCTTCCGGGTCATCGAAGTAACCGTTAAAAATGGTAAACGGTTTTAACGTACGAAGGCACATCTCACCAATCTCACCTTCAGCGACTTCGTTATTGTCGTCATCCCATAATTGTATTTCCATGTCATCTAGAGGCAGTCCAAGGGAGCTGAACGGCACCTTGCCTACATGATGTGCTGGGGTGCAAATTACCATGGCTTCACTTTGACCGTAACCCATTGGTAATAGATCTATGCCAAAACGTTTAGAAAAAGGTTCTTTTAATTGATCTGGCATTGGAACCATTTGAGCAACACGTAATGGGTTGTCTTTATCGTCAGGACGCTCTGGTGAATTCCATAAAAACATATGCATTGCACCAAGAGTGAACGTTTGGGTTGCACCAAAGTGGCGGATGCGATCCCAAAATGTAGAAACAGAAAAACGCTTTTCTAGAACAACCGGTAAACCTTCGTATAACGCGCGGAATATTGCGGTGATCCATGCGCCAGAATTATAGAGAGGTAGTACATTATAAATAACATCACCCGGTTGAGATTTGTAATAAATGGATGCGGCTTCAGCGATAGGGCGAATCCAAGAATTATGGCTTTGCAATACACCTTTAGATTTCCCGGTGGTGCCAGATGTCCATAAAATCGCGCAGGTATCACCGTAGTTCATGCTCTCGTAGTTAGGTTCAATTGGGCTATGTCCTGCCAAAAAGTCCAGCGTTACAGCGCCGTCTAATGCGAGTGATTCTTGTGGGCCTGCAACAACAAGTTTTTCGCCTTTTAACGATGATTGAACATCTTGAACGCGGTCTTGTAATTCGGTTTCGGTGATCAAAACTTTGCAGCGGCTGCGTTCTATGGTTTCACTTAACCAGTCACCTTTATAGTCGGTGTTGATAGGAACCCAAATAGCGTCTATCTTGTTAACAGCAAG